>NZ_JADNRK010000019.1 GCF_015594845.1 Alkalibacter mobilis | reverse complement strand
GAAATGGACAACGGGTAAGCGATATCTTGATATGGAAGAATACCATCAACATCGATTGGCCAAAAATACCACTGTTGCTGCTTAAAAAACTAACCGAGGGAATTTACACACTTTTTCGGACTTGACTATCCTAACCAGTTTTCATCTCTAAATCTTAATATATATTCTTTAACAATTTTTTTATTAATTTATCAGCCTGAGGCAAAATCAACAATCATATGATGTATTTTGAAATCATAATTTGGAGAAATCTCTTTATATAAATTAAAGATTTAAGAAAATAAGAAAGAGCACATCTTTGGCCATAAAAATATATGCTAGCTGATTTGCTTTAAGGCTCAATTGTCACTTTAACGCTCGAACTATGGATGATGCGACATAAAAAAAATTATTCTGTTTAAGAAAGGAAAGGGATAAACATGACAAAGCAAGTTAAACGCTTTCTTATAAGCATAGCTTTAACTCAAAGCATCTTATTTGCAGTGTTGGTATATTCTGCCTTCAACCCGCAATACATGCGTTTGTTCACCACTTTAAGCAGCTATATGATTCCAGCTACGATAGTGGGTATTCTTGGATTAATAAAAAATCAAGCTGACAAATCTAAGAATTAAACCCTTCATGTATCAGAATTATGCAACTTCTATGACGGAAAAATATTTAGGCAGAATATAGGAGTGCAAATATGATAAAAATTTTTCGTAAATTTGAATGATGAGGTTGATTATCAACCCGTGAACTTCCCAAATTAATTGGGAATCTTAATCGGAACATTAATTTGTCGCTAAAACCTCGAAAAATCTCAATGCTGATTAAAAAATGATCACTTTAAATTATACAGGTATAACTTGTTGGATAGTTAGAGGTCTTTCTTTAAACTGTCCAACATTTGGATTTCGGTTCAATTTGCGATGAACAGACTATTTTATTTACGTCAGTATTTAAATATCATATAACCCAAAAACAAAAATACAAAAATTAGAATTAAAAAAAAGCATACTAATATTACTGGAACGATTTTATAAGAATCAATTCCCAAAAAATCGTCTAATACCATGTCGAGATAAATGAATACTAATAAAAAGATTATAATAAAAAATAAAGTAATAAACACAGTTTCCATATTATTCACCTTTATCTAAATATACATCCTAATAAACCACCAAAATATTCCCACCACTTTCAATATTCAGACCATCATATACAGAATCTTTGCTCTCCAACGACCCTAATTCAAAAACCACCGATTTACCATTAAATACATTGACAGAAACTGAATCACCCTCATTACTCTCAATGTCACCATCTACAACTTGTACAGCAAATGTAGAATTTCCTGTTGTGTAAACATTTTCGCCAGTTGCCATGTTAAACTTCTTTACAGTGGATTTAGATTCGAAATAGGCTCCCACATCGCTAATAAAATATAACCCACTCCTAGACCAGGAATTATTCTTGATGACATATTTATACACAACACCCTTTTCTTCCGTTTCATAGCTCATGAAGAAACTTCCGGTAGGTGTCGCATTCTTATTCTCTCCATAATTGACAATAAATCCAAAGTCAGACTCGCAATCAACTATAGATCCACTTCCCTCGACACGACTGTCTCTATTTCCGCTGTCAGCTACCACAACTGCTTTGGTATCAACAGCTGAGGTATAATATTGATTGTCTTGAATTTCAACAGTGATTTCGTACAACCCGACAGGAATAACAGCATCCGAAGTAATTTCAATTGCACCGTTCGACTTGACGGTACTTTCAAAAGCGAAACCATCATTATCAGACAAGCTTTCAAGTTTAAATACAAATTTTAAACCAATTAGCTCTCCCGAGCAACCGTCATTATCTTGTGTAAGAATTCCTTTTAAATTAATGAATGTCATGTCATCTTCGTTTCCATATACTTTATCTTGGTTGACCCACTTAAATATATCTCCACCATATTTTACGTATAGTGTTTCATGGGTGATGGTATACTTGCCCTCAACTCCCACGAATAAGTAATTGTCAGCCGACAATGCTTCTACACTTACCGTTATCGGATATACCCCCTGCAGACTTGATGATGTCGCTGTTGTTTTCAAAGTCGCTGGTAATCCACTCACTAGGTTTTCATCTTCTCCTTCAACAAAACCGATCATGTGATATGTTAACTCTTTAAGAGGATCACTGTACTGGGATGTCTTATCATCAGCTATAACTTGAATCTCCTTCTTTTCAATCACTATCTCTACTGAACCTAAGGTATAATTGTAGTTGCCATTGGGATCGGTGAAACTCCAATTGGCCGTTCCACCTCTTACGTCGGTAAACGTTGCTCCAAGATCCAGTAATACATTTAAGTCCTCTCCGTCCACTCCCATAGCTGTACCAGTCGCTCCATATTCGTGACCGTCATAGGTTACTGTTGTTCCATGGACTTCGATTGTTGCATCTGCTTTCTGGGCACTTACCATAAAGCTTATTTCTGTAGCAGAATTATAATTTTCATTGCCAGCTTGTTTAAAATGGATGATTCCGGCAGTCGTTCCGCTGATCATGCGAACAGTAGCATAACCTTCTCCACTTTCACCAAGTATAATTTCACAACCCGCTTCAGCCTCTATAGCAACTGAAAGTTCGGAACTTGCTGTCGCCCTTACAACAAAAGTATCGCCAAAGGTTGCATTTGTTGGCGGTGCCTGTATAACTGTAATGGTTTGATCTGAAACTGTCTGGAATGCGCGCAGGTACGGATAAGTAGCATCTTCAATAATTCCCCAGACATTCGTAAAGTCCCAATATTTAAATGTGTCCTGTTGCATCATTTCCTCTGTTGTCCTAGGCTCTCCTTTACCAGTATCACTACACCCAGATGTGTTTTGGTCATAATAACAATTTATTAGAGTTCCCAGCCAGTTCTGCCCCATAAAACCCCCTTCATATAATTCGATTGGCGAAGACCCGGTCACCGCTCCAATACTGTAGCAATTTGTAATCACAGCAGAGTCTGATTCGTTCCTGGCCACTAGCCCACCTATATATAGATAGCTACCAGAACCGGTACAATCGCTTTCGCTGTAGGAATTTGTAATATTTCCAATATTGTATGCAACCAACCCTCCAACGAGAACAAAATGAGAATCACCAGAACTGCTCAGAGTTCCAGAACTATAAGAATTTTTTATATCCCCCTGCCAGTTGCATGCGCTTAAACCAGCTACTTCTACATAATAACCTGAACCAGTTACTGCGCTAGTACTAAAACAGTTTTCTATGGTGCCTCTATCATTACTGCCGACTAAACCGCCCAGACGCACACCTTCAGAATCACCCTTAACAATTCCGCTGCTATAGCAATCTATGATAGTTCCATTAAGGTTTGTACCGACTAATCCTCCTATGGACATAATATCTGAATTAGCTCGATACGTTTCAAAAATGGTTTGACTACTACTATAGCAGTGCAGTATATTCCCAACATTATAACCTACCAATCCTCCTAAATTAACGCTAAATCCAGATCCCGTCACCAGTCCATTACTGTAGCAATGTTCAATAATACCGCTATTATATCCAACCAACCCTCCTTCCTTCACAGTAAATCCATCTCCTGTTACCGTTCCTATACTATAGCAATTTATAATAGTTCCATTGGAATTATATCCCGCTAGTAATCCTATATAAATTTCGTTATAGACATCTACATCTTTAGAACCTTTGATGTGTTCAAATTCATTTATTTCAATACCCAAATTTTTGATTGTACCGCGACCATATTCACCGCCATCTGAAACATATCCAAAAAATCCAACATAGTCTAGATAATTATCAATGAATATACCCTCTATCATATATTCTTTTCCATCAAAAGAACCTGTAAATGGGTCACTTTCCGATCCAATCGGTATCCAGCCGTTAAACGGATAATTCGCTTTTAGATATTCCGACAAGTCAATATCATTACCAAGCTCGTAATAAGCGTCAAGATCATTTCTCACTTCATCGAGTTGTACCGCTGTTTTTATCCTGTAAGGATCAACTTCAGTCCCTGCTCCTTCTCCACTAAATGCAAACACCTGTGTAGAGTTGATACCCATAACAACAAGTGAAATTATAAATACCATGAAAACTATTTTTGGTGAAAAAGAACTTCTTTTCTCCATAATAACCTCTCCCTCCCAGAAACCCCATTCTTTTTAAACAAGCAAATTATATTTTCATACATAGCTTTATACTACAAATCTGTCAAAACAAAAAAACAACCACCTGAAAAAGTATTTGTATACCCCGTTAATTTCATATTCATCTTTTTTAAGTCTTAATAAGTCAACATGGAAATCATGGGCATTCCCCCTGCAATAAACAAACATATCTTTCCATTTCTTAGCAAGATTACTATTAAGAAAAAATAAACTACAAGCAACATCTCTTGTATATCCCTGACCAATTAATCTGATTTCTCTGTGCTTTGTTTCTAGATTTTGGATTAGTTTAAGATAAGTTTAGAAGTGTTCATAGAAGTAGATTTTGAGATCAATAAGTGAAGAGGTAGATCAGTAATGTTATCACTTGAACAATAGTCGGAACTATTTATAAAATTCATTGAATTTATACCCGTTCAACCGAACGTAAAACTAATGACGAAAATTAATCCGGGCTAAATTACACAACCTCAAATAAAAATAACCTTTATAAATTAATTTTCCTAAGTTAAAAACACCCGAGCAACACGGATCCACATTTATATTATAGCCAAATCGTTAAGAGCAAACCCATATTTCAATAAATATTTTTGATGGCATCTTTCAGCTCCAAATTACCCTTTGATAAGAACTATTCCCTGGTGGAGATAAGTGGTCACAAAACAATTAACATATATTTCCATGGCTAATAAGTGGCTAATTGCATAAAAAATCAGGACTCCGAAAAGTCCTGATACGTAGTCTAATGGCGTGCCCGAAGGGATTCGAACCCCCGACCTCTTGATTCGTAGTCAAGCACTCTATCCAGCTGAGCTACGGGCACATCATCAAGTATTATACCATAATTATTTGGTTTTGGATTGAAATATTATTAAATTTCTTCCCTGAAAACTATTTTTCCGTTTTTCATCGAATCTACTATGGCCAGGGATTTTAAGTCGATGCCTCTATTTCTAAGTTCATCTCCTCCACCTTGGAAACCTTTTTCCACCACGATCCCCACTCCTTGAAGCTTCGCACCGGCTTGGTTTATGATGCTCTCCAAGCCTATGATGGCTTTACCATTTGCCAAAAAGTCATCTATAACCAAGATGTTTTCATCTGGGTTTAAGTATCTCTTTGAAACCATGACCTTGTAGCTCTTCTTCTTGGTAAATGAGTAAACCTCACTGTGATATATGTCCTTGTCCAGATTCAAAGATTCGGTCTTCTTTGCAAACACTACAGGCACGCATCCGAAATGCTGGGAAACCACACAGGCAAGTCCGATACCTGAAGCCTCTATGGTAAGGATCTTATCTATTTTCTTGTTCTTGAAATGAGCTTTGAACTCTTTTCCAATCTCATTATAAAGATCTACATCTATCTGATGGTTTAAAAAGGAATCGACTTTTAAAATATCGTCGCCTATGACGATCCCGTCTTCCAAAATTCTCTTTTTTAAGATTTCCATTATACCCTCACTTCCAAAATACGGGAGCAAGGTTAACCCCTTGCCCCGATATGTTTATATTAATATGCTCTGGCAAAATACGCCATTTCTTCAGATTTCTCGCCGCAACATACACAGCTGCCGTCTCCGATTTTTTCCTGCTCGAAAGGAACACATCTTAATGTAGCTCCTGTTTCTTCCTTGATCTTGTCTTCACACTCTCTGCTACCGCACCAGTTAGCTTTTATAAAGCCTGGATTTGCCGCTAATTTTTCTTTAAACTCGTCCATGCTGATGGCAACGGAGGTTTTTTCCTCTCTCATTTTAAGCGCTTTATCGAAAATATTCTGCTGAATTTCTTCCAACAGCTTTTCAACTTCTTCTTTTAAGTTATCCAAGGAAACTTGGATCTTTTCGCCGTTGTCTCTTCTGGCTAGAACGCATTGATTGTTCTCAATGTCTTTTGGACCTATTTCAAGTCTTATAGGCACACCCTTCATTTCCCATTGGTTGAACTTCCAACCTGGTGAGTATCCGTCTGCATCATCGATTTCAGCTCTTACATCATCCTTAAGTTCGTTGAATATCTCCCAAGCTTTATCCAAAACGCCTTCTTTATGTTGAGCAATAGGAATGACTACAAGTTGAGTAGGCGCGATCTTTGGAGGCATCACAAGCCCGTTGTCATCACCGTGAACCATTATCAATGCACCAATAAGTCTTGTGGAGATCCCCCAGGATGTGTGATAAGGATATGCTTGATTATTGTCTCTGTCCAAATATGTTATATCAAAGGCTTTTGTAAAGTGCTGGCCTAGATTGTGAGAAGTTCCAGACTGCAATGCCTGACCATCGTGCATCAAAGCTTCCATGGTATAAGTTGCATATGCGCCGGCGAATTTCTCTTTTTCACTTTTTTTGCCTACCACCATTGGAATCGCCAAATATTCCTCTGCCACTGTCTTGTAGATATCGAGCATCTGCATGGTCTCAGCCTGTGCTTCATCGTATGTTTCGTGCAAGGTATGACCTTCCTGCCACAAGAATTCCGAAGTTCTAAGGAAAGGTCTTGTAGTCTTTTCCCATCTTACTACGCTGCACCACTGGTTATAGAGATAAGGTAATTGTCTGTAGGTATTTAGCCATTTTGAGTACATGCTGCATATGATCGTTTCAGACGTTGGTCTGATACAAAGCCTCTCACCCAGTTCCTTGTCCCCTCCGTGGGTTACCCATGCAACTTCTGGAGCAAACCCTTCAACGTGCTCGGCTTCTTTCTTGAGCAAGCTTTCAGGGATCAAGAGAGGAAAGTACATATTCTTATGTCCGGTCTCTTTAAATTTTTTGTCGTATTCCTTTTGGATGTTTTCCCAGATTGCATATCCGTATGGTCTTATGACCATAAATCCCTTTACAGGTGAATAGTCAACCAACTCGGTCTTTGAGATTACATCTGTATACCACTGGGCAAAATCTTGATCCATTGGAGTTATTGCTTCAACCTTTTGTTTCTTTCCCATTATAAATCCTCCTTCAAAATAAAAAACTCCCGTCCAATAAAGGACGGAAGATTATCCGCGGTACCACCTTAATTAACATAAATGTTCCACTCATTTTGATAACGCATCTCTGCGGCATGTTTCCATGCGGCTCAAAGGCGGGTTCTTCGGATCCAAATACGGATTTGCACTGCCATCCGCTCTCTGAAATTTGGTTTGTCCATTTACTATTCCTTCTCAACACCATATATTCATATCCATCTCATTATAAAAAATCCGTCAATTCATGTCAACTGATTTCGCATTAGCTTTTTTATGTCAACTTTATTTCAAGTCTTGGTTGACATAATTCTTTCTATGTCTTATACTTTATAAAAACTACATTCCGAAGGAGCACAACATGAAAACTTCAAAATCTATCAATACTAAAGCCATGATCTACTGCGCAATATTTGCTGCCCTTATTTCTGTCGGTGCACTTACCAGGATCCCTGTACCTATGATCCCTTTTACATTGCAATTTTTATTTACCAATCTTGCAGGGATAATGCTGGGTCCTGTATACGGAGCCATCTCAGTTTCCATCTATGTGGCTCTAGGCCTCATGGGACTGCCCGTGTTTGCAAGCGGCGGAGGCCTTGGATACGTCTTTCAACCTACCTTTGGTTACCTTTTGGCATTTATTCTGGGAGCTTTCGTTGCCGGCAAAATGACTCAAAAAGAAGGCTTCAGAAACTTCAAGGGATATTTATTGGCTAGTTTTACAGGCCTTTTGATAGTATACATTCTTGGTTTTATATATTACAATTTGCTTGCTGTTTTTGTCCTTAACATCAATGTAGATCCCGGTCTGCTTTTCCTTCATGCATTTCTCATGCCACTTCCGGGAGATGTGGTTTCCTGTATTCTAGGTTCCATGCTGGCTGTTAGGATTCCTTCAATCAGAAGACAAATCAGTTTCAACTTTTAAATTCTCATCAGCAAAGAATTCTTCCAGTACCGCTGTGTTGTCATCGGGAATCCAAAAACTTTTCCCATCAATCATTTTTGATCTTCCGGACAGTGTGTAATAGGTTATGGCACCTTCCGGAAGCTGTTTCATATATGCGGCCAATGCCAACATCTGCTTTGATGTCAAATTGGTTTGAGTGCCTTCCTTGTAATTTATAACTATCTTCATGGCTTCGATCACTTGTCCGTCGTTTTTGAGCTGCCCGTACAAACTGGCAAGAAAATTCTGAACCCTCAAAATTCTATCTATGTCCCCACCCGGGGTACTTCTCCATTGAAGGTATAAAAGAGCCTGATCTCCATCTATCCTCTGTATGCCTTTAGTAATCCTCACATTACGTGCTGAATCGTACATTTCGACTTCCACATTTATATCGACACCACCTATGTCGTTGACTATATCAGGTACGGGATCCATCTTAATGGCAAAGTAGTAATCAATGGGCTTGTCTCCTACAAATTTGCTGACTGCCTCGGCGCTGGCCTCAGGTCCCATCCCCTCCCTGCTACCGAACGCATATGCATGCCCCAATTTGTCGTAATCATCCCTTATTGGCAAGTAGGCACGAGTATCTCTTGGAATACTGATTATCTTTACCATATTCAGATCCAGATCCAGTCTTGCGATCACTATGATGTCCGATCTGTATATTCCTATATTACGGTCTTTTGATTCATCTATCCCTAAAAATAAAATATTTATCTTATTGCTGCTCGGTGTTCCTATTGCATCCAAATAATCGTTTTCATCTTCGACTTTAGAATTCTGACCCTGTATCACCTCCGGTTCTTCACTATCCATGTTCTCCGGTTCTTCTGTTTTTTGATCGGGAACCAAAGCTGTTTTATAGTCCATGGCATCCAAAATAAATTTACCGGTGGCTAACGCTAAAACTAAAATTATGATGATAACCGTAATCCAAATTTTTTTTCTTTTCATGAAGATCATCTACTTTCGAAAATTCTTAGTGATTACATTGCTGCTTGTAGGTTATTTATACCCTATTTCAAGCAATTATGCACTTATATGATCACACTCACTCAAAGACATTTCCTTCTACTGTCGTCTCGGACTGCTGCCCCCCGTCAATATCAATGGGTATCATAGAACTTGATCCGCTTATTCTATTATTCGTGATATACACGTTTTTTGCATCAGGGTTGTTCAATCGAACTCCCTTTGAAGTAATTCCAGTGAGCGTATTATCGGCAAACCTGATCGTGTCCATATCATGAGAATACCCTTCACTCCACCCGCCTACCGTAAATCCAGTATTGCAGTCGCTGATGGTGTTGTCATGGATATCCACGTTATTCAAAAGCCCACCCTTCTCTGCGGCCACTGCTATTCCAAGTCCGCAATTATAGATATTATTTTCATAGATTTCGATATATCCGGAAGTAGCTTTATAAGCATCGATGTATATCCCTATCTTTGGTATGTGGTGTATGGTGTTGTTGTAAATTTTTCCATCTGATGATCCATTCTTGGCATCTATGGCTTCTCCACCCTTTCCAGTCACATCATTTGTAAAATCAAAAACTTCGTTGTTTTTGATCTCAAAGTTATCTACATTATCCAAAGATATCCCTTCCTGGGAACCGATATCGGTACTAATGCAGGCCCTTTCTATGGAATTGCCATCAATTATTATATTGTCGGCCTGGCTGAAGATAATTCCAGATGCCTGAGTATTGAATGTTGAGCAGCTCAAAATTTCAACATGGCTCGATCCCTCAGAATCCGTAGTGGAACCAAATCCCGCCCACCTTGAATTTTTGACGTTTATGTTTTCTATCTTTACATAGCTTTGCTCATTAATGTCAAAAAGGCTGCTCCAATTATATCCCCAATCTATGCCGCTTCCGTCAATAATCACAGTTTCATCCTTAAAGCTCTTAAATACGATGTATTTTTCTGGTTCTCCGGAGTTTTTGAGCAGAACTTTTTCGTTGTAAATCCCTTCCCTTATCAGCGCCACTTCTCCGGCCTTCAAACTGTCTGCCGCCTTTTGTATGGTTTTCCAGGGTTCGGTCAAAGTTCCCGGATTTTTATCATCCCCTTCTACAGAAACATAGAATGTATTCTCGATCTTGTGGTAATCAGAAGAGCATCCCCCAAAAACCCCTGCAAATAACAGAACCACCAGCACCACAACAGTGCTTTTCTTTTTCATTCGGGCCGCCTCTTTTCATATGAACACAAACAAAAGACTCCAAATTGTCGGATGCATTCACTTCCGTCAATTTGGAGCCTGACTCAACAACTTATATTTTTATTATACTACACTTTTATTGTTTTTAGTTGGCTATCGTGTAGTTGGTTCCCATTAAAGCTACACCAAATGCAGTTCCATATGTATTACCATCAATGGTGGTTTCAGACATCAATCCTCCGTCCATAACTATGGTTCCACCGCTGATTTTGTTGTTTGTCACGTAAACATTTGTAGCATCTGGGTTATTTAGGCGTATATTTCCGCCGCTTACGGTGTTTTTATTGAATTTGATATTATCCATGGGGCTGACATAGCTGTAGTTCCAACCCGCAACTGTGTAAGCTACCTTGTTGTTTTTAAGTGTGTTGCTGTAGACATTCACATTCTTAAGTACTCCGCCTTTTTCAGATGCTATGGCTATTCCAAGACCGCAATTGTATACATTGTTTCCGTAAATTTCGATATTGCTTGAATTCTTGGTGTAAGCATCGACGTAAATACCAATTTTAGCTATATCGTGAACTGTGTTATTGTAAATCTTGCCGTTTGATGAACCGTTCTTAGCATCTATGGCTTCTCCGCCTGCTCCCTGAACGCTATTGGTGATATTAAACACCTTGTTGTTACGGATGGTAAAAGTAGCAA
Source organism: Alkalibacter mobilis (assembly GCF_015594845.1). Classification (GTDB taxonomy): domain Bacteria; phylum Bacillota; class Clostridia; order Eubacteriales; family Alkalibacteraceae; genus Alkalibacter; species Alkalibacter mobilis. The sequence goes on along the minus strand of NZ_JADNRK010000019.1, from coordinate 28,304 downwards.
CGTTTGAAATGGATATGGCTTCTTGCGACCCACTTGCAGTACAGGCTTTCTCTACCGAATTTCCGTCAATCGTGATGTTTCCTGCATGGTAGAACGCAATTCCTGATGCTTTAGTATTGTAAGTAGAACAGTTCGTCACTGTTACATATTGACTTCCGTTGCTGTCAGGCTGAGATCCAATTCCGCCCCATCTTGAATTGACGACCCTGAATCCGTTGATCTTGATGTAATGTCTGGAGTTTACATTAAACAATGTACCCCAACTGTATCCCCAGTCAATTCCGCTTCCGTCGATAACAACTTTATCCCCTGGATAGTTTGTAAATGTAATATAGTTGCCGCTGGTTCCTGAATTCTTTAGGACTACTCTTTCGTTATAGGTTCCTTCTTTTACGTATACGGTTTGTCCCGCCTTAAGTGTACTTGCTGCTTTTTGTATGGTTTTCCATGGAGCTGCTTCAGTGCCAGGGTTTGCATCATTCCCTGATTTAGAGACGAAAAATGCTCCCGCTACTGTAGCCGGCTTGGTTTCCTGGACCGGCTCTTCGGCCTTTACAGGTTCAGTTGCCGGTTCGGTTTTTGGCGCAGTTGTTGTAGTTGTTTCCGTCTTAGTCGTTGTTGTCTCTGTTGTAGGTGCTGTGGTTGTCGTGTTCGCCACACTTGTATTGTCACGTGAAGTTGTTATGCTGTTTGAAGTGGTTGTAGTTTTTGTACCTTCAGTAGATGCGGTTGTTTCTTTTTTTGCTGCGGAAGTATTCGTGTTTTTTACTTCTTTCGTTTTATCCTCGCTGTCAACAGATGCAATTTCTTCATCGGTTTTTTCAGCTTCGATTGAAGATTCAACATTTTTGTTTTGCTTTTTCATTTGCAAAACCATGTCTTTGTCATCTTTAGCCATTACGCTGAAACCTACACCTTTGAATGCCAATTCTGCAGTTTCTTCAGTTGTTTCAACATTTTGTTCCGTCAAGCTTTCGTTACTGTCCCCTTTGCTTGCTGTCAGATTAAAAGTGTCAGGTGAAGCAAAAACTGCTCCTACTATGGCAATCATTAGTGCAAGACTGACGAATGCCATTACAAATTTCTTATTGATCTTTTTCATGTTTCTCTTTCCTCGACTTTTTTATTTGCCGATTTATCTATCGACTTTCCAGCTTACCGACCTTATGCTCCTAAAGGGCTGATGCAATCTCAACTTTCGTTTTTGCGCAAATAAAAAAACTTCCTTTGGTAGCTGGCTGCCATTTTAAAGGCCCTGTAGCTTTGCGACCCTGCTTTTCAACAGGTTTGCTATTATCATTTGAAGTTTGTTTTACCTGAAAACAAAAACTCCTCAGCTGATTTGTCTTACGAAATAACCTGTAAGACCCTTGATGCAACTGATGTTAACATAGGGTTAGACTTAAGTCAACATTAAATTTTCTGCTGAATTTTTGTGCATTTTCAAGCTTTGTATACATTTTTGTAATTTATTTCTTCCTATATAAATCATTCTTTAATCGACTAAACTTTCATCGGCTTGCTTTGTTCAAAACAGCCCCCACAATTTCGGCTCCCGCAGACTCAAATTGCTCCATTGCGTCCCCAATTTGCTTGAATGTGGTCACTCCTGTTGAGATCACCAAAATCACTCCTTTTGATTTTGCAGATATCACCACACTGTCAGGCCCATCATTTAATGAAGGTCCGTCCAGTAAAATCAAATCATAGGTGTCCTTCAAAAGCGCGAGAAGCTTGTCAAATTCATCGGACATAAAAAGTTTTGTTTGATTTTGAGTTTTCCTCCCTCTCGGCAGATAGTACAAATTCTCACCCATCCTCTCAATAACTTCGGTTGGTGTTGTCTCGCCTTCCAAACACTCAACCAAACCAGGACTTGGTTTGAGTAATTGATGTTTACTATCTTCTCTGCTCCTGAGATCACAAGCCACTATAATTGTTTTCATACTCGTTCTGCTGCTATAAAGTCCCAGCCCCTTTGTAATGGTTGATTTCCCCTCTTTGGGATTACAACTGGTGACCAAAAACATTTTTGATTTCAATTCATCTCTTGCTCCAAGTTCAATATTGGCAACTATCGTTTCGTACGCATTCTTTACATGCAGACTATTAATATCTCGTTTTATTATTCTACTTATCATGCCTTGTCCTCACCTTCATCGGTTGCGTATTTAGGTATCGTTCCTAAAATCCTTAAGCCGAATCCTTCGCTCAAATCTTCTTTTGAGTACACTTTAGGATTAAAATATTCTAAAAGATAGACTGCACTGAACCCAAAGGCAAACCCGGCTACAATTCCAAGAAAAGCCATTGCTGTCGTATTTTTCGGTTCAGGCTTTTCAGGTACGGCAGCCTCATCCAGTATGCCTACATTATCGGTGTTCAGGAGTTCATGTATTGTAACAGCAAATTGCTCAGCCATGGCATTTGCCACATTGGCAGATATGACAGGATCACCGCTCCTTGCCGTGATATAAAATATATTTGCATCTATGCTGCTTTCTATATCGACCATCGATAAAATCTCTTCTTCAGACAAATCGTATACTGAGAGTTGTTCTTGAACTACCGAAATTACCCTGCGACTGTATATTACATTACTAAACTGCTCTAAAACTTCTCTGCTGAGCTCAATATCATAATATTCCAACTGAGCCCCTTCTTCCTGGAGTTTGCTCAGATCCATGGAATAGAGAGTGACTTCAGCGTCGTATACCGGTGGAGAAAAATACGTCATTGCCATCCCCGCCAGTCCTCCGACTAGTGTCATCGATATGATCATCCACCATTTTCTTAAAACTGCTCCTGCCATTCGCCTTAAGTTCACTAAGATCATCTCCCGTCTTATAAAACAAGTCTATTTCTTTCCAGGCATCACTGATTTCAATCTGGTAACAGTAGCCAAAAATGCTTTTCTGTCGAAAAAAAAGTTGAACAATACCCCAACAATCAAAGCCCAAATAAATACTCCCATGGCCCATTTTACCCATTGCTCGTAATTCTTGATGTTCATGTTGATTATCGTCCTAAACGGCAAATATGAAATCGCCACTATTATGAACATCCTGACTGTCCTTAATAATGTCGTCACTGGTTTCACAGTTGGTATTGACTTCTTTACCGCCATTATGAGTCCTATGACCCAGTACAACACTGATATCACCATAGCAGCAAGAACCCCTGTCATTTCAAAGAACTGAATTGCTATAATTCCCATGGATATCAGCACAAATACTTGAATTATATTCACATTTCTGGTTTCTCTGTATAAACCCGAAGAATTGATCAATGCCGTATACGGTATCCTTATATTGAATAATATTCCCCAAACAACGAACAGATAACCATACAAATTATTACTATATTCAATATCTGTAACACCTTTTGTATAAATGCTTATAAATGGGTTTATCAAAATGAGCGCGCATGCGTATAAAACTGCAGTGATCCCAAATATGAAGAATTCAAATTGGTCCTGTACTTCTTTTAGTTTTTCGGTTTCATTATTCGCAACTATATTTCCAAACAAGGCTGAAACTCCTGCTGTAAAAATGGAAGTTATGGCAATCAACCCGGAAAAGACCATATTGTATATGGAATATACGCTGGCCATTTTCAATGATGAGAAAACGGAAATTATCACGATGGGTGCAGATGTGTTGATACTTACACTGAGCTTCATTATCAAGGCATCCCATCTGCGTTTAAGATATTTTTCCTCTGCAGGTTCTTTATATGTTATATACGGGTAGTATTTTTTTACATAGCTTGATAACAGCATCACCCGCAACAAAAAAGAAACCAATGGAACGGTTCTTACCAACACGATGTTTGCATTTAGAGAAATCATGAATGCTGTAATGGCAAAATTTACTATATATGCCAACAGCAAAACTATGGATATTACGTATTCCTTTTGGTCAGCAATAATAAGGACCCTGTATTTAGCCATTGTAAAAAATTCCAAAGCTCCGAAAGTTCCTATAACCAAAACCAGCAAAAATATTGTCAAGGTCCCTGTTGTTTCATTCTTTACGATAAAAGGGTATATTGCGGACAATCCAATGACCAAGGCAAAGTATATGGCACTGGCTTTTATGTATGAATCTTTAGCCAATGTTACTATCCCGTCTATCTCACTTTGATCATTGTTAGCCAGCGGTTTGTAAAGAGCGTATATGAGCGCAGTGCCCAGTCCGGCTTCAACATAACTGAAATATGATACAAATTGCACTACGGAGGATACCAATCCGTTGATTTCAGAACCATAGGTCGTGAGGTACATTCTTGTCAAAACAAGCCCACCGGCAATGGTAGCCGCTTGAAGCAATGCAAATGAAGCTGAATTATATAAAAATCTTTTAGTTCTCAATTTGATTGCCCCTTTACAGGAAGTATGCGTCGTGTTCAGGCTTTCTTTTTTCTTCAGGCGGCAACTTCATGTAGTCACCGTACAATTGTTTCAAGTACCCTTCCCAATCAGCAGGAGCGGGATACTTTTCTCCTTCAAAATCCATATAATACGGTTTCCCGAATCTGGATGCTTCATGTATCTGCTTCTCATAACTGTATCTACTTGCAGTACTGCAAACCAATTCACTGTTTGAGTCCTCGAATTGCCTGATTATTTTCTCTCTTTTATCCATAAGAAATGGAAATGAGATTGGATTTAATATTTTTTGCACGATTTTTTTCCCTATCAATTTGTAATTTAAAAATCCTCTATCGTATATGTAACACGATTTTAAGAATATAAGTTTGTCTATCCTTCTTATAGCATTCGCATGTTTTTTTTGTTCTTCCTTATCTTCAGGTATCTTGTCCAAAGGGAATATATCAAAATATACGCTTTTATTGAACTTGAGATGCTCAGAATATTTTTCATCGATAAAGGTTCCTAAAATGCAGATCCGTGCCATGGATTGGTAAAAAAATCGATCTGTTTCATATGTCTGCAAAAAATATTTCTCACTCAACTCTTCTTTACATATTTCTGTAAATTTTTCGTAATCCGGTCTCATCATGGCGATGTCTATATCGTCATCCCAAGGGATAAAGCCCTTATGCCTGACTGCTCCAATAAGAGACCCTCCGATAAAGTAGTATGTTATGGAATTTTTTCCGCAAATCCTATCTACCTCTTTTAGTGTTTCAATCTGCATGCGTTGTAACGTTTTTATATCGATTTTTTCCATGTGATCATCTTCTCTCATCAAAGGATTTTGGATGTCTGTTCAAGCTCATTTTCTGATCTTTTCTATCAATGAAGTTGTCGAAATCTCTTTTGTATAAGGAAGGAATATCATGTCTGCATTGACTGTTTTTAAATCCGCCTCTGTTTTAATATAACGCGGATGCCCCATCCAGTCATCACCCTGAAATAGTGCGTTGAATCTTAGAACCTCCCAAGCTTTAAGTTTGTCCAAGTCAGTTTGAGCTATGGCTTCATCCACATACCTGATGGAAGCAACTATTTCCAAACGTTGTTCAAAAGAAATTATTGGAGTTTTCCCTTTGTAATCCCGTACTAATTCATCAGTATTTACTCCAACGATCAAGTAGTCACATAATTCTTTCGCTCTTCGTATCAGATTTAAATGCCCAATGTGAAACAAATCGAAGACTCCAGTTGTATACCCAATTTCATATTTCTTTTGATCCATCACTTTCACCCTCTCAATAGTTCTCCCAATTCTACAGAACTGAGAAATTCAATATCCGGCCATTTTTTTATTGCCCGGGAAATAAGTTTATGGAAAAGCTCTAAATTTTTATCCCGGTTATTTTCATTTATGAATCCCATATAGTTTAGCCTGTGAGTACTGATTGTTGCTGGTTTGTTCCACTTGAAAGCACTTTCCATATCTAAGAGACAATTTTCGACCCAGTCGTGATCTTCTCTCCATGATGGTTCAAATTTGCAATTTCTTATCAGGTAATGTTGACCGAATTGGTTTTTTTCTCCTATATAATGATCAATTTTTTCCAGTTTTGTACTTCCTTTCGCCATACCAGGTTTTAATTGAAAACGTCCTCCCTGGAGATACCTTATGTCCAGCTTGGACATGACCTCTTCCAAATTTTCATCCCATATATAACATGAAGCTATGAATGACTCTGATACATATCCGAAAGTTCTGTAAAAAAGCTCTGCCCCTTCTCTTACGATTTCGTCCAGCCGTATAAGTTCATCTTTAGAATCGTAATTGAATGAATCCATGTAAGCGTACTCGTTGTCTTGTGTTGTCGACCGGCCTACAGAGATCATATTGTATTTAAATGCCAATTTAACATCATCTTTACCTGCGGATAGATCTCTCATCCAGCGATTTACATTAAGATGTTCTCGACAATGAAGCTGAGGGTAAAATACACCTCCGTCAATTCCGTTTTTTAAGATTTCAAAAGACTTCTTATGCTCCGGATACCTTTGATATGTACGTGTGAATGGTTCAAAATGATATTCATTGTAATCGGAATCTTTTATCCTTTCAAAATCAGGATTCGCCATGGCGTAGTTCATCGTTAAAACTGGCGTTCTCCCTTTAATGTCCTTAAACTCTGACATCAGATCCATTAAAAGCGATAAATCTCTTTCGCTTTCAAGACAATCATATCTATAGAAAGGATCATCAGATGCGTTATCCCCCAACGAAGTCAATTCCATTAGAATTTCCTTGGATGGCATCCTTATACTTCCCCAATCGTCCGATTCTATTACAACCAGTTTTCTGGAAGTTTCCCATCCGTGCCTGTTTGTATTGTTTCTTACAATATTACGCTTGATTTTTCTGACCTTTTCCAATCCATTCAAAGCTTTCATAAGCACTATCACCTGCATCCCGAGAATTTTCCCACAGATATCCTTTCAACAATAGAAGCAGCAAGGGGAAGTAAAAAAATTCCCTAAAATAAAGTACATCCAGTCCAAACCATGGCATTATTATGGCTGTGGTCATAATAACCATATTGCCCCAATCAGTAAACCCAACATGTGATTTTTCCATAAATCCGTTAAACAGGCTTTTCCACCACATCAACAGTAAGGCGAAGCCAAAAACGCCAACTTGATAAAGGATTTGAATCACAGTCATGTGGGCATTATTAGTATTTAGTTGGATCTGCAGTTGATCCTGGGACAACCCGATCCCAAAAGCCAGTTTATCAATATTTTCCAAAAGATACCCTAAATAGACCTGCCATAAAACCAATCTTCCTGTAGTGAGCGATACTGCATCATTGGCTTTTCCAAATCTCAACAAATAGTAATTGATCTGTTCCTCAAAAATATTGTTTTTCAGGATTATAAATGCTACTGTGCCGATAACCAAAATTATATAGAATTTATACAGGAAAGGTCTTTTCCCAAGCAAAAGATTTATTATCCATAGAGAAAACACCAGCGTTCCACTAATCAGAAAAGCTTTTGAAACGGCCTGCATGGCAAAGTACAACAAGACACCAATGAGTATGATTGATCCCAACACTGTTCTCTTTCTTTTTGTTTTGGTGGCGATTATCAACAATCCTGTAATTGCTACAAGCATCTGAGCTGAAAAATAATTTGGATCGCTGTAAAAAGCACTGTATCTCAGGCCAACTATCATCTCTTGATTCAAATCCATAAACTGGTGTATCCCCGGATTGTCGATAAACACAGTCGAAGCTATGCATGCAGAAATGTTTCCCATGGTCAAAAACAAAATTCCCGTATCAAACTTCAGTTTCCACTTGTATTCCTCCAAATAAATGGGAACGAATAATATCATGGATATAAAGAATATATACTGGGGATTGATGGATAGCCTGTTAAAAAATTTTACCCCCAAGGTAAACGTTATGAACATTATTGATAATGCCAAGTAAGACTTTCTTAGATCTCCATTGTTTTTCAGCCATTTTACAATCATAACAACCAAAAATATCAGCAGTACGATGGAATGAAAAGAGCTGCTTCCAGGATAGGTTCTTAAAAGAGATGACCATGGGAGATAAAATATCATCAGCGGAAGAAAATATTCTCCGGGCGAAGCGAGAACTATTATCAAGAATAGACCTATGGAGCCTAATACCAAAGCTGTGCTGCCCCAGGCATGTCCTATCGACAACAATGTTATGTTGATCAATGAACCAAATAGAATTATTTTATTTTTCTCCTTTTGTGATTTGATCGTGCCATTCATGATAGCTTATCCCCTTGTGAAAAGACTTGATCCCTGCATATTGAAGTTTTAAGATTTCGATTTTCCCAATCTTTGATCTTTTCGAAAACTTGAAAACGAAGTACCAGACCAGCAGGTGCTTCAAGATTGGAAAAGCTGTCTCCAACCAAGCACCGTTGTCGAAGAAATATCTTTCATCATACCCCTTGAACCATGTAGAGTCATCCTTATTGACATATGCTATTACAAATGGATGAGAGTAGACTTTAAGACCTCTTTTTAGAGCATCCCGCAAGAACAGGTTGTCTTCACCTGCACAATATCTTGAACCACCTCCAAACAACTGGGTGAAAATCAAGTTGTATTTAAGCAGACTTTCTCTCTTTATCACAAAACTTACAGTCCCATAACGCATGAAATTCCACAATCTAACTCTCTTGACTTTTTCAATGGCAGCTACTTTTCTTTTCGAATCTGTTATGTAACTGAAAACCATCATGTCGCAGTCAGGATGTTCCTTAAAGGCTTTTATCACGCCTTCCGAATACCCATCAGCATAAACCATATCATCGTCTGCAAACATCAAAATATCCCCACTGGAATGGAGTATGCCCATATTTCTATTGTTTCCCACACCTCGATAGGGAGTGGTGACCATCTTGACGGAATTCCCATCAATGATCTGCTCCATATAATCGTATCTTTCTGCCTGATTGGCAAATACTGCATCGGTCTTTATGTTCATATTATTATACTTTTCCAATCCCTTTTGATGCATGGTAACGCACAAGACTTCAACTCTCATTGTGGACCTCGCTATTCTCGCAATCTTTGTCTTTAAACTTTTTCCTTATGATCCCCTTCGCCTTCAGCAATTTCCAGTAGCCTTTTTTCGCAGTGTTTCTCAAACTTATCAAAAAAGGGTATTTGCCTACCATTATTCTCAGATAAGCCACTTCATTGGGGTTCCATTTGTACTTATACTCGGCTACACCGGAAAAATCATAACTTTCCCGACCGTGACCCCTGCAGTATCTGAGCCCGTACCAGAAGAGATACTCGTTTGGCCTATACCACAAATACTCTTTCCGACTTCCTATGCACCAACCGAAGCACTTCTTGTTCATACCGCATCCGATATAACATCCAATAGGTACCCCCTCCGGATTTCTGGCTGTGACGCACACTACCATGTCGGTTTCTCCAAGATGTTTTAACATAAGTTCAATTTTTTTTAATGAAAATGTTGGAACCAGATTTTGCTTGGCAAATACTTCGCATATTTGACTGTACATTTCTCTGGCAAACTCATCATTGGGCTCCGAAATTTCTGCAGTTGCACCTCTATTTTCAAATTGATGTATAAACTGCCGACAATTCCTCTTTACACCTGCAAGTATCTCTTCATCACTTTTGTTGATCGGGATCTCCAAAGTGGTGACCAGCTGAGTCTCGTATTTTATATATTCCATATCTTCAGGACCTAAATTTTTATCAACGATTTCAATATATAAACATCCGGTACTCTTAAAAATGTATTTAACCGTCGGCTCAAGAAGGTCCTTGATCAAGGTGTTATCGTAAAGATCGTAGGACATGTACCTTGTGCTCCATCCTTTGAAGGGGCTTCCAAATATTTTTATTCCAAACTTCTTGATTATGAGACCGGAAAAATAGCCTATCAGTTTTCCATCTTCGGTAATACGAAGTACCACTATCTCTCCGTCATTGTCTTCCTCAAGAAATCTCAACCATTCGACAGAAGTAAAAACACTTTTAGTATCAAAATTGTAATATTCTTCAATGTTTATCTTTTCTATATCGATTCTTTCAAAGTCATACATGTCAAACCCTCCAACAGATCTTTCTTATGATCCTCAGCAATAACCACTTGAGATCCAGCTTTAGTTTTTGTTGAGAACTCAAGTAAACATCTTTTGCTTTATTGCCCTCCAAATAATCCAACAACTCACCTGCAGGTACGAACCATCCATTTTTTTGGTAAAGGTACTCTATTCTCTCTTTGAATGTTTCATTCAATGCGCCCTTGTCTGCAAACCCATAACCAAAATGAGTGTATACAATTGCACAACCGTGATTTTCTACCAATTTATCCACATTTTTGGGATCTAAAAGTCTGTTGAACGTATGGCAATCGTAACCGTCTGAGGAGCTGAACCAGTAATTTGAATAGATGTCTTTTTTTTTCTCTTTGAATGGTGTATGCTTGTCATATTTCAGGGTATCCAGGCCTGTAAATACATGATTTCGCATATACTTGATATTCTTCTTTGCATAATCCCCCCAAAAATACGGACTGCCCACTATTTCTCCGTAGGATTCAGCAATTTTATCTCTCCTGATCGTCTTTGCCGCTAAAAAAATCTTTGATATCGGACTACTGAATCTGCTTCCGGCCCAATAAATATTTCCTTTATTGAACGCATGATTGATAAAGATTTTTGGATGATAACCAACCAAATCTTTGATTTTTTCAAAAGAGTTGATCGTTTCCTCACTGGTAAAATCTCCTGAACCCGGTCCATGGGAAGCTATTTCAAATCCTTTGTCGGATAGATCGGAAATAAAATCTCTGTAATTATGATCCGACAAGCTCTCTCCTTTAAACTCATCCCTCGACGGAAACACCCAGACAGTTTTGGTAGTTATGATCCCTTTTTCATATAAAAAATCGTAGACAGGCTTGCTGTTCTCCACAGTCCCTGCATCTGTATCGTCAATAATGGTAAATGCAAAATCTTTATTATCCGGCCAAAGCACTTAAATCCCCCCACGTCGTCTGTAGACAAGTCAATTCAGCAGCTTATGAAACTGTTCTACTGCCATATCATTGGAATACTTCTGCTCTTTAAGATATCTTTTGCATTTTTCAATCTCCAAAGGATTTGACAGCACAAACATAATTTTCTCATATATTCCCATCTCAGAATTTTCGCAAACATAACCTTCTTTGCCATCGGCGATCATCTCCCTTGCGGATATGGTTTCAGTAGTGAGTACAGGTAGTCCAACGGATTTTGCCTCCATGAATACCATCGGGGCCGCCTCGTGAAATGAGGGCAACAAAAGCAGGTCTGCATTTTTCATGTATTTATAAGGATTAGATTGATTGCCGTACAGGGCAATACTGTCGTCTAACTTTAATTCTGAAATCAAATCTTTTACAGTTTTCCACAAAACGCCGTCCCCTACAATATGCCACTTGGTTTTAAATCCTTCCTGCAATAGTTTTTCGAAAACTTTTATACCTCTAAGAATCCCTTTACCAGCATCCAGCCTGGCAACTGTTAGGACATTCACATAATTTTCATCGTAAATAAATGGACTTTCTTCAGATTTAGTGCGATACTCCTCAAAATCGTGACAGTTATATACACACTTAGTTCTGTTCTTGAGTGACGGCATCGCCTCTAAAAAGCTTTCCTTACATCCTTCGGAAACCGCAGCTATCTTGTTGAAACTATTCATCATTTTTCTAGTGTATTTGGTATTGGCGCCGCATCTGGAAAAATCACAATGTAAAAAAGTCACTTTATTTTTTGCCTTCACTCGTCTGAGAACAAAATCATTACATCCGCCGTAGAGCATGTGCCCTTCCATATTATGAAGAAAAGATACGGCGAAATCGTAACTTTTAAGACTTGGGTGGGTTGAAACCAAAAATCCAATAGGCAAATGGTTGTTAAAAACCTTTGCATAAACCGAGAGCAGAGCTCTCAACAAATACATGGTCAAACCTTTTGATTTGGATTCCTGTTGGGAAATACCCAATAGATTCAGTGGAGCTTTCGCCTCTATCACTTTGATTTTCTTTGGGATGCGATCTTTATATTCTCCTGTATTGCTGAAAAGAAATAAAGTGATGTCGTAATCACTCTCCACAGCTTTTAAAAGATTAATCAGGGATCTTTGTACACCACCTAAATCCAAGTTGTTGTTAACTATCAAAATCTTCTTCTTTTTGTCATTGTCCACTGTCACAAGTCCTTTCTGATAGGTCTATACTTTGCTACCGAAAAATATGCGTAGTTTAGAAAATAATAAACCGCCAAAGGCATTCTCATATCGAGATAATCCCTGTAAACCTTCCATCTTTCTTTGGCGCACTTTAACTTGTTGCCGGACTTGCTGCCTTTCATTATTGTTATTTCAGCCAACTCGTCCAAAACACCGTATGCGGTACCGCATTCCTTTAACATGCTTATCCATGCCACCAAGTCTTCATGATAATATCTCTTGTCAAATTTATGGTTTATAAACAGCTGTCTTTCTCCCAATACCGTAGAACAACTTATTACATTTCTCTTAAGCAACTGGTTCAAATTTACAGTTTCGGGCACATGAAACGTGTCACCTATCCTGTTTCCTTCCTTGTCAAAAAATCCATAACCGCAATATGCCAAGCTGCATCCCTTTTCTTCAATATGATTTATTTGAATCTCAAGCTTGTTATCAAGCCACAGATCATCGCTGTCAAGAAGCGCCACATATTTGCCCGAAGACTTTTGGATCCCTATATTTCTGGTATCTGCCACTCCCATATTTACATCGTTTTTTATTAGCACAACCCTTGGATCCCTATTGGCAATCTCTTTTACGATTTCGTAACTCCTGTCAGTTGAACAATCATCCACAACGATCAATTCTAGCTCCTTGTACGTCTGATCAAGAACCGAATTCAAAGTCTTTTCTATAAAGTCTTCCCGATTGTAGACCGGTACTACTACCGAGCACTTGGGTATCATCTCGCTCCCCCCTTTCACAAGACGATGAAAATTTTTAGTTTTTATTCAATGAAAGCTCCTTAAGTTCATCTATTTCATCCTGGCTGAAGTTCTTGTCCATGATATCGTGGATCAACAGGATTTCACTCTTTGACAATCCATTTTCTTGGAGTTCTTCGATCAACATCAATTCTTTTTTAGACAAATTTGTTAGCAGCAGTATTACAGATTTTATTTTATGTTGGCTGCCCAAGGTGCTCAGTTTCATTTCTATATCCATCTGGCTTAGTACTGTCACATCTTCCAAAGACGCAAGAGGTATTTCATAGTCTTCGATTTCCACTATTCCTTCCTGAGGTGTTACCGTAGTTGCAATATCCACCGACACCGCTTCCACGGCGGCTACCGCCAAAGAGGTGTACCTCAAAAACATGCTACTTATGATAACTATGAAACACGATACTAAAATTACAGCCACTTTTCTGAAACTGTAGGGTTTAAAATTTTTGTTTTTTAATCTCAATCCTGAAATTGATTCTATATGAGGCAAACCAACTTCTGATATGCCTTTGCCTTCATCCACATTTGAAACTCCCTGCGATTGTTCTTTTGAAAATACCACTCCTATAGTTTTGATGAGAATGCCAAAGTCGTATCCCGGCGAGTACTTCTTTATATAGATCAAATCGAACTTCAATTTATTTTCAGAGGTCGTAGTGTAGTTTGACATAACTTGGGCCAAGCCGGTGATTCCAGGTTTTACAGCAAAGCGATGAATGTATTCCGGGTATTGACTCAGATATTCCTCTACGAATGCCGGTCTCTCAGGCCGTGGTCCCACAACGCTCATGCTCCCCAGAAGCACATTAAAAAACTGGGGAATCTCATCTATCCTGGTGGCTCTGATGATTCTTCCGATCTTAGTTATCCTGGGATCGTTTTCTTGAGCCAGAACTTCACCGGTATATTTTTCAGCGTCAACTATCATGCTTCTCATTTTGATCATTTTAAAAGGTTTTTTATTCAATCCGCATCGTTCCTGCAGGTAAAATACCGGGCCTCCGTCTTCTTTTTTTATAAGAATTCCAACAATCAGAATTATGGGAGCAACCAAAAATATGGCAGCCAAAGCCAATACTATATCGATGATTCTTTTTACGATCACTTGTCCTTCAGTCAATCGATATCTCTCTACTGCAAACAATGGCACATCTCCTATTTGCGTCAATTCAGCATCTCTCAGCGCTATTTCGTGGCTTTCGGGTACCATGAATATTCTTATGTCGTGCAACTCGCAATAAGCTATGATATCGTCTTTTAATTCTTTGGTCGACACTATCAGCAAATATACATAATCAGCTCTTTTTATGTGATCATACAAATTCGGGTCATTTTCAGATACAAAAGTCACTCTGTTTAAAGATTGTTTTTTTAATGCCTCTATCAAAATATTTTTTTCTCGATCATTTCCGACAATCACCGACAGTTGCCGTCTAAAAATATTTTCCTTGAATTTATTAGTGACAACTTTGATAGATAGAAGCGAGATCATTTGCAAACCCGCTATGATAACGAAATAATAAGCTGTCACAAGGCTACTCTGAGAAAAATATAAAAATACTATCATTACCACGTTGATAAATATAACCACACCAGCTGCTTTGCTTACAGACTTCAGAAAAGATGTGTCGAAAAAATTGAAGTAATCCTTTGCAGCTAAAACAGTCACCATGACCGATGTAGATACAAGAAAATAAAACATGCCCTTATAATATCCAAAGGGATGCAATTCGTTGTAGACGAACCTGTTGGTTACGTGTATCGAAATAAACATCATAGAAATCACCAACGCAATTTCTATTATTTGGATCAGTAAGACCATCTTGTACTTGTTTTCGAGGATAAACTTGTTATACATATCGATCACTCTTTCCTGATTCCCAACCAGAATTGGAAATCTTTAAAACAAAAACATGCTCCAACTATGCTTACACTTCATTTATACCCTCATTTTCCGCTTGCCTTCATTCAGTCAAAGTTAATTGCAACTTTAATTTCACTCGGATATATGCTCATGCAAAATTTTCTCCAGAACTTCCTTAAGTTTGGTTGAGGAAGTTCCCTCCGTGTATGGGAAGTACACTATATCAACTCCGACTTCTCCAAACTGCCGCTCGAAAGCATTCCATTTTTCTGTGCCTTGCCAATCACTTCCTACAAACATCACATCAAACTGGTACTTGTTCCAAGCCTCCATTTTATCCATATTCTCTTGGGGTACGACCCTGTCTACATATTTAATGCTCTCAATTATAGACATTCTCTCATTTTCAGGTATTATGGCTCTAGTGTTCTTGTAAGATACCAATTCATCCGTAGTGACTCCAACTATCAAATAGTCACATTGTTCTTTTGCTCTTCTCAAGATGTTAAGATGCCCGATATGAAACATGTCAAATACTCCCGTTGTGTAACCTACTTTGTATCTCTTCATCTTTTTCCCCCCTGATCAATGACATCAAAACCAACCAAATTAAATCTCTCATGAAAGCTCTTGGCAGTACTCTTGGATTTGAAAAATTCATATTCCTTGACCCTTTGCTCGCTCATATCACCAAACAGGTAGTGATATGGCAGGGTCGACGGATGAACCACAAGCTCTATCCTTTGTTTGGATGAATTTTCAAGAGATTTTATCAATCTGTCCAAATCTGTTTTGCCCTCGCTGCCAAAAGCAATGATCCTTCCGTCAGGTATCGAAAACTCTCTTTTTATGAAATGTCCATACCAAACGTCCATGTAGATTTTTACCAAAACTTCTCGGAATTTCCTTTTCCCATGCAGTTGATCGAAGTCCAAATATACTCTTTGGAAGTTTCTCGTCTTGTTTATTTTAAGTTCCTTGGCCACGTCTGCAAATATTCTGTAAGCTTTGCGACACAATACAGCATTCTCATGAACATTCCAATAGTCGGCAAATCCGCAATAAGTCTGAAATAAATTATATTGGTTGATAAGTTCAGTCCTTAAATGGTCGGGAGATATCAACCCTTTCGTGATCCTTTTTTTAAAGTCATCGGCATTGTAAAACTCACCTTCTTCCCCTACAAGAGTTTTAACTTCGCTTGCCTTGCTGATAGGCTTTCCCGTAGTGACATTCCAATGAATACCAACTGATACCCATGGATACTCTCTCCTGAGTATTTTGCCGTTTTCCAAGGTTTCCATATTTGTTATAACATTCGTAGTTGTTATCATCCCTATCTCTATCAAGTCCATGATAGCCCGGTCTACCGGTTGACACATTCCAAAATCATCAGCTGTGATCAAAACTTCCTTCATTTCACACCTCTTTTTACTCTGACTTTACCAAAGACCTGACCTTCCCGTTTTCTAAAACTTCATATTTTCTATAATCGGTTTTTGGATCCACAAAAACAGCATGGACAGGGTACAATGCTTTTGTCTTTTCATCAGGTATTTCCATATATTTGTCTCCATATCTCATAATCAGATATTTTTCAACCTTTTCAGGCACTGGAAAAAGTTTTCCTTCAAAGTCTACGTATCTGGGTGTGCCCAAATAGCTTACAGGAAAAGAAGTGTTTTTGAATTTTGCCCTGCCAAAAAAGTGTGCTACCCAGCCTGTTTCTTTCTTATTGAGTCTGCGTACGAATTTCAGAAGTCCCTTGAAAACAAAACCCCTTATAAAAACCCTTGATAAGAGCAACGCTGTCTGCCTGAGAATGTCTTGGGTATGATATCCCTTGATCCCCAATGTCCTGGCTACCAAAAGTCTCGCCGCAAAATACTGAAAAAATCTGTAAACAATATTTTCTGTGGTATTGTTCAGGCACATTATGTCAACATAGAATCCCTTGTGCATATTTCTTTCCCTGGTGTCATCTTCAATGAATGTTGTGTGATTCATTCTAAGTTTAGTGAAGAACAAAGGCCACTCTTCAGTATTTTCAACTTGTAGATAAAACCTTTCCTTATCCAATTTCTCCTTGGCAATTTTGATGAATTTCCAATAATTTTTATAATCCATAAAAACGTCAAAATCATCATCCCATGGAATAAATCCCTTGTGTCTGATCGCACCTAATGCAGATCCACCCATTAAATAGTAGGTAATATCGTTTTTTCTGCAAAATTCGTCAAGATAAACCGCTACCTCAAGAATTTTATCCTGCACCTGTTTCATATCGTGATCCATGCCCGTCTCACCTCGTTTTTTGATTTTATCAATTTTTCTGCCTTGTATAGCTCCAAAATAAAAATCCAAAATATGCTCCCAGTGTATTTAGGATCAAATCGTCTACATCTGCGGATCTACCCAGGGGAACAACAAACTGCATGGTTTCTATCATCAGTGAAAACAGGAATCCTCTAGCAACCACCGCCATGCAAATGTCAGGTTTATCCTTTAGATCTTGGGACATCAGATATCCAAAAGGGATAAACATTAAAATATTTAGACCTATATTCCAAAGGGGAAGACCAATCCTCCCCGATTTGAACACCATATCGTACATATTCTCAAATGGTACTAAATTCAAAATTCTACGCGTGTCGGAATTGTAATTGGTCGGAATCATTGTTATCAGCAGGATAGCCCAAACCACGATTTTTATTTGGTTGTCCAGAGATGATTTTGCCTTATTAGGATTTTTATCTTTTCCTCTACGATTTGATACTATTATTGTTATCACTCCGACAACAAAGAGCGACCCCAGTTTGCCGAAGTCGCTCCAAAGATGTTTCATTATATACCTCTCCCTAAAGAAGATTTTTCTATATGTGTATATATGTATACCCATTTTTAAAACACAAACACTGAAAACTTGCAATATTATTAACAACAAATAAGTATGCGTCAAATTGAGGGGACAAAAACGCAAACGGAGGGGACGGCAAACGGAGGGGACGGTTCTTTTTGTTTGTACAAAAAACAGAAAGAACCGTCCCCTCCGTTTGCTCCCCTCTGCCTCTGAGCGTCTTTATACAAAATTAACATCATCAGTCCAAAACAGACACCATTTTAACATCTTTTACTCTATCATAATCCATGAAAGGTGGTGAACTATTTGGATTATATTCTGGCAGTGTTAATAATATCCTTTGTAGTATATTTCGGATTTTATTTGATGAAAAAGTTGGATGCCGGCTTGTCGAATCCGGAGTTTTTTCCTATGAGTGACAATAGCCGATCAAGACATTCTATTTTATTGTTTGCAGACGACCATAACAATTCTCCCATTGAAAACTTGCTTAAGAAAAATCACTTGCCATTTAAAACCGTACACAATTCATATATTCAAAATTTGGATTATGAATTACTGCTGGCTATTTCAGATAGTGACATAGATAATTTGCAGATAGTCAACAACTCAAAAAAACACTACCCCTTGAATCATATAATAGTACAGTGCAATGACATGATTTATGAAAATCTCTATAAGGAGCTCGGTGCTGATCATATAATATATGCAAGTTATTCCACTGAAATTCTGCTTAAACTAATGGAAGGATGGATAATTTAAATGACAAGTAAGTTTGCCCTAGGGGCGAAACAGACCATTGCCATAGGTTTTGCTGTAATTATTTTTGCTGGAGCTCTGTTGCTGATGCTGCCCGCAGCCAGTAGAAACGGCGAAAGCATCCCTTTTCTCAACGCACTTTTCACGGCCACCAGTGCAACCTGTGTAACAGGTCTTGTGGTATATGATACATGGAGCCAGTTTTCAATGTTTGGACAATTTGTAATAATGGTTCTTATTCAATTGGGCGCACTGGGTTTTATGACTATCGCCATATTGTTTTCGATTGTCTTGAAAAGAAGGATAGGTTTAAAAGAACGCTCTTTCTTAATGGAAGCTGTCAACTCAATGCAACTCAGCGGAGCGGTCAGACTCGTTCAACACATCCTGATCGGGACTTTGATATTTGAAACTGTTGGAGCCTTGATATTGGCAAAGAGCTTCATACCATATTTTGGTTTGAAAAAAGGTCTGTGGTTTGGATTGTTCCACGCCGTGTCAGCTTTCTGCAACGCCGGATTCGATCTTATGGGTTCAATTTCTCCTTACGCTTCCCTTGTACCCTTTTCTACCAATGTGACTATCAATGTGACTGTCATGTCCTTGATCATTATAGGTGGTGTGGGCTTTATCGTATGGAAAGATATGATCATCAACAAATTCAATATCAGATCTTATAACCTGCATACTAAAATCGTACTCGCCTTTTCCAGCTTTTTGATCGTATTTGGCGCTGTGGTATTTTTTATTTTGGAAAGAAACTATGCCTTTGCCGGTATGGACCTGGGAGAGAAAATCCTAGCCTCTCTGTTTCAATCTGTTACTCCCAGAACAGCCGGATTTAATACAGTTGACAATGGTGCACTGAGTGAGGCCGGGTCACTCTTCACCATGCTTTTAATGCTTGTTGGAGGTGCTCCGGGATCAACTGCTGGAGGTATAAAGGTTACTACTTTCTTTATACTTATAATGTCAGTGATTTCATATTTAAGAAAGCAGGAAGACATAAATATTTTTAAACGAAGGCTTCCGCAAAATTTAGTTAGAAGAGCCTACACAAACACGATTTTATACCTCGTTTTGATATTTTCTGGTTGTTTTCTGATACTGGCCTCGCAAAATTTTACACTTAAAGAAGCTATGTTCGAGACGATATCAGCAGTAGGCACAGTCGGGCTTTCCATGGGCATAACAAGGGACCTGGACTCCCTGTCAAAGGTAGCAGTCATTTTGCTTATGTACAGCGGTAGACTAGGCAGTCTGACGCTTTTCATGGCTGTAACTGAAAAACGCAAAGTAAAACTTCTCAGAGACCCTGAGGAAAAAATCATTATTGGATAGGAGTGTAAATAAATGAGATCAATGCTAGTTATCGGACTTGGCAGATTTGGAAGACATTTGGCAATTAAACTTGCGGAACTTGGAAATGAAGTCATGGTCGTTGACACAGATGAAGATGCAATCAATAAAATCGCGCCTTATGTTACCCGTGCACAAATTGGGGACTGTATGGAGGAAGATGTTTTGAAATCCCTTGGTGTTAACAACTTCGATGTTTGCTTTGTTTGCATCAGCGACAATTTTCAATCGTCACTGGAAATCACTTCACTACTCAAGGAGCTTGATGCTTCGTGCGTGATTTCTAAAACCGACAGGGACATACATGCGAAATTTCTACTTAAAATCGGAGCGGACGATGTAATTTATCCCGAAAGGGACATGGCTCAGCGTACAGCT
The DNA here is from genome assembly GCF_015594845.1 of Alkalibacter mobilis. Lineage (GTDB taxonomy): Bacteria > Bacillota > Clostridia > Eubacteriales > Alkalibacteraceae > Alkalibacter > Alkalibacter mobilis. The sequence goes on along the minus strand of NZ_JADNRK010000019.1, from coordinate 8,117 downwards.
GTAAAATACAGTGCCAAGAATACTTTTGATTACATAGAGCTAACAACTGATTATGCCATTACTGAAATGTCAGTGCCCAAATTCTGGGCCGGAAAGAGCGTACTGGATCTAAACGTACGTTCCAAGTACAATATCAATATATTGGGATTTAAAATAGAAGACCGGGTGATTCCACTCAATGATCCCCATTATCTTTTATCCATTGATGATCACCTTCTGGTGGCTGGCAATAAAAAAGATATCTTTAGACTTATGGACAAAAAATAGATATAAACATATACTGTCTACAAGGAGTGATTTCATCCATGAGTTCAAACTATAAAAAAAACACCTTGGGCAGCGCTGCCAAAACATTGATCATGTTAGTATTGGCTACAGGATCTTCCATAGCCATGAGCTATCTTGGTGTTGGAAAAGAAAGTATAATAATGGTATTTCTTCTAGGTGTTCTTTTCTCTTCCGTTTTGACGGGTAGTTACTTTTGGGGAATCCTAAATTCAATTTTAAGTTTGATGGCTTTTAATTTTTTATTTACTGTTCCCATTTATACATTTCACATATACAGCAGCAACGATATCATTTTGCTGATGTTTTTTTTGATTACTGCAGTAGTATCTGGCACGGTTACATCAAAACTCCAGCAGCAAATCGAAATTTCTTTAAAAAACGAAAACACAGCAAAGATCCTCCATCAAATCTCTTCAGGTTTCTTGCCCGTTAGCGGACAAAAAAGCATAATGCATCAAGGAATCTCTTTTATTAAAGACTACACCGGTTTTGACAGTATAATTGAGCTGGAAAACAAAGAGATTTATAACGCATACGACGTTCTACCAACTGGAAATCATTTAAGCTTCGAGATCAAAAGCGGTACTGTTAAACTGGGAAATCTTTTGGTATACAACAAAAATCAAGCGTTTGATGAACAGATCGAACTAATAATCCAGGCAGTCTCGACCCAGCTTGGAATCGCTTTAGACAGAGAAAGTCTTTATATTGAACGGGAAAAAATCCGTGTTGCCATGGAAAAGGAGCATCTAAGATCAACTCTTTTACGATCCGTCGCACACGATCTGAGAAGTCCCCTGACGGCTCTTTCCGGAGCTGCCAATCTCTTGGCCGACAACTACGAGACCCTGACATTCGATGAAAGAAAAACACTGGTACTTGGGATGAGTGAAGAAATCACCTGGCTGACTGGTCTGGTAGAAAATATTTTAAATATGACTAGAATAAATGACTCTCAACTATTGATTCACAAGGAATTCGAAGTCATCGACGACGTGGTCAGTGAAGCGGTTTCACATATATCCAGACTGCTAAATGACAGAAATTTAATTGTCGAATTACCAAAACAAGTCATCATGGTACCCGTAGACGGAAAGCTCATCGTTCAAGTTCTGATAAATCTATTGGAAAATGCCATCAGACATACTACGTCCCAAAGTAAAATATCTCTTGAAATAAAAGAAGAAAGAGATTTCTTGAAAATAATCGTTGCAGACACAGGTGAGGGCATAGCTGAAAACATAAAAGAAAATCTTTTTGATAAATTTGTTACCTTGGAACGAAATGTTACAGATGGAAAAAAAGGCATAGGACTGGGGCTTGCGATTTGTAAAGCCATAGTTGAAGCTCATGGCGGTGAGATCTTCACCGAAAGCAATGTACCAAAAGGAAGCAGATTCATTTTTACTCTTCCGTTGGAGGGATGATTTTGGAAAACAAAAGCAAAATTTTAATTATCGAAGATGACAAGTATATATCTAATTTTATTGCTGTCTCCTTGGAGAAACAAGGCTATGAAGTATTAGTTGCAGATAGTGCAGCTTGTGGATTGTTTATGTTCAGTTCTCATCATCCGGATCTGATCCTGCTTGATTTGGGTCTTGAAGATCGTGACGGACTGGAAATTATTAGTGAACTAAGAGAATTCTCTGACATACCCATACTTGTTGTTTCTGCCAGAGGTCACGAGAAAGAAAAAATCCAGGCACTTGATCTGGGTGCCAATGATTATATAACCAAGCCATTCCACATGGGAGAGCTGATGGCAAGGATCCGTGTTTCAGAAAGAGCACTTTCAAAAACAAATTCTCCGACTGAAAATATTTATACGTGCGATTACCTGACTGTAGATTATGAGAAGCGACGAATTTTAATCGACGATGTAGAAGTTCATCTGACTCCCATTGAGTACAAACTCTTATTGCTTCTTATTTCAAATCAAGGCAAGGTTTTGACCCACAGTTACATACTAAAACATGTTTGGGGGTATACGTCGACAGACGATGCCAAAAGCGTAAGAGTTTATATGGCTAATTTAAGAAGAAAAATAGAGAAGGACACTGCTCGTCCACGTTTCATTCTAACAGAAGTGGGTGTGGGTTACAGGTTCGCTGACGAATAATGAAAAACGGAGGGGACGGTTCTTTTTGTTTGATCAAAAAACAAAAAGAACCGTCCCCTCCGTTTTTTGTCCCCTCTGTTTTGGGCAATAAAAAAACTCGCTTTCAGCGAGTTGATTGCCTTGAATGGCGGAGAAGGAGGGATTTGAACCCTCGCACCGGTTTCCCGGCCTATACCCTTAGCAGGGGCACCTCTTTAGCCACTTGAGTACTTCTCCATAGCTATAGTTTTTAAATTTGAATATAAAAAATGGCCGAGAGGGTGGGATTCGAACCCACGTGAGCTTTCACTCTAACGGTTTTCAAGACCGCCCCGTTATGACCACTTCGGTACCTCTCGGAATGAGACAATTGTTATTATACCAACGCACAATAACATTGTCAATAAGATTTGTATCATTTTAGTAGATAAAAGGGAGAAAAATCTCCCTTTTTTTACTTTATAACTTCCAATCCACCCATGAAGTGCACAAGAGATTCCGGAATGTTCACACTACCGTCGGCATTTTGATAATTTTCCAAGATCGCTGCAAAAGTTCTTCCAACAGCCAGCCCTGACCCATTCAAGGTATGGACAAAATTGACTTTTCCCGTGTCTTTGTCCCTAAACCTTATATTGGCCCTTCTAGCCTGATAATCCTCGAAATTGGAGCAGGAACTGATTTCTACGTATCTTCCGTAACTTGGCATCCAAACCTCTATGTCGTATGTTTTTGCAGAAGAGAAAGTCATGTCTCCAGTGCATAGTTCAACCACTCTATACGGCAACTTTAAAAGTTGTAATATCTTCTCTGCGTCAGCCGTAAGTTTTTCATGTTCATCGTAAGATGTATCAGGATGTGAAAATTTAACTATCTCCACTTTATCAAATTGATGGTTTCTTATAAGTCCTCTGGTGTCTCTGCCTGCCGATCCGGCTTCCTTTCTAAAACAAGGCGAATAAGCCGTGTAGTATATGGGCAGTTCTGATCCATCGAGTATCTCATCTCTATGGAGGTTTGTCACAGGCACTTCCGCAGTAGGTATCAAGAACAAATCCCTGTCTTCGATAACCTTGAAAGCATCATCTTCGAATTTAGGCAATTGTCCAGTTCCGGTCATTGAATCCCGATTTACCATAAATGGGGTAGAAACTTCAGTATATTTGCCTTCATCTGTGTGAACGGAAAGCATAAAGTTTATTATGGCTCTCTCCAGCTTTGCACCGATTCCCGTAAACATGCTGAACCTCGCTCCGGTAATTTTTGCAGCTCTTTCAAAATCAAGTATTCCCAGATCCGTTCCTATATCCCAATGGGCTTTTACTTCAAAGTCAAATTGTCTTGGTTCTCCCCATTTTTTTATTTCGTCGTTATCGCTATCGTCTTTTCCGATTTTTACATCAGGATTTGGAGTGTTGGGAAGTTCCAACAAAATCTGCTTGATTTCTGCCTCCAGGCTTTTTAGAACGTCATCAGATTTTTTTATTTCTTCCGAAAGTGTTTTCATCTCCGCCAAAATTTCAGAAACGTCCTTTTTTTCTTTCTTATAGACCGGAATCAGTTTTGACACTCTGTTTTGTTCAGCCTTCTTTTCTTCTACTTCAGATATCAACTTTCTTCTGTTTTCATCAAGCTCCATTAGCTTTGAAATGTCATAATCGCCTTTTCTCTTAAGAAGCTCGTTTACTTCTTCACCATTTTCTCTTATTCTCTTAATGTCTAACATATCTACATTCCTTTCGAAATTATTGCATTACCGATAAATCACTCTACATCATCTACAACAGGCACCTGAGGTTGCTGCAATTCCTGCAATTGATTCAAAATATCTTCCAATTCCTGGATCAATTGTCCGTATCCTGCCCAATCTCCATTTCTTTGGGCTTCCTGTGCTCTATCGAACAAATCGTTGGCCTCTGATATGAGGCTGTTCAAATCTCCCGGAATAACTATTCCAGGTTCTTCATCGTCATCGCCGTCATCTTCAGCCGGTCCGCCAAATATCTGTTTTAGTCCATCTTCCAAACTATCGGCCATTACAATTTTATTATCATACGATACGATTATTTTTTTGACTTCAGGTAAACTTCTCTCGCTATCCCTGGCTTTGATATAAACTGGCTCTACGTACAAAATAGCTTCTTCTATAGGTATGGCCATCATATTACCTCTGATTACTTCTGAGCCTTGCTGCCCCAGCAATGTGAGCTGCGGAGATATGACCGTATCCTGATCCACCCTCTGTTCTATCTGCATCGGACCGTATATCAGACTCTGTTTTGGAAAAGTGTAGACTATGATCTCGCCGTAATTTTCACCATCGTTCATGGCAGCCATCCAAGCGACCATGTTGTCCTTTTGCCTTGCAGTATAAGGAACCATAAGAGTAAACTCAGACTCTCTCTCCGGAAGTTTCATGATAAGATAAGTGCTTTCCACCTGCTCTACTTCCTTTTGGGAACCATATATCTGTCTTGGAAGCTCCCATTGATCTTCTTTATTGTAAAAGACTCTAGTGTTTGCCATATGGTAAGTTCGGTATATTTCAGCCTGTATGTCAAACATTTCCTGTGAGTATCTCACATGACCTCTCAAATCTTCAGGCATTTCATCGATCGGTTTGAATATCCCGTCATAGATATTATTATACATGGTTGCTATAGGATCTGTTTCTTCCACCTGATAAAATGTCACATCACCGTCATATGCATCTACCACTACCTTGATAGAATTTCGTATGTAATTGAAGGAAGTCGTCTCGCTGTATGGTTTTGAATATGGATATCTGTCACTCAAGGTGAAAGCATCCATTATCCAATAGAGTTTTCCTTCGGATGCCACTATGTAGGGATCCTCGTCATAAGCCAAAAATGGCGCAATCGTCTTTACCCTCTCGACAATATTCCTTCTAATGAGAATTTTACTGTCGCCGGTAATTTCAGTCGACAACAGGATTTTGATTTCTCCCTGATTCAATGCGAAAGCTGCTCTGTTGATCAAATTCAAATTTATTCCGGCCGTTCCCTCATAAAAATTTTCCTTGTTATCACTGCCTTCAGGGTAGTCGAATTCCGGAGTTTTCGCATTTGTAATAGCATAGGTATCCGTACTTTCGCCAAAATATATCCTTGGCTCTTCCACTTGTATCTCATTATCGGAAACAGGCGGAATATCCTTGACCGCCAAATCCGGTTGTCCCACTTCATTCACCTTGTTGACAGGGGATACGGCTATGCCAAATCCGTGTGTATATTTTAGATGCTGATTGATCCAGGTTTTCGCATTTTCCTCAAGTTGGTCATTATTCATCTCTCTTGCCGAAATGAATGTTTGAGTGTATTCTCCATCTACGATGTACCTGTCGATATCTATGTCATTGAACTGGTAATAGATCCTTATTCCTTGAATGGAATTGTACATATCCAAAGTCGGTCTGTAATCATTTATCGGTATATTGGAAATGGTCAGGTTATTTTCTTCGAGATCTTCGTATGTTATAGGCTGTTTTGCTGAAAAAGGCTTAGTCTCGACATTCTCCAATCCGTAGGCCTTGATTGTATATTCGATATGTCTTTGAAGGTAAGGCTCCTCCTTGCCGTATTGATTTGGTCCGACTATATAGCTTTCAACTATAAAACCTAATATTCCTCCTAAAAACGACACAGCTATCAATATTACAGGTGCTGCTATTATATGCTTGATCTTCTTTCTAAATCCGAATATAACAGATGCTGCAGCAGCTGCTAAAGATAAAAACATCATAACTGTGTAAAGCCTCAATCTTACGGTAGTGTCGGTGTATCCTGCGCCATAAGATATTTCGGAAGGCGAAAACAGAAGGCCAAATCGCCTTAAATAGTAACTGAATGCAGTAAGCAAAAAGAACAATCCAACAAATACACCTATTTGTTTGACCATTATATTCCCAAATTTGATAAAAAAGTCCTTTATTTCCTGAGCTCTGTGGTCTACGCCCACTTCTACATCCACCTTAGGCGATTTCTGAGTCCAAAAAAAACCGGCGGTGAATAGGATCGTGACAACAAAGACTATAAATAGAACAATGGACATAACGCTGAAAATACTCTCCAAGAGAGGCAGCTTGAATACATAAAATGAAACGTCTTTGTTAAAGATGGGATCTGAAACATCAAAACTTTTGGCATTGACGAACTCAAGTAATCTATACCATAGAGCATTTGTAGCGATAGTAGTTATTATCAAAGAAGAAACTGCTCCCGCACCCAGCGAAAGGTAGTCAAATTTCTTTGTTTTTACCTCAACTACACCACTTTTCTTTGCATATTTTTTAATAAATTTAAAATAGAAAAACAAAATAATCGTCATAACGACAAACAGCGGTACCGCTATCTGAAGCTTGGTTACGAGTTCTTTAAAGAACACGTTTGTAAACCCGGTTTCACTGAACCATAAAAAGTCAATATAGAAATTACTAAGCATTACAAAAACTGTCCCCAGCAACATCAACGCCGCTACTGCAGCAATTAAAAACTTGTTTGCATTTTTCCCTGACATTTGATCCTCCTCATTTATCCAAAAGCAACCCTTTCTCTTTTAGATCGTTTATTATCATGTCGTAAACCTTTATGCTTGGAACCTCGATTGTATGAAGATGTACACCATTTGTCATAACAGACAAAGGTTCTGCGCCTGAAGCTTTAAAGTCTGCAATGAAGTTGTCAACATCCTCTTGAGTCGTCAGCATCAAATTTGCTTTTAATTCCCCGTAAATGGGGTGTTCCACTGTCACATCCAAAACTTTGGCACCGTACTCGACGATGGTGTAGAGTTCATTCTCCATGGAATCATTCGTGTGCTTGACTGCAATTGTCTTGTGAATGGTGTTCATTTCGATCTTGGGAAAAAGATACCCTTTTGCCGTGGCAATAATATCGTTTCCTTCTGCTCTCAAAATGGCAATGTCCTGAACTATTATTTGTCGACTCACATTATATTTTTCAGACAATTCGGTGCCAGACAAAGGTCTGTCCGCCTTCTTGAGCAAATTGATTATTTTCTTTCTTCTCTCTTCGCTGATCATTTTATCTCCTTGTATCAATCGTGGGATTTCTTTGACTTCACAATTTCCATAGCACTTACTACTTCCTTTAATACATCTACATGTACTTGATTCTTAAAGGAATTCAATTTTGCAAATACTTCTCCTTTATCGGTCACCGTGTACTTTGGCGGGAGTTTATTTAAAGCTATTGCCTTTACATCCAGTCTGCATCTATCACATCTGCAGTCCGAAGTTGATTCTCCCCATAATTTATTTATCGATTCATCTACCAATATTTCTGTAAAATTTTTAAGGTGCAATTTCCCATCCAATAGATCATCCCTCCTAATATTTCATTATAACATGCATTTTGAATATATAAAAGAATAGTTGGAGGAGAATATGATTGATGAGATCCTTCGACAGGCTCAGGATGACGAGGCATGTCAATTAAGAAGATCCTTTGACAGGCTAAAGATGAGAGAATTTATCATCCGCCATTCTGAAGGAATGTGATGAATCTGCATATTTGAGGTGATCCTTTCAGCAGGCCAGGATGACGCAGCAGTTGTCTTCTTCAAAAAAAGAAAAAACCCTCGGTCATAAGACCAAGAGTCATTCTTGTGGAATCCCGCAGCGACATACTCTCCCAGGACGTCGCCATCCAAGTACCATCTGCGCAGGAGGACTTTACTTCTGTGTTCG
>NZ_JADNRK010000018.1 GCF_015594845.1 Alkalibacter mobilis | reverse complement strand
AAAATTGCACAAAAGTTCAATGAAAAATAATAAGAGGTGTATGATATTTGGTAGAGAAGATTAAAAAAGAATGGTTTTCAAATGTTAAGAGTGATATATTGGCAGGAATCGTTGTGGCATTAGCATTGATTCCTGAAGCGATAGCATTTTCAATAATTGCAGGAGTAGATCCAATGGTTGGTCTATATGCATCATTTTGTATCGCAGTCGTAATTGCATTCGTGGGTGGTCGTCCCGGAATGATATCAGCTGCAACTGGCGCCATGGCATTGGTAATGATTCCGCTGATAAAAGAACATGGAGTAAATTATTTGTTTGCAGCGACCATTTTGACAGGGATCATACAGGTGGTTTTTGGTATGTTTAAAGTATCAAGTATAATGAAGTTTATTCCAAGAGCCGTCATGATCGGTTTTGTAAATGCACTGGCAATATTGATCTTCATGGCACAGGTGCCGCACTTTATTGGGATTTCCGCTTTGACATATGCTTTTGTAGCCATCACACTGGCGATAGTTTATATTTTACCCAGATTTATAAAAGCGATCCCGGCACCACTGATAGCTATTGTTCTGCTAACGGCCGTATCCATATATATGAGGCTTGATTTGGGAAAAGTCGGAGACTTGGGATCTATCACAAAAGCACTGCCCATATTCTCGATGCCCGTGGTTCCATTTACATTCGAGACCATTAGAATAATTTTTCCATATTCCATTGCTCTAGCGATAGTAGGTCTTTTGGAATCCCTGCTGACATCATCCATTGTAGACGATATGACGGAAACGGAAAGCAACAAAGACAAAGAGGCCAAAGGCCAGGGCATTGCAAATATCGTTACAGGTTTTTTTGGGGGCATGGCAGGATGTGCAATGATAGGGCAATCTGTGATCAATGTTAAATCGGGGGGAAGAGGAAGGTTATCAACTCTTGTCGCAGGAATGTTTTTGATGTTCTTGATCATCGTGTTGGGTGATCTCGTAGTTCAAATTCCCATGCCCGTCCTTGTAGGGATCATGATCATGGTATCCATTGGAACGTTTGACTGGTCATCATTTTCATATTTGCAAAAGGCTCCAAAAAGCGATGCGATAGTAATGTTTGCGACTGTACTGATAGTGGTGGTTACCCATGACTTATCCAAAGGTGTTATGGCGGGAGTAGTCTTGAGCGCATTATTTTTTGTTGCAAAAATTTCGAAGATAGAGATAATGAAACAAAATACAAACAAAAACACCCTGTTCAGCATCAACGGTCCGCTGTTTTTTGCATCAGTTGAAGGGTTTGTCGGGTCATTCGACTTCAGCGTCAAGGATACCCATATCATCATCGACTTTTCAAATGCACATATTTGGGATGATTCCGCTGTTGCGGCAATTGACAAGGTTGTACTTAAACATTATGCTAACAATAACAAAGTGACTATCCAAGGTCTTAACACCAGCAGTAAAAAGTTGATAGACAGGTTGGCTGTTTATAATAATCCAAATGCAAAATTATCTTCGCACTAATATAGTATGGGGGATGAGCAAATGTACAGAAAAATCTTGGTGGCTGTAGATGGTTCTGAAAATTCAACTAGAGCTACACTGGAAGCCATAGACATTGCATCGCTGATCGACGGCAGTTCTATAGAGATCCTTTTAGTGATCAATTTTGAACAATCGAAAAATGAAGTTGTGCATTCTCACGGGAAAGAAGAGCTGGAAGTGATCCGACACAAGAAAATTTCGCACATCGAAGAGATCTTGAAAAATAGTCATGTATCATACGAAATCAAGATACTCCATGGGGACCCGGGTGAAATAATTGTGGACCAGGCTGATAAAGGAAAATTCGACCTGGTAGTCGTCGGCAGTCGCGGTCTCAACTTATTGCAGGAAGTGGTATTGGGCAGTGTAAGTCACAAAGTGTCAAAAAAAGTGCACTGCCCGGTACTGATCGTAAAATAAATTACCATCCGATTTTTGGATTCTGTACCATCAGTTGATTTTTAGCATCAAATATTTTTGGTTGATATAACCAATATGCAGTGCTATAATTGAATAGAAAATTGTAAAAAAGAATTTGAACAATACTTCTCCGAGTTGAAGTCCTAAGGAAATGTCTAGGGACGTAGACCGTCAGGGTTTAGTTGGAAACGGCTGGGCCTCCCCATTTGGAAAGGAGATCGATGGTTTTGTTTTTTATGTAAACCTTTCCTGATGGGAAGGTTTTTTTGTTTATCCGCACTTATACTTTTGGGTGCAATAATATATTATAAGGAGATGGATTTATGAAAACAATCAAAAAAATCTTGGCACTTTTATTGGTATGCCTTCTGATGGCGGGAGGTACAGTTGTAGCTTCAGGAGATGGTAGCGGTGGAGGACAGGAAGATCCCTTGGAGTTGGTAACCACCAGTGTTGAAAATGGTGCGGAATCTGTCGCATTGGACACGTCGATAAGATTGGAGTTTAACAAGAATGTTACTTTTGATACGGTTCGCGAATCGAATATCCAGGCATTCTCAGTTAAGGATCAAGACGGCAATGCAGTTGAGATTGAAGTCGTGCTTGCCGAATCGGTTAACAAAGATGAAAGAAATTTTGCAAATATTGAATTTGCAGAGGAATTAAGAGCCGGAATGTCCTACACTTTGATAGTGGATACCGCATTGGAGAGTAAATCCGGTGATAAAATGGCCGAACCTTTGGAAATAACCTTTACGACACAATCAGATTCTGACGATCAATCGGGAGTAGGTGATCAAGAACCAGAAAACCAGGATTCGCAAGAAGACAACCCTTCATTGATCATATTTTTTGTGGGTATTGGAGCGGTAGTTGCCTTTGCCGGATTTAAACTTTACAAGCGACAAAATAATTGACACTGACGCTATGGAGGGATGATACTCTCCATAGCTGTTTTTGGGGGTAAATATATGAGCCGGACAATAGCAAAGAAGTGGTTGGTAAGATCTATAATTCTGCTTCTTCCCATAAGTGCCATGTTTTTGACTTTGTTTGTAGGGAGATATCATATCGGTTTTTTTGACGTACTCTCAATTATCGCTCCATGGAATAGCGGCGACCAATATTCATCGGATCAACTCTGGACTATCATTTTCCAGTTGCGATTGCCAAGAGCGATTGCAGGAGCAATGATCGGAGCTTCATTGGCTGTAAGCGGAGCTGCGTATCAAGGTGTATTTCGAAACCCCTTGGTCAATTCAGGTATTTTGGGTGTGTCAAGCGGTGCAAGTTTTGGCGCATCTTTGGCTATAGTGGTTTTTGGTGGAGGGTATCTCAATTATCTGTTGTCGTTCGTATTCGGCGTGGCTGCAGTACTTCTTGCATATTTGGCAGGAAGAATTTACGGATCTGCACCTACTATTACATTGGTACTGGGTGGTGTGGTCGTATCGAGCTTTTTCAGTGCTTTTACATCCATGTTGAAATATGTTGCCGATCCATACTCTGAACTGCCTGCACTTACATTTTGGACCATGGGAAGCCTCTCATCTATTGGGTACAAGCATTTTTGGGCTTTTATTCCAATAATTGCTGGAGTTGGGATCATATACCTTTCTCGTTGGAAGATAAATATTTTATCCATGGGTGACAAGGAAGCCGCCACGCTGGGTCTGGATGCAAAGTGGTACAAGGTTCTGATAATTGGTGGAGCTACCTTGTCTACAAGCTCGGCTGTATGCATAAGTGGGACAATAGGATGGATCGGATTGATCGTTCCACATATTTGCAGAATGATAGTCGGCAATGACAATACAAAGCTCATTCCATGGAGCATGTCCTTGGGAGCTACATTTTTGATATTAATAGATACTTTGTCCCGATCTATAAGCACATCTGAAATCCCCATAGGAATACTCACTGCGATTTTGGGGACGCCATTTTTTGTTTATCTGCTGAAGAAGACTAAAGGAGGGGGATGGAAATGAACGGGATATTAAGTGTTTGTGACCTTTCTTTTTCGTACCCTGAAAAAGATGTAGTCAAAAATGTCACATTTGATATGGGACAAGGCGATGTGGTATGTTTGATGGGGCCCAACGGTTGCGGGAAAACTACTCTGCTTGACAACATCATGTCTATTCATCAAGCTTCAAAAGGTGAAATATTTTTGATGGAAAAACCGCTGTCAAAATACAATAGGAGAGATGTTGCAAAACACATGGCCTATGTGCCGCAGATTCACCAGGTTGTTTTTCCATATACGGTAGAACAGATCGTTATGATGGGAAGAACGGCTCATGTCGGCCAGCTTGGTGAACCGGGAATAAAGGATATGGAAAATTGCCGAAAAGCAATGGAGATGGTGGGGATCTCAGATTTTGCAAAGAAGCCCTACAACCAGTTGTCCGGCGGTGAAATCAAGCTGGTGCTTTTGGCACGAGCCTTGAGTCAACAGGCAAGGTTACTGGTGATGGATGAACCCACTGCCAATTTGGATTTCAAAAATGAGCTGGTATTTCTTGAAACCATTGTAAAACTTAACATGATGGACAAGCTGTCTATTCTTATTGCCACCCATTCACCGGTTCATGCATTCTACTTTCAGGAAAAAGGATTGAACGTGGAAGTCATAATGATGAGCGAAGGAGCAGTATACTCCAAAGGTAGTCCGGAACATGTGATAACAGAAGAAAATATTTCAAATGTTTACGGAGTAAGATCAAGAATCTTTAAAGAAATGTGTACGGATGGGTCATCAATTCGGAGCATGGCATTACTGGGCACATTGTAACATGACCATTTGAAAGGGGAGGTTTGATTGAACAAGATTTTTAAGATAAGTACACTGGCGCTAATAGCGGCAACGTTGTTTGTTGGTTGCGCACCTGGGAATGAAGGGCGTGAAAACCCAAAGCAGGACGTTGTGGTTGTTGTTGACAGCGTTGAGCGTGAGGTGGAGATACCGGCGGAACTTGATGCCATAGCCACCTTGGATCCGTTTGCAGGCCAGTGTGTAATAATGTATGGATACGGGGACATGATGCCTGCTACAATAAGTGGTGTGAAAAGGGACGTGCTGCTTCAAGAGATGTCTCCGACTTTGATAGATGCAGCTGTTGTTAAGGATAGCGGGGCCATGAATGCAGAAGCGGTCATGGCGCTTGACATAGATTTGATATTTGTCAAAAGTGACATGTATTTTAACGATGCGGAAAAAGACAAGTTGGAAAAAACAAACATTCCATATGTGGTTATAGATTATACAACCATGGAAGAGCAAATGGAGGCTTTTTTACTTATAGGCACTGCACTCGGAGAAGTGGATGAGGCGCAAGAGATGATAGATTGGTATAATGACGCAATCAGTTGGGCTGAGAGCACAGCGGCTAAAGTTCCGCAGGAAGAAAGACCGGCACTTTACCATTCGGTGAACGAATCTTTGAGGACCGATGTAGAAGGAAGTCTCGAAGCTGAATGGATCGGTGTGACAGGAGTAAAAAACGTTTCATTGGAAGATAATCTTTTTCTAAACGAAGGCAAAACGTATACCAATCTTGAGCAGATATATTCATGGGATCCGGACATGATCATATGCAATGAAAGCGGTATAGATGACTTCATACTCTCTGACCCGAAATGGCAGGGATTGCGCGCGGTAAAAGATGGTCGAGTTTATCAGATACCAATCGGGGTTTCGCGGTGGGGACATCCCAGCAGCACGGAGACATCTCTGGGAATATTGTGGCTCACAGATCTTATATATAAAGAAAACATTGGAGATTTTGATTTAAAAGAAAAAGTTGGAAGCTATTACAGAAGATTTTATGATTATGAAATGACTGATGAGATCTATGAAAAAATCCTGTCTGGAGACGGTATTCGAGCTCCGGCACCAAATTAGGGAGGCTTACATATGAATGCTTTGATTTGTATAGATGATACGGATAACCTGGATAGCATAGGCACTGGAGAACTGCTGGAAAAGCTTTGCTTTGAGTTAAAAATCAAGAGCCTGGCCAGTGCAGGTTTTGTATCCCGACACCAATTATATGTTCATGAGGACATTCCATACACTTCACATAATAGCTCCATGTGCGCGAAGCTGGAAACTTCATGGGAATCGTGGGATCAGGTAGTTGGATTTTGTGAAAATTATCTTGAGAGGAATGCTGCCAAGGGTTCTGATCCGGGTTTGTGTTTTGTGCAGACTGACATGATTTCAGATTCGGCTAAACAAGAATTGATTTCATTTGGCAAAAGCGCCAAGGAAACAGTTCTTCATAAGAAAGCCGCCTATGACTTGGCTTCGATATATGGCAAAGAGATCCATCTGTCGGAGCATGGAGGTACCGGAGGAGGAGTTATAGGTGCATTGGCTGGATGTGGACTCAGGTTGTATGGAAGTGACGGCAGATTGAAGGGAAAAATCAAACCAGAAGACTCTCAAGGGATATGGCCAGCTGGAGAAATATGCGAAAAGTACGGATTTAGCCGTTTGATCACAGATGATTATTCAGACATAGATCCAAAAGATCCAGTTGCATTGATTCCCGAGATAAAGCCGATTTTATGGGAACATGAACCTGTAGTGATGGTAGAAGCGTGGAATGACTCGAGAGCGCCTTGGAAAATCATTTCAAAGAACGATCTGAATCGAAAGAGGATAGGAAGATGACGAAGTGGATATTCAAGGATGGCAGGAAAATATACAACGGAGGGCAAAATGATTACCATGCAGTTTCGGAATTGGCGATAAGTTGTGGTCGTTTCTCTGAAGATTACGAAGAGGAACGAATGGCCGAAGAAGATATAAGTTGTTATAACTGCAGATTTAGAAGGTGGATAGCCGACAGCTTCGAATGTATGAAAAATAATAGTTAAAAGTGGATGCCAAAGGATATTAGACTTTGGCATCCACTTTATTGGGGTCTGATTATTTTAAGGAATGTATCAACCACGAAAGAATCAAACTGAGAACCAGAATTTTTTGACAATTCATCCAAGGCTGCCTCCACAGTTTTTGTGGCTTGGTAAGATCGTTTTGCAGTCATGGCTTCAAAGGCATCGGCAACTGATATGATTCTTGAAAACAATGGGATTTCTTCACCTTTCAGACCTTCGGGATAACCGCTTCCGT
Source organism: Alkalibacter mobilis (assembly GCF_015594845.1). GTDB lineage: Bacteria > Bacillota > Clostridia > Eubacteriales > Alkalibacteraceae > Alkalibacter > Alkalibacter mobilis. Next base: position 34,782 of record NZ_JADNRK010000018.1, on the reverse strand, counting down.
CCCATCTCTCATGATGGTACAGAACTACTTCGGCAAGGGTTGCGTACTCGTCGACAGATTTTAGAATTTGGTATCCTATTTCCGGATGCCTTTTTATTATTTCGAATTCTTCTTCTGTCAGCCTTTCAGATTTATTTAAAAGTTCGGGAGGCACCATGATCTTCCCAATATCGTGGAGTACACCGGCAGTCTTTATATCTGCAACCTCGTCAGCTCTAAAATCCATTGCTATGGCGATAGCCTCGCAGTATTGGGATACCCTTTCAGTATGGATCTGCTCTTGGTCGTATTTAAAGTTGATGTTTCTAAGCACTGTTTCAATGGTTCTGCTTCGCATGGTTTTTCCGAATTTCATTTTGTCTTTATACATGTTGTTGTCGGCCAGCAGCATGATGTTTTCGAACTTTTCATCTTCTACATTTTTGGTTGCAAAACCTGTGGCCAATGATACGATAAGGGAATCAAGCTTCGCACACGAGGCTTCTGCATTTATGCGTCTTTTCAAATAAGTTGCTCCGGTCTCATTTACTCCGGGCAGTATCACGCAAAATTCATCTCCGCCCATCCTTCCGATAACTGCGCTATCGTCAAAGGTCCTTTTAAGAATATTTGAAACCAGCTTCAATAAATTATCCCCCATTTGATGCCCGTATGCATCGTTGGTCAATTTAAGTCCGTTTACATCCACGACCATGTAGGTCAGTGGAAAGTTTTCTTTTTTGTCCAATTGGGGAATAATATTTTCAATATATCTTCTGTTAAAAAGTCCCGTTAAATGGTCGTGAAAACTCAAAAACTCTATTTCTTTGATTTTTTCCCGCTTGTCGGTGAAATCTCTAAACACAATTACGACACCTGTTATATTTCCGTCCTTGTCTTTTATGGGGGCGGCACTGTCTTCGATGGGGATCTCCTTTTTGTCTTTAGATATCAAAATGGTATGATTGGCCATTTCGATTATGTTTCCCGTTTCCAGAACCTTTTGGGCGGGATTTTCACAAATTTTCCGGGTATTTTCATTTATGATATCAAGAACCAAATCCAGGGGTTTTCCGTATGCCTGGTTTTGAGACCACCCCGTAAGTTTTTCGGCTATGGGGTTCATCACTTTGATATTGCCGTTCTTGTCAGTTGATATGACTCCGTCACCAACGGATAGCAAAGTCGTTTTGAAGAGTTCCTTTTCTTCCAGTATGAGTTGTTCCATTTCCTTTTGTTCGTTTATTATTTCAGTATACACAACTATGCCGCCGGTTTTTCCACTTTTGTCATACCAGGGCCTGCACTCCCACCTGGTCCAGTCAACGGATCCGTCCTCCCTTACGTAGGGATCTTCTTCGGCACTTATAACTTCACCTTTTAAAGCCCTTTGGTGTACCTCCCTCCACTTATGAGGCAAGTCCGGAAATACATCGTAATGATGTCTGCCTATGACATCTTTTTCAGATACTCTGTACCGGTCCAGATATGTCTGGCTGACGTATAGATAATTCAAGTCTTTATCGTGAACGGCCACTGCGCTTCGATTGTGTTCGATGATGTATCTCATCAGATCGTGGGAATGCTCTAAAGCTTCACCGTACTGTTTTTTTTCAGTAATATCGATATGAGTACCCAACATCCACAAGGGTTTTCCGTCTTCTGTCCAGGTGACTACCTTGCCCCTGTCATCTATCCATATGTGGCTACCGTCCTTATGCAAAATTCTATATTCTACCTGATAATAAGAAGATTTTTTATTTAATGTATCGTTGATGGATTTCATTGCAATTTCAAGATCCTGGGGATGAACTAAATTTACCCAGGTGTCAAGATTGGTGGGTTCAAGTTCATTTTTGGAGTATCCCGCTATTTCAGCCCACCTTTCGTTGATGAACAATTGTCCAGTCTGTACATTCCACTCCCATGTCCCGGCATTAGTTCCGCTTATGATGTTTTCCAGTTTCAAATGTTCGCTTTTGATCCTGTTTCTTGATTCCATCAATTCGGTAACGTCTACATGTGTCCCCACAACTATTTTTGCGCTTTCAAGGTCTAGAAATTTACCTCTGGCTCTGATCCAGGACCAAGTGCCGCTAATTTTTTTAAGTCGAAAGTAGGCATCATAAGAAACTATCTGGTCATTTATCAAGAAGTTTTCAAAAGTACGCACAGCTTCGATTCGATCTTCGGGATGCAACAAATCTGTCCAGACAAGACTTAAGTTGTCATCTGTAAGGGGAAAATCATTTGGATCATATCCGAGCATGGTGAAATATTCGGGACTGCACCACTGATAATTGCGGTCAACGTGGTACTCCCATACTCCGATATTCGATATGGAGACAATGGATTCGTATTTTTCCCTGTTTAAATCCAAAGACGGTCTATCATTATTTTTTATCATACGTTCATTCTCTTTCAATACTATTCCTCCAACAGGCGCAAAATTGAACCGCAAAATAAATATTGTCGATTATATACCCCGAAATTTAACATCTAAAGAATGATTTGGTTTAGATGTTTTAATCTGACTTGACATAATAATAACATAAATCAGGGGTTATTTACCTTACTAAAATTGTAAACTTTAAATAAAATATAGCCCAATAGATATCGATCCAGCACTATTAGTACACTTTTGCAACTGTGGAAATGAAGTAAAGGGATGTTTAAGAAAGCTGTTAATTGAAAAAACGTATGGTTAAAAATTGATAAAAGCAAATAGTTTTATAAAACATCTTGACAATTCGGGGGTTTCAGAGTTAAAATAAACACATGAAACCGGTTACGGTACCGGTTGCATATAAATTATAAAAAATAAGCATGAGGTACATAAATCTATGAAATCCAGAATCAACATAACACAAATAGCAAAAATGGCTGGCGTATCAAAAACAACAGTATCTAGAGTATTGAATAATAAACCTGATGTGAAAGCTGAAAGCAGGGAAAAAATCGAGCGAATCATTAAGAAGTATAATTATTACCCTAATGCCTATGCAAAAGCAGTATCAAATAAAAAAAGCAATACAATATGCGCGGTGATTCCTCACGATGCCAGTTACGTATTTTCTAATCCTTATTACTCGGAAATACTTAGAGGCGTATCTCAAATGACAAATGCCAACAATTATCAATTGCTATTGTCTTTTTCTGATGATGGAAAATATGTAGATATTGCCAAAGAACAAAGAGCTGATGGAATAATCTTGATTAGTCCCAGTTGTGAGGATTATGATCAAATAGATGAATTGGTTGATATGGCCATGCCCTTGGTATCTGCTTCAAAAGTACTTAATAGCCAATTCGTTTGTCACATATGCGTTAATGATTCAAAAGGAGCATATTTGGCAACAGAGCATCTCTTGAATCTTGGGCATAAAAAAATTGGATTTATCAATGGACCATATAACTTGGCTAGTAGCCGAGACCGATATGAAGGTTATGCGAGTGCTTTAAAGCAAAAGGGTATTTCTGTCGATGAAACGTTTACTCAAGAGGGCAGAAATTCATTGGAAAGTGGATACGAATCTATGCAAAAACTATTAAAGAATGTAAACTTGACTGCTGTTGTTGTATCTAGTGATTTGATGGCTATTGGTGCCATCAAGGCGGTCAATGAGGCGGGTAAGAAAGTTCCAGATGATATTTCTATCGTTGGGTTTGATGACATTCCTTTTGCACCATATGTCAATCCGCCATTGACAACTATAAATCAAGATGCTTATTTTAAAGGAATGGCTGTAGCAGAAAAGTTGATTCAAATAATAAATAACGAAAATGTTGAATATAGAACAACTATGGATGTTGAATTGAAAATCCGTGAGTCTACAACTAGGTGTAAAGCATAATTTTTTTCCAGCCATTTTCGGAACCGGTTCCATAAATTGCGATTACTGGTTTTGAACTAAAAACAATCCAGCAAAATGAATTAAGGAAAGGAGCAATTGAATGAACGCAAAAGAAAGGGTTTTAACCGCGTACAGACATGAAGAAGCTGATCGCGTGCCAGTAGGAGAAATGCATATTATGTCTACTGTAGCAAGTGAAATTTTGGGGAGAGAAGCAATTACCGGGGAAGGAGGTTGGACAAAAAAGACTGCAATGCAATTGATCAATTCCGGAAATCGAGACGAATATGTTCAAAGGTTATGTCAAGATACTCTGGATGTATTTGTAAACAGCGGAATGGATTTGATTTGTACAGAATTGGATCCACCAAAGGAAAGTGAAGTTGAATATAGGGATATAACCGAAACTAGCTGGACAGAAGTAAACAAAGAGACTGGTTCTTGGGCTAAATTTGTATACAAAGAAGAAACTGACACAGTGCATGAAGTAGACTCATTAGAAAAACAAGGTGAGGAATATGATGCAATTGAGCGTCATGTCGATCATATGGGAAAAAAGGGGTTTAAAATAGATGACAGCTGCTTTGAATCTACTAAGTTCATGGTGGACAAGGTAGGCAATGAGATGTTTCTTATGGCAAAGGTTCCTGATTTAATTCCTTCTTACAGAAGTTTCTATACAAAGTTTATGGAAATCATGTACACAGAGCCGGAATTGGCACATCGATTATGTGATACATATTTGAAGTACTCGATGGAAGTAGTAAAAAAATACGTCGAAATTGGCATGGACTGTGTAATGATAGCAACAGACTGGGCTGGTAGCATAGGACCATTGTTTGCTCCCAATATCATAAGAGAGTACTTGATTCCACAAATTAACGCTATAGGAGATTACTGTCATGAGAACGGAGTCCTAGTGCTAAAACACACAGATGGGAATATTATGCAGTTTGCTGACGACTTCTTTGATATGAACATCGACGGGTACCAGAGTGTAGATCCTGGTGCTGGGATGGACATAGGTTATATTAAAGAGAAATACGGAGATAAGGTTTTGCTTATGGGGAATGTTGACTGTGCTAGAACATTGCCTTATGGAACGACGGAAGAGGTAATTAAAGCAACTAAAGATTGTATAAGTGCCGCATCAAGAGGTGGTGGTCATATCCTATCTAGTTCAAATACTATCGGATATCCAACTAAGGCAAAAAACTTTTTGACAATGGTTGAAACGGTGTACAAATACGGAAAGTATCCCTTGGAGATTTGATTTGTTCATCAAACTCATGTTGGTAGCGAAGTCAAGGCTTCGAATCCAAATATATTAAAGGAGGAAAAAAAGTGGAAAAGGTAAGAAGGTTATTGAGTATTTTGTTGGTAGTAGCAATGTTGTTTTCTCTTGTAGCATGCGGTAATAGTGGAGATAACGGTGATGGAACCGACGGTGAAAATGGTGACAATGGCAACGAAGTAGAACCGGTTGTTTTGAAGTTCAACTCCGTAAAAGCTGCAACCGACCCTGAGAATGATAGATGGGAAGACTTTTTTGATCGAATTTCTACAGAGTCTAGTGGAACAGTGGAGACAGAAATGTATTATAGCGAGTCATTAGGAAAAACAGTGGATATGATTGAAGCAATATCTCAAGGGGCGCCTATTCTTCAAGATTGTGACACAACTCACTTGTCAGATTATGTTCCAGATTTCTCGATCTTCATGCATCCTTATTTGTTTGAAAGTCCAGAGCAAATCAAGCAACTGTGGAAATCGGAAGTTGGACAAAGAATGGTATCAGATTTAGAAGAAGAAGGTTTGCATCTTGTAACCCTGGTTTATTTTGGTACTAGACATTTGATTTCGAATTCTGAAGTAGTGACTCGTGACGATACAAAAGATTTGCTGATCAGATGCGCACCTACAAAGATGTGGAACCAGGTAGCTTTAACACTAGGGGGAAATCCTACAAACACTGCTTGGAGTGAAGTATATAATGCCCTTAGTCAAGGTGTTGCTGACGCTGCCGAATCTCCATTGTCACTGCTTTATACTGCTAAGCTTTATGAGCCATGCAAAAATATTTCCTTAACAGGTCATCTTATTGCAAGTACAGCGATAGTAATGTCTCAAGATGTTTACGAATCATTAGATCCTGCAGCTCAAGCCGCTATCGACAAATTAGGTGCTGAAGAGCCAGATGTAGCAATCCAAGCCGTACAGAGTCTAGAAGGCGACTACAGGGCAAAATTAGAAGCTGAAGGAGTAAAGTTTAACGAAGTTGAAAGAGATGCTTTTGTTGAGTCTTCTAAAAAAGTAAGCAGTGAGTTTCCAGAATGGACTCCAGGCTTGTATGACAGCGTTATGGAAGCATTGAATTAATTAATAATGACGATTTACAGGAGTTTTAAACTCCTGTAAATCGGTTTATAAAACATTGGATTCTCAAACCGGTTTTGATAAGGAGAATTAAAATGAAGAGATTTTTTGAAAATTTTGAATTTGTGGTTGCGAGCATTGCTTTTGTTTTTATGATATTGTTCGTGTCTTTAAACGTTTTTACCCGTTACATCATTGGTTATTCCATGTCTTTTTCCGAGGAAGTTGCATACTTATCCTTTACTTATGTTGTGTTCTTTGGAATATGTATGCTTTTTAAATACCAAGCATTAGTTGCTATCGACGTACTTGTAGAAAGATTTCCGGAGAAAGTTCAGAAGTTTGTTGAAGTTTTTATTTATGCTTTTTTAACTGTGGTCAATGCTATTTTGATTTATTATAGTGTGATTTTAACAGTGCAGGCATGGGGGCGACCGACGGCTTCTTTGAGAATACCGTATTCATTTGTTGATGCTCCAGCAGTTTATGCTTTTACGGTCATGTTCGTATATTCGGTGCGTTTTTTGATCGAAGCTATTAGAAATCTGCGTTCTGATAATATATCAGTTGAGTAGTCTACAGCGACTTAAGTCGAGAAAGGAGTCATCGTGGAATTTGAAGTATATATTCCGATTATAGTCTTGTTCATCTTGTTATTTTTGAAAGTGCCTGTAGCTTTTTCCATGATCGGAGCTACTCTGGTTTATTTTCTTTATGTAGGTACTACTATGCCGACTGCAATGATCGTCCAAAGATTGATTGCTTCGTGTGAGTCATTTACATACCTTGCGATACCTTTTTTTGCAAGTGCGGGAGTTGTATTTAATTATTCAGGTATTACATCTCGATTAATGAATCTGGCCAATTTGATTGTGGGTAGATACACAGGCGGATTGGCTCAGGTAAATGTAGTTTTGAGTGCGATGATGGGTGGTTTATCCGGCTCAGCAAATGCAGATGCTGCGATGCAGTCCAAGATGTTAGTGCCGGAAATGGAAAGACTAGGATATAGTCGCGCTTTTTCATCAGTTGTTACTGCCGCATCTTCATGCATTACTCCAATAATCCCGCCTGGGATCATTTTGATCCTTTATGCCACTGCGTCAAATGTTTCTATCGCAAAAATGTTTATGGCTGGATATATTCCAGGTGCAATTGTAATGGGTTCTTTGATGTTGGTAGTTTATTTGATTTCGAAAAATAGAGGCTATAAGCCTGCAACAGTGGAAAAAGTATCACTTGGAAAATTTGCAAAAAGTTTTGTAGAATCCCTTTGGGCATTGTTTTTGCCATTCGGCATAATCATGGGTTTACGTTTCGGAGTATTCACTCCTACCGAGGCCGGCGCAATAAGCGTACTATATTCTATTTTTGTAGGTGCATTTATTTACAAAGAGCTGAAGTGGAAGGATGCTAAAAATATTTTATTGGAAAGCATTGAGGCTACAGCCGGAGTTATGTTTATTATCGCAGCAGCTAATGCATTTGGAATTTATCTTTCCTGGGAAAGAATCCCAATCTTGGTTTCAGAAGCTTTGATTGCTAATATATCGAGTCCAGTCGTACTCCTTTTGGTGATAAATGTATTGCTATTGATCGTAGGTATGTTTTTTGAGGGTGGAGCGGCTATGATTCTTTTGGCTCCATTACTTGTTCCTGCAGTTCAGGCACTGGGAATTGATTTGGTGCACTTTGGAATAGTTATGTGTCTGAATCTTACTATCGCAGGATTTACACCACCGTTTGGATCAATGATGTATGTGACTTTATCTATTACAGGTGTCCGTGCAACGGACTATATGAGAGAGTCTTTACCTTTTATATTTGTTCTAGTGATATCGTTGCTTTTAGTTACTTTGGTACCTCAAATTACGCTCTTTATACCTAATTGGTTGATGGGATGAAAAATAACTAATAATGGAGGAATATATGAAAGCTTTTTATATAGTGGAACCATTCAAACTGGAAATGCGAGAAATAGATAAACCAAAGTTGAAAAGTTCAGAGGATGTTTTAGTCCAGGTGATGCGCGGGGGGATATGTGGTTCGGATATGCACAATTACCATGGAGTTTCCAGCGGAATTGCTTACCCATTGATTGCAGGTCATGAAATGGCAGGTAAAGTGGTGGAAGTTGGAGAAAATGCTAAAGATTTTGCCCCAGGAGATCATGTAATAATGAATCCGGTTATAGCTTGTGGAGAATGTTACCCATGCTCTATCGGAAGGGAAAATGTATGTGAGAATCTAAAAGCTAGAGGTGCTCACCATGACGGATGTTTTTCAGAATTTATAGTGATAAACAGAAATAGGCTGCACAAAATTTCTAAAGAAATTTCTTGGGATATTGCTGCTTTGGTTGAGCCGTTTACAATTGCAGGTCACTCCACTTCACTTGCAAATGTACATGAAGGAGATGTAGTTTATATAGCTGGAGCGGGGCCCATTGGAATTTGTATCGCCATGGTTTGCAAAATGCTTGGGGCCACAGTCATTATATCTGACTTAGTACAGGAAAGATTAGATTTAGCCAAGATCCAGGGGGCAGATTTTATAGTCAATTCCAACATGAATTCTGTAGAACAAGTATTAATGGACAACGACTTGCATGGTATTACTGTCGCAATAGATGCAGCAGGGGTACCTGAGATTTTCGTTTCGTTCTTTGATTTGGTATTGCCCGCTGGGCGGATCGTTTCTTTAGGATTTTCCGATAAACCGGTTCCTTTCAAGCAAGTCCAAATTACAAAAAAGGAATTGTCGATATTCGGTTCGAGACTCAGTGCGAATCAGTTCCCGAGGGTCATTGAATGGTTTGAAAAAGGCTTGATCGATCCACGACCATTAATAAGCAATATATTTGATTTTGACGATGCAGCTAAAGCAATCGAAGAGGTTGATAAGAATCCTTCGACAAACTGCAAAGTACTGTTGAAGTTTAAAGATTAGTTTTTCATCAATTATATGATATATGAAAGGATCGGATTATGTATTTGAATTTTGAAGGCATGTCGGCAGTTGTCACCGGGGCAGGCGGGGTACTGTGCAGTGAGATGGCAAAAGGATTGGGTGAAAACGGATTTACTGTAGCTCTTTTAGATATAGATTTGGATGCTGCGGAAAGTGTTGCCAAGGGAATCAATGAAAGTGGTGGTAAAGCACAAGCTTTTTACTGTGACGTTCTTGATAAAGAAAGTGTAAAAAAATCAGCATCACTGGTTGAAGAAGCCATTGGACCTATAAGGGTGTTGGTCAATGGAGCAGGCGGGAATAATGAGAGAGGGAATACAACAGAACATATGACTCCTAAAGATTTAGAAAACCCTGACCTCAATGATAAAAATTTGTTCAAGTTGGATCCGGATGGGTTTAGATTTGTTTTGGATTTAAATTTAATGGGAGCTTTTATTCCGACGCAAGCATTTTTACCACAATTATCCAAACATGAAGATGCTTCAGTCATAAACATAGCTTCAATGGCATCTTATCGACCGATGACTCAAGTGCCAGCATACTCGGCAGCAAAAGCAGCTGTGAGTAATTTGACGCAGTTTTTGGCGGTTCACCTAGCACCTGTTAATATTCGAGTTAATGCAATAGCTCCAGGATATTTCTTGACTAAACAAAGCGAGAAGCTTTTGACGAATCCGGATGGAACCCTGACTAGTCGCTCACAAAGAGTCATTAATCATTCCCCATCAGGTCGATATGGTAAACCGAAAGAATTAGTGGGGACGTTATTATATCTTTGTGATAAGGAAATGTCGGGATTTGTGACTGGCGTGGTGATTCCTGTAGACGGAGGCTTCATTGCCTATTCAGGAGTATAGCAAAAAAAGAGATGCAGCTCTTTTTTTTAAGAATGTTTCGGAACCGGTTCCGAAAAGTAAGGCGACAATAGCAGTTTTGAAATATAAAAAAATATATAAGAAAAGGTGATAAAGAATGGAAAAGGAAAAAATCAAAGTAGGGGTCGTAGGATACGGAGTAATCGGACAACGGTTGGCAGATGGTGTGGCAAAACAAGGGGATATGGAATTAGTTGGTATAGCTGATGTGGCTCCTACATTATCAGTGCGTGCGTTGGCTGAAAGAGGAATGCCATATGATCTTTATTGTTCCATTGACGACACAAGTGCGTTGGAAAAAGCGGGAATTCCAATTAAAGGCAAATTAGTAGATTTGCTTGAAAAAGTGGATATTGTTTTGGATGCCACCGGTGCCGGAATTGGCGCGAAAAATAAAGAGCTTTATCAAAAATACAATGTGAAGGCCATTTTTCAAGGAGGCGAAAAAAATGAAGTCGCCGATGTATTTTTTCACGGATATGCTAATTTCGAAAAAGGTGTTGGATCGGATTTTTTAAAGTTGACTTCATGTAATACGACAGGGCTAATCCGGGCTGCAGAATGTATAGATAGCAAGGTTGGTTTAGAAAAATTGGCAATTACAATAATTAGGAGGGTGGCAGATCCTGGGGATTATCACCGAGGATTGACCAATGCATTACAAGTTGACAAGGCGCCCAGTCATCAAGCAGAGGATTTGATGTCGATTATGCCCCACGTAGATGCAACAGGAATATTAGTTCACACTCCTGTAACACATGGACACATTATAACTGTGGTTGCAACACCAAAAGAAGACATAACAAAAGACCAATTACTGGAACTGTTTCAAAATCATCCTAGAATACGTGTAGTCCGATTGGAAGACGGATTTCTCGGCAATGCCTCCTTATTCAGATATGCAAGAGATTTGGGAAATATGCGTGGAGACATGTATGAAATTGCAGTTTGGGAAGAAACAATCGTAAAATCTGGCAAAGACATTATGTTTGCAATAAATATTCCTCAAGAGGCGGTCGTTATTCCAGAGACAATAGATGGTATTCGTGCGGCTCTCAATATGCAAATTACAAGAGAAGAAGGAACCTCTTTAACAAATAAATATCTGGGGATGAAGTAATGAATATTAATAGCCTTGGCACTTTTAATTACGAAAATAAACGAGTGCTGTTAAGACTTGACATCAATTCACCAATCGATTCAGATACTAAAAAAATTGTTAATGAGAATCGAATCGATAAATGCATACCTACTTTGAAATATTTAGTTGAAAGCAACGCAAAAATAGCAATTATTGCTCATCAAGGAGACACTCTGGACTATCAGAACTTGATTTCCATGGAAGAGCATGCATGTAAATTAACAGAAAAGCTTGGTCTTGAAGTTGAATACATTGATGATGTATGTGGACCGGCCGCAATAGAAAAGATAAGAAAGTTGAAGAATGGTCAGGTGATACTACTTGGAAATTTGCGCTATCTCACTGAAGAAGTATCCACCTTCGAAGATTCAGTTAAACTTGAAGCAAAAGAAATGTTGCACACGTACATAATAAGAAACTTGGCACCATTGTTTGATTATTATGTCAATGAAGCTTTCTCTGCAGCACATAGAAATGCCCCATCGATGGTAGCTTTTCAAGAGTTTATGCCGAGTGCAGCAGGAGATTTATTCTTTAAAGAAATTGATGCGCTCAACAAGGTAATGGATCATCCCATACGGCCATGTGTATTTATTTTAGGTGGAGCAAAAATATCTGATGCTTTTGGCATGATGAAACAGGTGCTTGAAAATGGAAATGCTGACCAAATCCTCACCTGTGGTGTTACAGGGCAAGTAATGCTTTTGGCGGCAGGATATGACATTGGAAAAAGCAACATACAGTTTTTAAAAGATAGATCATTAGATGTTTTTGTAAAACCAGCGCAAGAATACTTGGGAAACTATCCAGGTAGAATACTTTATCCATCTGATTTGGCATATGATTCAGAAGGGTTTAGAAAAGAAATATCGGTTGAGAATCTTCCGTTAGAGCTTGGAACTTTGGATATCGGGAGAGAAACAATTAAAAAGTACTGTGAAGTCATTAACAAAGCCGGTATGTTGTTTATGAACGGACCAGCTGGAGTATACGAAGATCCGCGTTTCGAAGATGGGACTAAAGCAATAGCCCATGCAATGGCAATGGCAAAAGGATATAGTGTCATTGGCGGTGGGGATACGGTAACAGCAGTTGCAAAATACGTAGAGCTTGATAAGGTCGACTACGTATGCACAGCTGGTGGTGCAATGGTTAGATACCTCTCCGGAAACAAATTGCCTCTGATGGAAGCTATGGAAAGAAATTCTGGCAAATAGAAGAAAGGATGAGACCATGATATCAAATAAAAGAATTAAAAAATTAGAGATTTTTGCTACAGAGATTCGTTTAGAGACAATGAAGGCTTTTGCGAAACTTGGTTTTGGACATGTAGGAGGGGCTATGAGTATAGTGGATACACTTTCTGTACTTTATGGAGAAATAATGAAAATAGATCCTGCTAATCCGAAATGGCCTGATAGAGATTGGCTTGTCGTATCAAAAGGTCATGCGGGACCCAGTGTTTATTCAGCACTGGCAATAAAAGGATATTTTGACAAGAAAGAATTACTTACATTGAATATGCCTGGAACTAATCTGCCGAGTCATTGTGATCGAAACAAAACAGTCGGAATTGACATGACGACCGGATCGTTGGGGCAGGGAATAAGCACGGCTATAGGCGTAGCTCTTGGGAATAGAATGGATAAAAGAGACAATTATACATATTTGATTTTGGGAGATGGGGAGTGCGATGAGGGGCAAATTTGGGAAGGAGCTTTGTTTGCTGCACACCAGAAGCTGGATAATCTAATTTCATTTGTGGATTATAATAAAAAACAGTTGGACGGAATGACTTGTGAAATCAATGATTTGGGTGACCTTGATGCAAAATTTCATGAATTTGGCTGGCATGCCCAACGAATAGATGGGCATGATATTGCGGCTATCTATGAAGCTATAGATGAAGCAAAGAAAACCAAAGGAAAACCTTCAATGATCGTATTGGACACAATAAAAGGAAAAGGGTGCTGCTTTGTTGAAGAGATGTACTTCAACCATCATATTACGATTAGTCAGGAGCAGAGTAAACGAACTCTTTCAGAACTAGAAAATCGATATACCGATCTCAAGAGAGAATGGGAGGATATGCAATGATCAAGCTGGTAGATTATGTACAAAAAGAAAATATTTTGATGAAGGATGTGTACTGCTCCACTCTAATGGATTTGGCTGAGAAGGATGAAAACGTTGTTGTTTTAGACTCGGATTTAATGAATTCTATAGGAACAGTTCCATTCGCAAAAAAGTATCCTGAAAGAACTTTCAACTGTGGTGTACAGGAAGCTAATATGATTGGTGTTGCAGCTGGTTTGTCAGCTACTGGAAAAATTCCCTATGCCCATACATTTGGTCCTTTTGCATCACGAAGATGTTGTGATCAAGTCTTTATATCTGCATCTTATGCGAAATTAAATGTTCGGATAGTAGGTTCAGATCCTGGAGTCACAGCTGCGTTTAATGGTGGGACACATATGCCTTTTGAAGATGTTGGGATTATGCGAACAATTCCTGAGATGACAATAATAGAGCCAGTGGATTCCATTATGTTGGAAGATATGATTCGCCAGTTGAAAGACGTATATGGGGTATATTATTTACGGCTATTAAGAAAAAATGCAGTGCAAATTTACGAAAAAGGTTCAACGTTTGAGATTGGGAAAGGCGTGCTTCTAAGAGAAGGAACAGATATTACCATTATTTCCACTGGGATTTTAGTTTCCGAGAGTTTAAAGGCCGCAGATGCTTTGGAAAAGGACGGAATACATGCAAGGGTCGTCAACATGTTTACCATCAAACCTATTGACAGAGAAATGATTGTGCGGTGTGCAAAAGAAACTGGGGCAGTAGTGACTGCAGAGAACCACAATATAATAAACGGATTGGGATCGGCAGTAGCAGAAGTATTAATAGAGGAGTGCCCGGTTCCCATGGGTAGGATAGGAGTGAAGGATCTATTTGGGGAAGTAGGGCCCGTAGATTATCTACAAAAGAGATTCGAACTGACGGCTGAGGATATAGTCAAAGAGGTAAAAAAGGTAATAGTGAAGAAATAATGAAAGATAAAGGAGAATCTTGGTATGGAGTATTCTTTAGGATTTGGTAAGAATTCAGTCAATATTTCTTTGGATGAAAAGTATGTGTTAGGTGTACTCAAACCACAGATGATTGAAAGAAAAAAAGAAACACATAAATTGATCAACGACGCTCTTGATAATCCTATTGGGTCAAATAAAATAGAAGAAATTGTAAAACCTGGGGAAAAGATCGTCATCATAACCAGCGACATAACACGCCCAATGCCGAGTTACGAGGTTTTACCCATAATTATAGAGCGGCTTATCAAAAAAGGGATAAAAACAGATGATATTAAGGTTATTTTTGCCCTTGGTAGTCATAGAAAACACACAAGAGACGAAATGATCAAACTTGTTGGGTTGGATGTTTTTTCAAAGGTTGAGTGCATGGATGCGGATGGATCAAGATGTATACATATGGGAGTAACTTCATATGGAACGCCAGTTGATATTTTTGAGGAAGTAGCTACTGCTGATCGTAGGATTTGTTTAGGAAATATCGAATATCACTATTTCGCCGGGTATAGTGGTGGTGCTAAAGCAATCATGCCTGGTGTTTCAAACAGAAAAGCAATTCAGGCTAATCACAGTAAAATGACACATTCATGTGCTAAAACTGGCGAATTGAAAAAGAATCCTGTAAGACTAGACATTGAAGAAGCTATTTCATTTATACCCATCGATTTTATACTAAATGTGATTTTGAACGATAAAAAGCAGATTATCCATTCAGTGGCAGGACATCATATAAAAGCCCACAGAGCAGGTTGCAAATTTTTAGATTCGATTTACCAATGCCGGTTGGATGAACTTGGAGACATAGTAATTGTTTCGCCAGGGGGATACCCTAAGGATATTAACATGTACCAAGCGCAAAAAGCTTTAGATAATGCAAAACATGCTGTAAAAAATGGCGGGGTGATCATCTGGATTGCAAGTTGTGCTGAAGGATTTGGAGAAAAAGTTTTTGAACGTTGGATCGAAGAAGCAACAAGTCCTGAATCAATGGTGAAACGAATCGAAAAGCATTTTGAATTAGGTGGACATAAGGCTGCAGCAATTTCCATGATTCTGGAAAAATGTGAAGTTTTCATGGTTACTGATTTATCGGATGATACGGTTAAAAAAGCTTTTATCAGGCCATTCGATAATATAAACAAGGCACTTGAGGCAGCGCGAGAAAAAATGGGTTCTAAAGCAAAAATCGTATTAATGCCTTTCGGAGGATCAACGTTACCAATTCATACAAAATTAAAATGCAAATGAGAAACGGAGAGAAGAGATGATGGATTATAATAAAAAAGCACTCGAAGCACATTTGGAATGGAACGGAAAAATTGAAGTGGTGAGCAGGGTTCCAGTAAAAACTAAAGATGATTTATCCATTGCTTACACCCCTGGTGTTGCAGAACCTTGTTTGGAAATTAGCAAGAATGTGAACAAGTCCTACGAGTATACTAGAAGAAGCAATTTAGTGGCTGTTATTACTGACGGTACTGCGGTACTGGGATTGGGGGATATCGGTCCCGAGGCTGCCATGCCTGTAATGGAGGGAAAATGCGTTCTTTTCAAAGTTTTTGGTGATGTGGATGCATTTCCACTATGCATAAAATCAAAGGATGTAGACACTATTGTACAGACGGTACAACTCCTTTCCGGAAGTTTTGGCGGTGTAAATTTAGAAGACATTTCTGCCCCGCGATGTTTTGAAATTGAACGTCGTCTTAAAGAAGTATGTGATATACCCATATTTCACGACGATCAGCATGGTACAGCGGTTGTGACGCTTGCAGCTTTAATCAACTCATTGAAGTTAACGGGAAAAGTCAAGGAAGATGTAAAAATAATAATTAATGGTTCGGGTTCTGCAGGGATCGCAATAGCAAAGCTTTTGATTAGTGTTGGTATGCAGAATATAGTTATGTGTGACAGCAAAGGGGCCATACACCTGGGACGTGAAGATTTAAATGATGAAAAACTTGAAATTGCTCAGATAACCAATTCCAAGAGTCAAAAGGGTACTTTATCAGAGGCAATAAAGGGATGCGACATATTTGTCGGTGTTTCTGCGCCAAATGTTCTCACTAAAGATATGATTCGATCAATGGCAGAAGGACCGATCATTTTTGCCATGGCTAATCCAGTTCCGGAAATCATGCCTGAAGATGCTAAAATAGCAGGCGCAGCAATAGTTGGCACAGGGCGATCCGATTTTGAGAATCAAATAAATAACGTGTTGGCCTTCCCAGGAATTTTTAGAGGAGCTCTAGATGTTCGAGCGTCGGACATCAATGATGAAATGAAGGTTGCAGCGGCAATGGCAATAGCCTCATTAGTTGATGATTCGGAATTAAGACCGGAATATGTTTTACCGGCTCCGTTTGATTCGCGAGTAAAAGATGCAGTTGCAAAGGCTGTAGCCAAGGCAGCCAAAGCTTCAGGTGTTGCTCGACTTTAATAATTTAAAACGAAAGGGATTGCCTGTAAGTAGTCCATTTCGTAAAACGATTTTTTAACTTGATATGGGATGATGAATCTGTAATAATAAAGAAAATAATGGATTTGTTTGGAGAAGATAATGAAAAACAAGACCCTGGCCGAAAAGGCGGCACAAGAGTTGTTAAAGTTCATACAGGACAAAAACATGGTCGAAGGTGAAAAATTGCCGAATGAATATGAGTTGTCAAATCAACTGGGTGTAGGCAGGAACACGGTAAGAGAAGCAGTACGGATTCTGGCATCTAGAAATATACTGAAGATCAAGCAGGGAGCAGGAACTTTTATTTCAGACAAACCGGGGATGGTGGAAGATCCTTTGGGATTTTTATTTATGGAAGACCGTCGTAAGCTGGTGTCGGATCTAATGCAAGTGCGTCTCATAGTAGAACCAGCTATAGCGGCTCTGGCAGCGCAGAACGCAACAGAAGAAGATCATCGTCAATTGACCAGGATCTGTCAGGAAATAGAAAATCTTATCTTTGAAGGAAAAGATTTTTCTGAAAAGGATCGTGCTTTTCACAGCAAACTTGCCGAGTCTACCCAGAACCTGGTTATGAAGAATCTAATACCGGTAATTTGCCAGGGAGTTCGTGTTTTTTCTACAACTGTGTCTGCTCAGGAATACAAGCAGACTATAGAGACTCACCGGAAAATCCTTCAGGCAGTGAAAGAAAGACGTGGGGTGGATGCTGAGCAGGCAATGAGCTATCATTTACTGTACAACATACAAAGATTTCAAAAGGAAGAAGATCTCACTTGATTTAGTGAGATCTTTTATTGTTGGCAAACATAGGATGAATATACCGGCGATACATAGAAATACTTGCACAATAACGGACATGTATGTTAAAATAACACTAAAACATGGGATGAATTATAAAGTTTTAAATATATATTTTTCAAAGGAGGATAAAGTTGAACAATTACGATGTATTGATCGTTGGAGGCGGAGTGATAGGAAGTGCAATAGCCCGTGAGTTGTCTCACTATCAGTTAAAGATCGGGGTATTGGAAAAGAATCCGGATGTTTGTCTTGAGATGAGTGGAAGAAATTCCGCCGTCATTCACGGAGGTTTCGCATACGAGGTGGGAACCCAAAAGGCAGCCCTTTGCGTAGAAGGATGTCTTGAATTTGATAAAGTGGCAAAGGAACTGGATGTTCCTTTTAAAAGAACGGGCAAAGTTTTAGTGGGAAATACACCTGAGGATATGGAGAGCTTGAAGCAAACCATGGCTATAGGAGAGATCAACGGAGCAGTGGGGCTGGAATTGATCGACGAAAAAAGACTTAAAGAGTTGGTGCCTACAGTTGAAGGGAAATTTGCTATGTACTCACCTATGAGTGGAATTTTAGATCCATTTCAATACACCATAGGTCTTGCGGAAAATGCAGCTAAAAATGGGGTAAAGTTCAACTTTAACTCTGAAGTGACCGGCATAAATCCAAAAGAGGACGGGTCATATGGTGTTGAAACGAAGTCGGGATCATACACTGCCAAATGGATAATAAATGCAGCAGGCCTTGGAGCCGTTAAAATCTCAGAGATGCTTGGTATTGGTAGATATGAAATGGGAGCGACCCGTGGACATTATATAGTTCTGGACAAAAATGTGGGGCACCTGCTGCCCATGCCCGTTTATCCGGTACCATCGACCAGTTACATGGGTATTCATGTGACGCCCACGGTGGAAGGCAACGTCACTGTAGGACCAGATGCGGACAGAGTCCAGTCTTTGGAAGATTACGGGGTGGAAAAGCGCAACATGGAGTACCTGGTGGAAGATGCTTCTACTTTGTGGCCTCATATTCATAGGACAGATTTTATTCGAAACTATGCAGGCATTCAACCTACGTGGCTAAATAGAGAAGGCATAATGAAGGATTTTGTCATAGAAGCCAGGGAGGAAGTGCCAAATACGGTAAACCTGGTTGGAATTGAATCCCCTGGTCTGACCTCAGCCCTTCCTATTGCAAGAAAAGCGGTTAAGCACTTGGTGGATCGTGAAAAACCAAGTTTAAAGGATTATTTCGATCCCACAAGGGAAAGAGTGCGTCGCTTTTCAGAAGCAACGCCGGAAGAACAACAGGAATTGATTCTTGAAAACCCCGATTATGGGGAAATTATCTGCAGATGTGAGTCCGTGTCAAAGGCTGAGGTGTTGGATGCTATCCATAACCCATTGGGAGTTAATACAATGGTGGGCATTAAATATAGAACGAGATCGATGATGGGCCGCTGCCAGGGGGGGTATTGCCAGATGCGAATCGCTCAATTGCTGCAACAGGAAAAAGGCCTGGATGTAACAGAAGTGCTTTATGCACGGGAAGAATCGGAACTGTTTACAGGGAGGGTGCGATAAAATGAACGAAACTCTAAAGCAAGTGGTCATCGTAGGTGGTGGACCGGCAGGTCTGGCTGCAGCTGTGGCCCTTTACGATATGGGCATAAAGGATCTGTTGATTATAGAGAGGGAAAAAAAACTGGGTGGGATACTTCGCCAGTGCATCCATGACGGATTTGGGATGACTCGATTTAAAGAATCCTTAAGTGGTCCGGAATATGCAGACAGATTTATTCAAGAAGTAAAAAAAAGAAAAATCCCTTATATAACCGAGACTACGGTTCTTGAGATCACAAATGAACATGTGATCCGAGCTGCATCAAAGGAAGGATTGCATACTTGGAAAGCCGATGGGGTCGTACTGTCTATGGGATGTAGGGAACGTACCCGGGGTGCTCTTCAAATACCGGGGGAGCGGCCGGCTGGTGTCTATACTGCAGGAGTGGCCCAGTCATATATCAATCTATATAACACCATGGTCGGAAAAAATGTGGTGATACTGGGTTCCGGCGACATCGGATTGATCATGGCCAGAAGATTGACATTGGAAGGTGCAAAAGTCGAGGGAGTTTTTGAGATCCTTCCGTATCCAAGTGGATTGGAGAGAAACGTGGAGCAATGCCTTAACGACTTTGAAATCCCTCTGCATCTTTCCCGCACCGTAACAAAGATCCATGGTGGCAAGCGATTGGAAGGGGTTACGGTTTCTGAAGTGGATGAAAATATGGAAATGATTCCAGGAACTGAAAAATACTATCCCTGTGACACATTGGTTCTTTCTGTAGGTCTTATACCTGAGAATGAATTATCGAAAATGGCTGGAGTGGAGTTGGATCCAAGGACCAAAGGGCCGGTGGTAGATACCAATTACCAAACGACCATACCGGGCATATTTGCTGCAGGTAATGTACTTCATGTCCACGACCTTGTGGACTACGTATCATTAGAGGCAGAAAGGTTGGTAAAAGGTGTGGTGGCCTATTTGAATTCCGAGGATGAGAAAAAAACATTGATTGATGTAAATTTAGGAGACGGTTTAACATATGTTTTGCCGCAAAAGATCGCTTTGAATCAAGAAGCCGTAATATCTATGCGGGTTAAAAGGCCTCAGGAAAATATCAGGATATTAGTGAGGCAAGAGGGAAAAATCATAAATTCAAAATGTATAGAGGAAGCACTGCCCGCAGAGATGATACAGATTACATTAGATGCGGACTCTCTTTGGTCAAATAAAGCTTTGGAGGTGTCAGTGGGATGATAAAACGCATGACTTGCATTCTTTGCCCAAACGGATGCAAACTGAAAGTTGAAGTTGCAAACAATGAAATAGCTTCTCTTGAAGGAGCGCGTTGTCCGCGAGGAGAAAAATTTGCATATCAAGAATTAAACGATCCGCATCGAAACATAGCCACATCTGTATTGGTAAAAAATGGAGATATACAATTAGTAAGTGTGAGGTTGACTGAGCCTATACCAAAAGATAGGATATTTGATGTCATGAAAGAGATAAAGAAAGTGACATGTACTGCACCCATCGCATCAGGACAAATCATACTGTCAGATGTAGCCGGACTAGGAGTAGATGTTATATCGACAAAAGAAATAATGAATGCGGTAAATTAAGGTTCGATTAAGATGATTGACTAGTAAGAACTAGTATGGTAGTATTTTTCTGTAAATTGGAATCGGCAAATAGCCGAACCGAATGGAGGAGATTCCCATAGTAGTTCTGGAAAAAGCCAAGAAGGAAAACAGCCAGTCAGTAGGCGAATACGTATATAAGACGTTAAAGAAAAACATAATCAATTTAAACATAAAACCCGGTGACAGGATCAGTGAAAAAGAAATCGCTGATATGCTGGAGTTAAGCCGTACCCCGGTGAGGGAAGCTTTCATCAAGCTTTCCCAAGAAGGGGTGTTGTATATCCTGCCTCAAAGAGGGACTTATATTTCCAAAATAGACTTGGATCAAGTCGAGGAGGCACGCTTTATTCGGGGAAGCCTGGAGAAGTCTGTGATGGAAATCGCAGTTCAAGGCCTGGATGAAAATTACATCAAAGACCTGGAAAAAAGTTTGAAGCTGCAGCGAAAATATATCGACAACAAGCAGTATGAAGCATTTTTGGATGAAGACGAAGCTTTTCACAAATTGATCTTTAAGGCATGTAACAAGTCCAGGAGCTGGGAAGTCATAGAACAGGTAAATACCCAATACAAACGGGTAAGGCTCCTTAGTTTTGAACTTTATCATAATCTTGAGACTGTATTTGATCAGCATGTGGCAATTTACGAGTCAATAGTTTCCAAAGATTTTAAAAGCGCGGAACAAGTGGTAGGCAAGCATGTTGAAAAGATATTGACTGACCAAATAGAATTGCAGAAGCGTTACCCGGAGTATTTTAAAACCAAAGATGATTGAAAAACGTGAGAAAATACCGTCTAGCCAAAAACATTGGGAGTCGGTATTTATTTTTATATGATTAATTGTATATGAGCAAGAGTATACAAGAATTGGCTGTCGTAAAAAATGTACACGTTTACGTAAAGCCTATTGACACCAGATATACTAGTATGGTAGTATGGCGTTAATGATGTGCAAGCGTTTGCAAAACAATTTGTTTTGGCGACTGCTAGCATCAAAAAAGAATAAAGTATTCTAATTGAAAAGGGGAGAAAAAAATGAAAAAAACAAGATTTTTGGCACTGTTATTGGTTCTTTTGTTGTCCTTGACTGTTTTCATCGGTTGTGGCGGAGGGGACACTTCCGGCGACGACACTAATGGAGATAACGAAGGTGGCGGAGACGAAGTACAAAGCATCGAATGGAAACTTGGTCACTTGGGCAATGACACACACATTTGGAATTTGACAGCTCTTGAATTTGCTAAATTGGTAGATGAAAAGACTGATGGTCAGATTACCATTAAAGTGTACCCAAATGAGTCTTTAGGTAATGAAATCGATACTATCAACATGATACAAACTCGAGCAGCCGATATGGTTATATCAGGTGAATCCATGCAAAACTGGGCACCTACTGCAGCCATGATGGCCGTACCGTACGCGTTCAACGATGAGGCGCACATGAGAAGTATAGTTGAGGGAGAAATCGGTAGAGAAATAGAAGCAGAGATCACTGAAAAAGTTGGTTTGGTTCCATTGTACTATCATGTACGTGCACCGAGAAACCTGACTTCCAATGAGCCTATCAGCACACCGGCAGACTTGGCAGGATTCAAAATGAGAGTCCCAAATGTACCATTATTTGTAGAAGCTTGGAAAGCAGCAGGAGCAAGCCCACAAGTTATGGCATTTAGTGAAGTGTTTACTGCACTGCAGCAAAACGTCATCAGCGGACAGGAAAATCCTTACGACTTGATCCACTCTGCAAACTTCAATGAAGTACAAAAGTATGTTAACGAAACAGAGCACGTTTACGGTTGGATATACGTACTTGTTGGAGAAGAGCAGTTCAATGAATTGACAGAATCAAATAAAACAGCCGTAATGGAAGCCGCAGCAGAAGCACAAGCTTTCGGAGACGGATTGTTGGAAGAAGAAATCGCAAGATACAAACAAGAACTTCAAGATCGTGGCATGACCATCAACTCGGATGTAGACAAGGAAGCATTCCGTGCGGCTATGGCACCAGCCGTAGAAGAGTTCTTGAATGAAACTCAACTTGATATTTACAATAGAATCGTAGAAGCAGGAAAATAGACCGAAATAAGTGATTTTCATAGGATACCTCACCTTGAGGTATCCTATCCTATTTCAAATCAAGCATACTTTTGCCAAAGGTATGTTATATAAAATCAACATCGAAAGGAGGGCGCAATAGATCTTTACGACAAGTAAAGATTTCATTGTCAAGAAAAATGAAAAAAAATGACATTCTTGAAAAAATTTTAAGAGCAGGCACACTTTTATCTTTTGGGTCGTTGATTGTTACAGTGATGTTGCAAGTCATCACCCGATTTTTGATTCCTGGTGTTACTTTGGTATGGACGGAAGAAGGATCCAGATTTCTGTTTAAAGTTGCAGTGGCATTTGGTGCACCCTTGGCCATGAAGCATGAAGAATTCGTTAACGTGGATATTCTTCTCAACGTGTTGTCCAGGAAAGTACGGAATATTTTTGAGATAATAATACACATCGTAACAATTGGACTTTTTGCCATAGTGTTTAAAGAGTCCATAGCCTTTGTAAAAATTGGGCAAAGCCAGATGTCAGCTACATTGGGATTCCCCATGTCAGTTGCCCACGCCACTATAACCGTAGCCAGTCTGTTTATTTTATTGTACAGCATAGTCAATCTATATCATTACATGCGAGATTTTAAGAAAAGAGGTGGCGCAGCATGACCGCAATTATTTTGTTTGTTTCATTTATCATACTGATATTCTTTGGGCTGCCTGTAGCCTTTTCTTTAGGAACTTCCTCGCTTATATATTTGCTTTTGGAAGACATTCCATTGACGATCATGGCACAAAAAATGTACGCAGGACTGGATTCCTTCACATTGGTCAGTATCCCCGGATTTATTCTTGCGGGAAATCTGATGAACACGGGGGGGATCACCAAGCGGATTATTGATTTTGCAAATTCAATACTGGGTCACATACGAGGCGGATTGTCCCTAGCCAATATCGGAGCGTCCATGCTTTTTGCAGGAATTTCCGGTACGGCCTTGGCTGATACGGCCAGCATCGGCGCCATGCTGATCCCGGCCATGAAAGAAGAAGGATATGAAGCGGATTT
Source organism: Alkalibacter mobilis (assembly GCF_015594845.1). Lineage (GTDB taxonomy): Bacteria > Bacillota > Clostridia > Eubacteriales > Alkalibacteraceae > Alkalibacter > Alkalibacter mobilis. The sequence goes on along the minus strand of NZ_JADNRK010000018.1, from coordinate 10,904 downwards.
TTCTGCAGCAGTTACCGCATCATCTTCAACTGTCGGCCCAATAATTCCCCCTAGTTTGCCCATGATCATAGCTGGAACCCTGACTGGAATTTCTGTCGGAAAATTGTTTTTAGCAGGGGCCTTGCCAGGCATCCTATTAGGGGTTTCCATGATGGTCGTCTCTTATATAATCAGCATCAAGCGTAATCATCCAAAAGGTGAGCGAAAATCCATTGGATTTATCCTTCGTTCATTTAAAGACGCCATCTGGGCAATCGGTCTGACCGCATTGATTTTGGTGGGTATTTTAAGTGGCGTGTTTACTCCTACGGAAGCATCCATCATGGCCGTTGTATATGCGGTAATTGTAGGTTTATTTGTATACAAGGATTTGAAATTAAAGCAGATACCAGGAGCCATCATCGACTCTATTAAAATGTCGGCAGCCATCATGATACTGGTTGGTTTTGCCAACTTGTTTGCCTGGATACTAGCCAGTGAACAGATACCTCAGATGATAGCACAAGGTATTTTATCAATCTCAACAAATCCGATCATAGTTATTTTACTTCTAAACCTGTTGTTGTTGTTTGTTGGAACCTTTATGGAAACCATCGCAGCATTGATCATTTTGTTCCCGGTGTTGTTGCCTGTAGCAGTGAGCGTAGGCATGGATCCGATCCAATTTGGCGTAATGGCCGTATTGAACCTGGTTATCGGACTTACCACTCCACCAGTTGGTGTATGTTTGTTCGTTGCTGGCGGGATCGCAGACGTGGGCTTGGTCAAATTATCAAAAGCTGTAATACCGTTCTTGCTGGTCAGCTTGGCAGTTTTGATGCTGGTTAGTTTCGTGCCGGCCATCAGCATGTTCTTGCCAGGTTTGATCAAATAATTAATAAGCTAAGGAGATTAACGATGAAAATAAAAGCAGTGCAAGTTACTGAACCGAAAAAAATTCAAATCGTAGAAGTAGATAAACCGGAGATCAAAAATCAGGATGAAGTAATGATCCGTGTGAAAGTGGCGGGTATCTGTGGATCTGACGTTCACATCTATCACGGAACCAATCCAATGGCTACTTATCCCCGAATCATAGGACATGAGTTTGCAGGTGAGATCGTAGAGATAGGAAATGATGTAACAAAGGTCTCTGTTGGAGATAGAGTAGTTGGAGAACCGATCTTCTACTGTGGAGAGTGTTATGCATGTAAGAGCGGACGCCCTAATGTATGCGAGAATTTGGAAGTACTGGGCGTGCACCGGGATGGTGGCATGCAGGAATACGTGGTGTTGCCTGAGAGCAAAGTCCACGCCATCGGAAACGACGTGGAGTGGGAAGTGGCTACCATGGTTGAACCCTTTACTATTGCAGCACAAAGCACATGGAGAGGCGATGTTAAAGCCGGAGAAACTGTATTGATAATGGGAGCAGGTCCCATTGGCATGGGGATCCTTCAGTATTCCAAGTATAAGGGTGCCACTTGTATCGTTTCTGATATCGACAATGAACGATTGGAAGAAGCCAAAGCCATGGGTGCAGACTATGTTATAAACCCAATGGAAGTGGATGTTGTAGAAAAAGCGTTGGAACTAACCGGTGGATCAGGGCCAAATGTAACTATCGATTCTGCTTGCACCCTGAGAACTTTCGAGCAGGCGGTGGAGGTGACTTCTCCAGCTGGTCGCGTCGTAGTTCTTGGCTTCAATGTAGAACCGTCTCAAATCCCTCAATTGCTGATAACTAAAAAGGAATTGACGATCGTGGGATCTAGACTGCAGACCTCCAAATTTCCGGAAGTCATCGAATTGTTCAACAAAGGAGTTCTAAATCCGAAAGTATTGGTTACCCATAGCTTTCTTTTCACGGAAGTGGAAAAAGCCATGGCAGTTATAGAAGACAAAAATATCAAGAAAAACAAAGTCATATTGACTTTTTAATTTAAAACTTTATAAAAAGAGAAGGAGGAATTCATCATGCAAATGACATGGAGATGGTATGGCATCAACAACGACGACATCACTCTGGATCACATTCGACAGATACCTGGCGTGACAGGTATAGTCTGGTCTCTTCACGACAAAGTAGCAGGTGAAGTTTGGGAAGAAGAGCGGATCAAGGAAACTATGGATCACATCAAATCAAAAGGATTCAATGGAGAAGTAGTTGAAAGCGTAAATGTCCACGATGACATTAAATTAGGAAATGAAAACAGGGATAAATATATAGATATTTATATCGACACGATCCGAAAACTGGCAAAAGAAGGAGTAAAAGTTATCTGTTACAATTTCATGCCTGTATTTGACTGGACAAGAACAGATCTTTATAAGGAACTGGAAGACGGAAGCAACGCACTCTTTTATGAGAAGGCACTTGTAACGGGTCTTGACCCAAAGGATATCGTCGATAGGATTTTAAAAGGAGCAGCCGGCAAAACCATGCCTGGTTGGGAACCGGAGCGACTATCCAAGCTTGAAGAACTTTTTGACAAATACAAGGATATCGATGAAGAAAAACTTTTCGAAAATTTAAAATATTTCCTTGAGCGAATCATTCCAGTTTGTGAAGAGGTGGACGTAAAGATGGCCATCCATCCGGATGATCCACCATGGCCTATATTTGGACTGCCAAGGATCATTAGAAGCCGTGACCATATTCGAAAATTTCTTGACCTAGTGGATAGCCCATACAATGGATTGACACTTTGCACAGGTTCTTTGGGACCAAACAAAGCTAATGACATTCCATCCATCATTAGAGAGTTCGCCGATAGGATCCACTTTGCTCACATACGAAACGTGCGGATCTACGACAACGGTGATTTTATCGAAGTATCTCACCGGGCACAAGACGGAAACGTGGACATTGTGGAAGTAGTAAAAGCCTATCATGAAATGGACTTCCAGGGATATGTTCGTCCCGATCACGGTCGTCACCTTTGGGGTGAGGAAAAAACCTGTCGTCCGGGATACGGTCTGTATGACCGAGCCTTGGGTATCATGTACATGTGGGGAATTTGGGATACTTTGGACAAGGAAAGGGCAGCAAAATGAAATTGAAACTAAGTGCGTTGAAAGAAAAACAAGCCTGGTTAGATAAAAACATAGCTTTGCCAGCTTCTGACTTGGAGCAAGTTGCAGCGAAAACCATGGAGAATCCAGGTTGGGTCCACTTTGGTGCAGGAAACATTTTTAGAATCTTTCCTGCCAGAGCTCATCAAGTGTTGTTGGATCAAGGGTTGGCAGATACAGGGATAGTTGCTGTGGAGACCTTCGATTTTGAGATCGTTGAGAGAGTCTTCGATGCTTATGACAATTTGACTTTGTCCGTTATCATGAAAGCTGACGGATCTTTGGAAAAAACTGTAGTAGGAAGCATAGTTAAAGCCATGACATCACAAGTAGACAATGGAGATTTTGACAAACTTGCATCCTTCTTCACCAATCCATCACTGCAGATGGCCAGCTTTACCATCACGGAAAAGGGCTATGCCATTAAAGACCATGTGGGAAATTATTTTGGTGCAGTTAAAGCCGATATGGAAGGTGGACCAAAAGCGCCTTTGCACGCAATGAGCGTATTGACGTCTTTACTCAACCAGAGATATCAGGCTGGAAAGCTGCCACTGGCAGTTGTCAGTATGGACAATTGTTCCCACAATGGTGACAAGATCAAAGCAGCAGTAACTGAGATCGCAAAAGTATGGGCAGAAAAAGAGTTTGTCGAGCAAGATTTCCTTGATTACCTGGAAGATCCGACAAAAGTGTCTTTCCCGCTTTCCATGATCGACAAGATCACCCCCCGACCTTCGGAGAAAGTTCAGGAAGTGCTGGAAGAAATTGGACTGGAAGACATGGGTGTTATCATCACTGAGAAAAATTCCTATACTGCGCCCTTTGTTAATGCTGAAGTCAGCGAGTATTTGGTAATTGAAGACCTTTTCCCAAATGGACGACCTCCTTTGGAAAAAGCAGGGATACTTTTCGGAGACAGAGAGACGGTAAACAAAGTAGAAACCATGAAAGTGACCACTTGCCTAAACCCACTTCATACGGCTTTGGCTGTTACGGGATGTCTTTTAGGTTACACCTTGATAGCCGATGAAATGAATGATGAAGAACTGAAAAAACTGGTAATGAAAATCGGATATGACGAAGGACTGCCTGTGGTAATAAACCCGGGTATCATCGATCCGAAAGTGTTTATAGATGAAGTAGTAGGTGAAAGATTCGTCAACCCATACATTCCTGATACACCTCAGCGAATAGCCACAGATACATCCCAAAAGGTAGCAATACGTTTTGGAGAAACAATCAAATCCTATGTGAAGGATCCGGAGTTGGATCCGGCTTCTTTGGTAGGGATTCCTCTTGCTTTGGCTGCCTGGCTTCGATATTTGGTGGGCGTAGACGATAATGGGAATGAAATGCCTTTGTCGTCTGATCCAATGCTGGAGGTGCTTGCGCCTATCCTGCAAAAGGTTAAACTTGGAGATGATTCTGCTGATTTGACAGAGATCCTTAAAAATCAAGAGATTTTTGGTGTGGATTTGTATGAAGTTGGCCTTGGCAACAAGGTGGAGAAGATGTTCCTTCAGATGATTTCAAAGGAAGGCGCTGTCCGAGAGACGTTGAAAGCTTATCTTACATAAAATAAAAAAGAGGACGGTGACATTTTATAAAAAAAGTCACCGTCCTCTTTGTGATATTCGTTGACGGAACCCTAATGACGCTATATAATTAAAATAACGTAAAAATAGAACGGAGTTTCACAATGTGAAACCATAACAAATGGAGGTATATGATATGAACGAAGTATTGAAAAAAATCCAGCAAATAGGGATCGTTCCCGTAGTTAAATTGGACAGGGTCGAAGATGCACTGCCTTTGGCAAAAGCATTGGTGGAAGGTGGACTTCCTTGTGCAGAGGTAACATTTAGAACGGATGCAGCAAAAGATTCCATTAAAGCCATGTCCGATGCATATCCTGAAATGCTCATTGGAGCTGGAACAGTGCTTACCAAGCAGCAAGTGGATGATGCGGTGGAAGCAGGAGCAACTTTTATAGTTAGTCCAGGTCTGAATCCTGAGATCGTGAAATACTGTGTAGACAAAAATATTTTGATCGTACCTGGTTGTTCTAACCCAAGTGATGTGGAGCAAGCCATTTCCTTTGGATTAGATGTTGTAAAATTCTTCCCGGCAGAAGCATCCGGTGGATTGGCAATGATAAAAGCCATGGCAGCTCCTTATGTGAATATGAAATTCATGCCTACAGGCGGTGTTAATGAAAAAAATCTAAAAAGCTATTTGGATTTTCCTAAGATCGTAGCTTGCGGCGGAAGCTGGATGGTCAGTGCAGATTTGATAAACGACGGGAAATTCGACGAGATAAAGAAGATCACTAAAAAAGCAGTGAATGAAATGCTTGGTTTTGAATTGGGACACATCGGGATCAACGGAAACGACGAAGCAGAAGCAGAAAAAATTGCATCCCAATTTGAGCTACTTTTCGGATTTGAAAAGAAGGTAGGAAATAGTTCTGTATTTGCAGCAGATTACATCGAAGTGATGAAAAAGCCTTATCTTGGAGAAAAAGGCCATATCGCAATAAAAACAAACTACATCGATAGAGCTGTTGCGTACCTTGAAACCAACGGATTTGATTTCGATATGAATACAGCTAAATACGATGGCAAAAACAACCTTTTGGCAGTATATTTAAAAGAGACTTTTGGAGGATTTGCCCTTCATCTTGTGCAGAAAAAATAAATCAAAAGAAAAGACATATAGGAGGAATTAATAATGAAAAAAGCAGTAACTTTTGGAGAGATCATGCTTAGATTAGCACCGGAAGGATATTTTCGATTCATTCAAGCGGAAACATTTGGAGCGACCTATGGTGGTGGAGAAGCCAACGTGGCGGTTTCATTGGCCAACTACGGCATCGATGCGAGTTTCGTAACAAAGCTGCCTAAGCACGAAATCGGGCAAGCAGCTGTCAATTCCTTAAGACGATTTGGGGTTGATACCAAATCCATCACAAGAGGAGGAGATCGTGTAGGTATCTACTTCTTGGAGAAAGGTGCCAGCCAACGACCATCTAAAGTCGTGTACGACCGTGCGGGATCTTCCATTGCAACAGCAACAAAAGAAGACTTCAACTGGGATGAGATATTTGAAGGAGTTGAGTGGTTCCACTTTACTGGAATTACACCGGCTTTGGGAGACGATGTGGCAGAGATCTGTATGGAAGCATGCAAAGCGGCAAAGGAAAGAAACATTACCATCAGCTGTGACTTGAACTACAGAAACAAATTGTGGTCAAAAGAAAAAGCTGGTCAGGTAATGGGAGAACTTTGTAAATACGTGGACGTTTGCATCGCCAATGAAGAGGACGCAAGCGACGTGTTTGGCATAAAAGCAGCCAATACTGACATTACCGCAGGAAAAGTGGATCATGAAGGATACAAGGACGTTGCAAAACAACTTGCAGACAGATTTGGATTTGAAAAAGTAGCGATAACCTTGAGAGGATCTATTTCTGCCAGTGACAATAACTGGGCAGCTATGATGTTTGACGGAAATGAATACTACTTCAGCAAGAGCTATAAAATGCACATCGTTGACAGAGTTGGCGGCGGCGACAGCTTTGGAGCAGGTTTGATATACTCTACTATGATGGACTTTGCACCTCAAGACATAATTGAATTTGCTACTGCAGCAAGTTGTTTGAAGCACAGCATCGAAGGTGATTTCAACCAAGTTACAGTAGATGAAGTGAAAAAATTGGCTGGTGGAGATGCATCAGGTCGAGTACAAAGATAATAAAATTTCAGAGAAAAACCGTTTGAGAAATCAGACGGTTTTTGTTTACCACCTAAAGGGATACTATACTGGGTTTTGTATTGTGGAACAGCAGCAAAACATGTATACTTTTTGAGAGGGGTTTATAAATAATATTTCTTTGAATAAATGTCTGGAGGAAGATCAATGAATGAAAAAAATCCAGTCCAGTCAGCTGGACGAATCTTTTCTGTATTGGAAATGCTGGCTTACGATGGTCCCCAAGGAGTGACTGAGATATCTAAGAATTTGGAATTGAATAAAAGTACGGTTCATAGATTGCTAGCATCTCTTATTTCCATGGATTATGTGAGAAAAGAAGAAGATTCAGACAAATATCGCCTCACTTTTAAACTGCTGGCCTTGGGAGAAGCTCTGCGAGAGACAGTGGATATAGTATCTATTGCGAGACCATTTTTACAGCACTTGGCAGAAATAAGTGAAGAGACTGTTCATCTTGTTCAGCGGGAGGGAACCAACATGGTCTACATAGACAAGGTAGAATCCCAAAGCAGTTCTGTACGGATGGTATCTAGGATCGGTGTGGAAAAACCTCTTTACTGTACAGCAGTAGGCAAGGCAATGCTGGCAGAGATGGAGAATGATCAGGTAAAACAAATTTGGGACGACAGCAATATAGAACAATTGACTCCGAAAACCATCGTAGATTTCAATAGGTTTCTCATGGAACTTGAAGAAGTTAGAGACAAAGGATATGCACTGGACAACGAAGAAAATGAAATAGGGGTTCGCTGCATTGGCGCTGCAATTAAAAATTACAAGGGAAAAGCGGAAAATGCTTTCAGCATCTCAGCACCTATAAGCAGGATGAGCGATGAGCGCGTAGAAAAATTAGCAAAAGAAGTGATCCAAATGAAAACACAGCTTACCGAACAATTTGGATATCGAAAATAGGTGGAGGAAAAGATTTTAGAGTTTTAACCCAACGGTTCTTCGCCCATCTCATAATAAGGACGTCGGTGTCCATGAAGAGTCTCATTCAACTCACTTCATTGTTCTATAAGTGAAGAGCATTTGGATAAGGTTATGGAGTTTGAAAAAGAACAGCTTACTCATTTATTTTAGAGCGGGCTGTTCTTTTTGGATCAAATATGCAAATCCCGTTTAGGATATACGACATAGGTTCCGGCAATACAAAACGCAATGATTGCAAACGAAATGAGAACGTAGACAATATCTATTTCACCTTGTATCAGCATGGCGTTGGTATCAAAATATTTAAATGGGGTTATGTATTTTAGAAAATCTAGGTTCTTGCTTAATGCAGAAACAATATTGATCATATACAAAACAAACAAGATGGCCGCTGAAATTTTACCCGAGCTTTTATAACGTTTCAACACGCTGGACAACAACATCCCGACACTTAAGAATATCAGACATAATATAAACATTGCTATCAAATAGAGTGCCAGGAATCGGTAGAAGTCCCTGTCAGGGCTGTACTTCCAGGACGTTATCACAATAGACAAACCTGTAGCAAGCACAAGCAAAAAGCTGTTTAAAATCGCTGCGACAAGTTTTGATGTGATAATTTGTGTTCTAGAGATAGGCAATGTCATGAAAAATTCGGCTGTTTTGTCTCTTTCTTCTTTGGATATGATATTGCTGCCAAGCAAAACAGCATAAACCCCTCCCATTACAAACAGATAGAATGAAATCAGTGAGACAAATCCACCCAAGGTCGTTAAGTTGGCGTTTTCCATTGAAAAGGCCTTCAACATGGCTTCAGGCATCATGTTCAACACATCAGACATTTCCGGATTGTTGTAATAAGCCTTGAATTCCACCATTATCATGGCGATCAAACCAAGCATTACAGCACTCCATATAAGGAGCGATTTTAAATGTGCGCGCATTTCTCTTTTGACAATATGCATGGGAACCTCCTAAAGTGAATGGATATCACGTTTTACGTACAAGGAATAGGTAGTAATGACCGATAGGATGATGATCACGATATTTATAAACATCATTTTGGTGTCCGCCGAGCCCGAATCCAAGATCGAGTTGGGATCAAAATGGTAAAAAGGTGACAAATATCCAAGCAACTCACCACCTACAATGGCTCTGACGGCATTGATGATGTAGGTACCGAACCCCAAACTCAAAGAGAACGTCAGCACGCTACGTACTTTTTTCACCAAAACAGAAATTGCCATACTAAAAGTTAAAAAGAAAAGTTGAAACAAGAGGGTCAGAGCCAACAAAAGCACTACTTTGCCGGCATCATAAGCAGCTTCGGATTTGAATATTTCTATAGCCGAGAATGTCCCGAGCCAGGTGGCGATGTTTGTAACAACAACTGCAACTGTAGCCGCTATGAACTTGGCATGTAATATATTCGTCCGAGAGACGGGTTTTGACATCAAAAAATCAGCGGTAAACTCTCTTTCCTCGACTGATAGGATGGAAAATCCATAGTTGGATGCCTGAATAGCCAGACAAAGTTGGACAAATACGTATGAAAAGGCGAGATAACCAAGCACTGTTGATAGGCCCAAACCCGAACTCATGCCAAATGCCTTCAACATTTCTTCAGGATAATTGGCCATCAATTTTTCAACCAGGGCAGCATCCTTGCCAAAAGTTGGATAAAACGCCATCATCATGTAAATTACGGCAACAATGGATATGACCCATATGATGATTGATTTTATATGCATCTTAAGTTCATATTTTAAAATATTTAGCATTTTTTCACCTACTTGTAGTAATGCATGAAAATTTCTTCAAGAGTTGGTTCTTCAATCAGGACATCTTTCAATGCTTCACTGCTGATGATTTTTATGACAGTGTTTATATCGCCCTTATAGAAAAATTTGAGTTCGTCAGGCTTTTGTATGGTTTGTGTTACACCTTCGATTTTGAATTTATCAAACGATATGGATTTGCCGCGTAAAGTCACTTTTTTGTAGTTGTCTTCTCTAAGGGTTTTTATGTCTTCAGTTTTTATGATACGGCCGTCCTTAATAATGGCGACACGATTGCAAAGTTCCTGAACTTCGGCTAAGATATGTGATGAAAAAAATACAGTAGCGCCTTTTTGGTTTTCTTCTTCTATTATATTGAAAAATTTGTTTTGCATCAAAGGATCCAGACCACTTGTGGGTTCATCCAACACTATCAACTTAGGTGAGTGCAACAAGCCTTGTACGATCCCGACTTTTTTCTTGTTTCCGTAGGAAAGATCCTCTATTCGGCGGGATAGATCCAATTCCATGATTTCGGCTAATTCATACATTCGTTTAGAGGTGTTTTTCTTATAAAAACCCCCGGTGTATTTAAGTAGATCCAGAACTTTCATTTTATCGTAGTAAAATACCTCTGAAGGCAAATATCCTACTTCTTGACGAATTTCAGGACCATCAGTGACGCAATCTTTGCCGAAAATTTTTGCAGAGCCGCTTGTTGCAAAAATTAGCCCCATCAAAGTACGGATGGTTGTTGATTTCCCCGCACCGTTAGGTCCGATAAAACCGAATATTTCACCTTCCTGTACTTCCAAATCGACATCGACTATCCCTCGTGCCTTTCCGTAAAACTTTGTCAGCTTTTTGGTTTCAATAATATTCATAAGAGCCTCCAAATCGTTTTTATAAAGATAAATATCCATTCACGATTACATCTATAAAAACATTATAACCCAAATATTGTCTTTACTTCAAAATTATTTAATTTTGAGCATTTGTGGGGATTAAAAGATTTCATAGGTGTTTGGCATTAAGTATTCTGATGTGGTTCATGGATGAAAGTTTTATATAACGATGCTACGTAAATATGGGAAAGACAAATCGGTTCGAAACAAATGTAAGGCTCGCTGTTATAGATCTGAGGTTATGGATGAGACCAAGGAAGTAATGAGACGTAGCGGAATGAGAATTATATTGTATCATTCAGGTATGCCTATAATGCATATGTATTGAAAGATAAAGAAATGAGAAAATATTTGCATAATTCCTATAATAATAGTTTTAGAAAACTATTATTATGGCATACGGACTTAGTGTTTGAATATCTTTTTAATAGTCATCAGTATTTCAGATATTATATTA
>NZ_JADNRK010000017.1 GCF_015594845.1 Alkalibacter mobilis | reverse complement strand
TTACACCTTTAGGTGCATAATCTTATTATACAGTTGGTGGCTCTCACCATGGAACAGGTGGCTCAATTCCGTGAACAGACTTGCTCTATTCTATGGAAAAGCTGGCTCTATCCCATGGTTATATACATTAAACTTTAAATATTGACTTAGCGGTCAAAAAGATTTTGAGGTGAGATAGGTGAACAGGGAAGAAAAGAAAAAGTTGACCAAACAGCAAATCATAAATGGTGCAATAGCTGAATTTGGAGTACATAGCTATGCAGAAGCGTCTGCAAATGAGATCTCAAAAAAAGGGAATATATCAAAGGGAATTATATATCATTATTTTAAAAACAAAGATGATCTATATCTTGTTTGCGTCAAAGAATGTTTTGACAATTTTACTAGTTTTCTGGCTAGTAAGGAGATTTCCTTTACAAATGTGGAAGAGAGCATTGAGAGGTATTTGGATCTGAGATTTCAGTTTTTCAAGGAAAGACCTTTTTTTAGAAACATATTCACAAATGTCCTATTGCAGCCCCCAAAACATCTCATTGAAGAAATAAGTGAAATAAAAAAAAATCTTGATAAGTACAACATCAGTTTCTATGAAAAGGTTCTCGATCACATGGAATTGAAAGACGATGTTTCCCGTAAAGAGGCCATAGAATATTTTATGCTGTTTCAGGAATCATTCAATCATCAATTTTGGAAATATGAGGATAGAGACTACGGAATGTTGTTTGATGAGCACGAGTTTAAACTGAGAAGATTGCTTAAATTCATGTTTTATGGAATTCTGAAGGAGGAAACACAGGAATGATCTTACTTATATCAAGACTTCTTTTAGGAGTCCTTATAGCCTATTTTTCCGGGAAGCTGATTTCGAAATTGAGGCTTCCTGCCATATTGGGGTGGCTTATTGCAGGTATGGTCATGGGACCTTATGCCTCAGGACTATTGAGCAATGAACTCCTTGATATAAGGTGGTATCATGGGCTTTTAAATGTATTGGAATGTGGAATGGGTCTTATGATAGGAAGCGAGCTTGTTATTAAAGACTTGAAACAGAAGGGACGTCAGATCGTTGTAACGACAATCTTTCAGTCTGCGACCACTTTTATTGTGGTGGCCTTATTTTTTGGTGTGATTTTTTATTTTGCCAATATACCCCTGAACTTGGCTTTGATATTTGGTGGGATAGCACTTGCCACTGCACCGGCACCGGCATTATCAGTTGTTAGAGAATTCAGGACAGAGGGGCCTGTTACAAGAACGTTGATCCCTATGGCTGCCCTGGATGACATTGTAGCAATAATCGTGTTTTTCAGTATTAATTCGGTGATAGCAGCCTCCCATACAGCAAATCAAGTACCACTCTTTACCACACTGGCATTAATGATCTTATTGCCTATTGCAATAGGCATGGGGGTTGGACTTGTCGGAGGGATCATCTTAAAAAAAGAGATGTCAAAAAGTGCTACTGTTCTTAGTACGATTTCGTTGATCCTGGCATCAGCAGTTATAGGATTTGTATTCAACACCATGATCTTGACTGAGCCAGTAATGAACTTTATGCTCATTGGCATGGCCTTTTCGGGAACCTTCGCAAATATGGTATCTAAAGAGAGATTAGTTCAGATAATGGATGCATTTAGCCCATTTCTAATGTTCTCCCTGATGATCGTGATCATGAACCTTGGAGCTCCACTCAACTACAACCTGATCCTTAATGCAGGATTATTTACAGCCATTTACATTGTATCAAGGGCACTTGGCAAATATTCCGGATCCTATCTAGGGGCAAAGGTCACAGGCATGCCCGAGACAGTGAAGAAATACTTAGGACTTACTCTGCTTCCTCATTCTGGAGTTTCTCTGATATTCACAGCCATTGCGGCAGCAACATTGAACTCATTTGATCCTGATTCGGCAATTATTCTCCAGGGAACTATTGCAGCTGCAGCCGTCATCAATGAGATCATAGCGGTCATCGCGGCTAAAAAAGCATTCCAATGGGCAGGAGAACTTGAAAAACAGACACCACATAAGGTTTCGTATGCTTTCAGTGTGAATTCGAATTGAAGGAGATGTGAAACTGCGTGCCACTGTGCAGAAAAGGCAGATGAAGTTACCGTTATCGAGATGTTGCCAGAAATTCTCATGAAGACAAAACACTGCAAAAACAACGATCAGGCATTGCGCCAGCTTATGGAAGATTGCAATATCCAAACCATTACAAGTGCAAAAATCGTTCAATTCAAAGACAATAAGGTAGTCTGCGAAATAGATGGAGTGAAAAAGTGACCGAACAACATCCAAAAGGCTGTTCAACAAGGATTCAACACTGTAAGATGCATCTAAATCGAATCTGAACAAAATCATAAAATTATAAACCACTTCAAGGTCTGACCTTGGAGTGGTTGTTTTTCAGCTCTTTTCCATGTGCTTGTCGTGCCACGATCCAAATGGAATGACGGCAATGACGGCGCCAATGAGTGCCATGATCATATCCCATTGGCTGTCCCATACATCTCCCTGAAATCCCATGATGAATTCGCCAGGTAAACCCGTGATCCAGGATGCGGCCAATTCGAGCAATTCATAGAATCCGCTGATACCAAGACACAAGCCGATCACGATGAGATTCAACATTGGGCCTTTTTTTACATGTACGGCTCGAAATAAAAATTCCTTGATCATGAAGGCGGGAAAAAAACCTTGGGCGAAATGCCCGACCCGGTCATAGTTGTTTCTTTCCAGCTGGAACTCATTCATCAATAAGTCGAAAAACGGATTTCGAGAATAGGTGTAATGGGCACCTATCAATAAAACAATGGTATGGATCAGAACCATCACATATACAAAAGTGGAAAAAGTGAATTTTCGATAGGTCAAAACCAGTCCCAGAACAATCAACATGGCAGGTAATGCCTGCATGAACCAGAACAACAAATTGTAAGGCTGGATGACCGACAATATCAATATGATGAAGAATATGCTCAAAAGAATCAAATGGATTGTGTTTATATTTCCGGATTTTTTTTGTTTCATCGATAAACCGTCCTTCCCATAACATTTCAACCAAATTTCAGAAAGAATCTTTAGTGAGCGTATTTGTTTCCATTATCTTATTAGTAAAGCATACCCAAGAAAGATCATGGTGTAACATTAGTGGGGACGAGGAGTAAAAATTTGCGCATAAAAAAATCCTTTCAAATTTGCGTGAAAGGATTTTTAAATTATTATTAAGCTTCGGTTTTTCTTTGCTTTAACTCGTTTTGAATTTCACGTAGTCTCTTGGGAGTCAGTGAGTACATGCCAAACATTAAAGTCATTCCGATTATCATGATGATTGCAGGATACAGTGCAAATCCGTTTTTAATTCCAGTTATCAACTCCGGAGTAGCCGCCATGTCAGCTACATATCCTACAGACGCAAGTACTGCGGCAATGATTATGCTTCGAACGAAAACTGCAGCTTTGATTGGGAAACTGATAAGCGACATAACAAATCCCCTGATGTTTTTACCAGTTTTCCACTCGCCGTAATCTACAGTTGCAGAATACATGGCTACATTCAAACTATCCGGAAGGCCATATCCCAAATAAGCGATGAACATCACCATTTTAAATGTTCCGGCACTTAACGGCATTGCCCAAACAACAAGTAATCCTACTACTAATATCGCCATTGCCGTTATATAAGTGTATTTCTCGCCGAATTTTTTTGCGATGGGTGCAGCTACCGCTGCAGCTACGATTTGAGCGATGGTCAATCCAGTCATGAACAAAGCAAGTCCGGGTACATCATTAATGATGTATTTAAAGTAATAAAAAGCCATTCCGAAGATTATGAATCTTCCCAAATATCTTCCCAATTCAACCAGCATCAAACCAATCAATGGTGGGTTGACAACTATCTGCTTAAGCATTTCACTGATAGGAGGTTTTTCAGTGACTCCACCAACCTTTTGTACACCAGTTTGTGCATAAGGTTTTGTTATTAAAAATAAATCCATTCCTCCATTTTGATTTATTCGGTTTCAGCTTTTAAAGTGGTTTATTTTCACTGATCACCTCTCTCGATAACTTCTCACTCCTTGCATAAGTACTTTCAAGTCAGCAGAACATGTTCTGTTTTTATATTTGTATTTTATATGGCAATCTATACATTGTCAACCAAATTAAGAAATTTATATCAAAATATTAAATTGCAAATGAGGACGTTAAATAATTACACAAAGCTTTGTCCAATGAATAATAAAAAATGAATTGAGGATCGATGAAAGTGAAGAAGATATATGAATTTGAAGCTGTTATAAAAAAAGTCCCTGATGTCGACGGAGCCTATGTAGAATTCCCATACGACGTGAGAGAGGAATTTGGAAAGGGCAGAGTAAAGGTGCTGGCCACTTTTGACGGCGAAAGATACGAAGGAAGTCTTGTAAGAATGAAGACCCCCGGACACATTATTGGAATAAGAAAGGATATAAGGGCTAAAATCGGAAAACAGCCTGGCGATTCGATAAAAGTGACGATACAGGAACGTGAATGAACATAATATTTATAATTTTTGAAAACTCGAGATCAAGGGATTTCGAGTTTTTATATACACTTTAATATTTGATTGATAAATGGTAAGATAAATTTATTATAATAAAAATGCTTGCGGGAGTTGAATTAATGAAAAAACGTTACGTTTTACATCGAGGAGACTACGGGATAAGAGAAAATGAAGCGCTTTATCATCAAATGGCCAAAAAGGGGTGGCTACTGGACAAAAGAGGAAAGCATATCAGTCGATTTAGAAAAGATGAACCACAGGAGAGGTTTTATAGGATCGTTTTGCGAAAACCGACCCGTTGGAATGAGAAACTAAAACCGGTAGAAACATTCGAAAATGAAGGGTGGGAACTTGTCGAGGGCAAGGCAAGTACGGACAGATTGCAAATATACTCTACTGATGACGAAGCTATAGCTCAGAAAATGGTTGGACCCGAATTAACTATCAAGAGCGTTCGTGCTCTTAGAAAAAGTTATCTCATTGAAATATTTTTTGTTTTTAGCATGTTTTTATTGCAAGTTTGGCTGTTGTCATTGATTGGCAAGGGAGATAATGGTACAGGGTTTAGTTTCATTCCGGAAATGCTGCTCTTTTTTGTTGAACATACAGCTTTCGGATTGTTGTTTGGGTTTTTGACTTTGTGGGTAATGATCAGATATTTATATATTTTAATCTATTTAACAAGGTTTATTTTCAAGTTGAAAGATAAGCCAAATACCATGCCGTATCCACCAAGATACCGAATAAGTTTTGGATCTGTTATTTACATGTTGACTATAATGACGATTCTGTTTATTGGCGCTGTTGAAATAGTTGGTACGGTTGAATATGAAATGCCTGAACAAAGAGAAAGTGGTTATCTGATCTTGAAAGATTTTAGTCATGAAGGAGAAAGAGAATCTCTATACTACGTCAGGAGGTGGAGAACTCTTCTAGCAAATATTACCGAGACCCAGGAATCCATTGATGGTGCCTGGTTAAATCAAAAAGTTTATGAATTACAATCTAAAGATTTCGCTTTACAGTTTAGTGAGATCCTGATGAAAACTGCTACATTTGATAGATCGGTTTCTTCTTTTGAGTCATATTCGGTTGAGGGAACAGACAGGGCCTATGCAGGGAAAATGGGGTTGGAGTACATCTTGGTAAAAGATTCCACTGTGATCAAGTTTATTTATGCAGGAAAAGGTGGAAATGTTCCCAATAACGATGAAGCTAAATCGATTTTGGAGATTGCCGCAGCAAAATTTTGAAAAGCGCAAATAATAAATTGTATTTTTGAGTCTATTGAATATTGATGGTATAATTAAAAATTATACAGAATGGTGGTAGCATATTGAAAACATACAAATTCAGCAAAAACAAACAACATATCTTGGATACTGCCTACGCCTTGTTCGATGAAAAAGGCTACAGGAAAACTACCATGCGGGATATATCTACAAAGGCCAACGTTTCATTGGGAGCTATAACCCATCATTTCAATAAAAAAGCGGATATTGCCAAGGTCCTTTCTCAAACTTACAATAAAATCATTTATACTCAGATCAGAAATATCTATAGCAAGTTGGATTTGGACACCATAGAAGCGGATACGGTTTACCTAACCACTTCTGTGATCATCGGGAGCACCATAAAAAAAAGACTGGATTTCATGTACGACTTGAGCCAGGAAAATTTGTTGACAGATATAATGCTCGATCATATATTTATGCAGTTTGCCAGAAAAAATGAATATCTTAAAATGCACTTGGACAATCAAACATTGAATGTATATAGTTTGTTTTATATAGGCATGTATCAACAGTTGATATGTGGCATTAAGGAGGGGATCATCAAAGATGTTCCTGAAGCAATAAGGATATTTAATGTTCATCACCTGTTGCAGCTTGGTTTTTCGAAAAATGAGATAGACTGTATTTTGGACGTTGCTATTCCCATAAGTTTTGACATCAAGATCACCGAGACGGATGTGTTTGACATTCGTTTGGATTATTAAGATAAAAGTTAAGAGCAACCAATGAAACCGGTTGACAGTAGCCGGTTTTTTTGTTAGTCTAAAAACAGAACGTGTTCGGTTTTTGTAAATGCATAAAAATTTAAATAAAAATGGAGGTTTTAAAATGAGCGGTCAAAACAATATTGCAGATGAAAGAAAGAAAATCTATGAGGATATTAACAACAATATTCTTCCCAAAAGGTTGCCGGTGGCAACTACCTTTCCTTACACGATAGTAGCTCATCATGGGGGACTGGATCCCTTTGATTTTCAATACGATTACAACATGTTGGCAGAATCTGCGGATGATCTGTGTCAAAAGATATACACTGACAACTGTCCTGTTATACCACCCAATATCGTGCTTACAAGACCGCCTTCATTTTATGAACTTTTGCAATCAAGAAATTTTGTGATGAGCCATTCGGGTTATATGCAACATCCCGAGGTAGTGGGGATGGGTGCAGACGGATATCCTGAGCTGATAGAAAAAGGGTTTGATTATCTGGTAGAAAAAGTTGTTCCAAGACAACACCCCATGTTGTCTCTGGATGATCCCGTCAAGAGATCAACCTATCTTGAAATGGCTAAAACTACATTGGCTCAGGATACTGGCAACTTCATTCCCGTATATGCCAATCTGGTTCAAAAGTATGGCTATTATCCGGGTGCACCCCGGGGATCTTTTACAATATCCGAAGCTCCGATGGATTTTGTTGCAGACCAGATAAGAAGCTTTTCCGGGATAAGCAAAGACATAAGAAGAGATCCGGGATTTATCAAGGAAGCCTGCGAAGTTGTCTTGCCCCTAGTATATAAGTGGGGACTTCCATCAGTGGTTCATCCTGAAGGAGGGGTGTTTTTACCGCTGCACATGCCTACTTTTATGAGAGAGAAAGATTTCTTGGATTTGTACTTACCCACATTCAAGAAACAGTTGGAGCAATACGCTGCAGTAGGAGTTAGACCTTCAATATTTTGCGAGCATGATTGGATGAGATATCTGGACATTCTTCTGGACGAATTACCAGCCGGAACCAAGATACAATTTGAATATGGAGATCCTAAAATCATCAAGGAAAAACTAGGTGAAAAGTTCATCCTTACGGGATTGTTCCCGGTTTCATCCCTGCTTTTGGATACACCTGAGCAGATCGTGGATAGAGCCAAAGAGTTTTTAGATATAATGATGCCAGGGGGAGGGTACTTGTTTGGATTTGACAAGTCCCCACTTGGGCCCAAAGATGCCAACATTGAAACTTGGGCTGCATTAAACAATTGCTTAAAGGACTATATGGTTTACGACAATGCTGGTGAATCCTTCGGAACACCTTTGAATTCAGAAGGATTTCAAAGAGATTTGTCTGTGATACCTGATGTAAAATCCAAGTATTTATTTGACTGGGATGAGCATGCCAAGATGTATCCCCACACTCCGGATTTTGCGAAGGAGAAATTTGAAAAGATCAGTCACGATATTTTCGTGTCCTACATGAATCTTTTGATTTGATTTTTATAAAAGCTACAAAGACATCGATGCTATGAGTGATCGATGTCTTTTTATGCGCATTTGTACGAAACCTGATCAAATGAGGTTTTACCAAGTTGAATACCGGGTATATCTGAGGTGTTGGAACTAAACAATTACCAATGGAAGGTGGAAAATTCATGAGTGAAAAAGGAAAATGTCCTGTAACCGGAATGACCAGCAAAAAATCAAGCGGTGGTACTTCAAATGCAGATTGGTGGCCCAACCAGATGAATTTAAAGATGCTTCATCAAAATGCCCCGGAAAGAAACCCATTGGGTAGGGATTTTAATTATGCAGAAGAATTCAAGAAACTTGATTTAGATGCTTTGAAGAAAGATTTGAATGAGTTGATGACTGATTCTCAAGACTGGTGGCCTGCAGACTACGGACATTATGGTCCGTTGTTTATTCGTATGGCATGGCACAGCGCCGGTACATATAGAATGGGAGATGGCCGTGGAGGCGGTGGTACAGGAAATCAAAGATTTGCGCCGTTAAATAGTTGGCCTGACAATGTTAGTCTTGACAAAGCAAGGCGTTTGCTGTGGCCCATAAAACAAAAATATGGAAAGAAGATATCCTGGGCAGATTTGATGATACTTGCCGGAAATGCAGCCTTGGAGTCCATGGGACTTAAGACCATAGGATTTGCAGGTGGAAGAGAAGACATCTGGGAACCGGAAGAAGACGTTTACTGGGGAGCTGAAAAAGAATGGCTTGGGGATGAACGATATTCAGGGGAAAGAGATCTTGAAAATCCTTTGGCTGCAGTTCAGATGGGTCTTATATACGTTAATCCCGAAGGTCCCAATGGAAAGCCCAGCGCTTTGGAATCAGCAGTTGACATAAGAGAGACATTTGCCAGAATGGCAATGAACGATTACGAAACCGTTGCCCTGATAGTTGGCGGTCATACCTTCGGAAAGTGTCATGGTGCAGGTCCGGCTGATAATCTGGGTCCGGAACCGGAAGCAGCGGGAATGGAAGAGCAAGGATTGGGATGGAAAAACAGCTTTGGAACAGGAAAGGGTGGAGACACAATAACCAGTGGCATAGAAGGAGCTTGGACACCTACACCCATCCAGTGGAACAATAGTTATCTCAAGACCTTGTTCAGGTACGATTGGGATCTGGAAAAGAGCCCCGCGGGAGCGTGGCAGTGGAAACCTACTGATCCAGCTGCCAAAACTACTGTCCCTGATGCACATGATCCCTCAAAAACTCATGCACCAATGATGACAACTGCAGACTTGGCCATTAGAATGGATCCCACATATCGTCCGATAGCAGAACATTTTATGAACAATTTTAATGAGTTGGAGGAAGCTTTTGCAAAAGCCTGGTTCAAGTTGACGCACAGGGATATGGGACCTGTTTCCAGATATCTGGGTCCGGATGTCCCCAAGGAACAGTTTTTATGGCAAGATCCTGTACCTGTGGCGGATTATGAACAAATAGACGATAACGATGTGGAGGGGTTGAAAAAACGCATACTGGATTCGGGATTGTCTGTATCCGAATTGGTATACACGGCATGGTCATCGGCATCCACATTTAGGGGTTCTGATAAAAGAGGTGGAGCAGACGGAGCCCGAATAAGATTGGATCCTCAACTAAACTGGGAGGTAAATCAACCCAATCGACTTCAGAAAGTGCTTGAAGTTTTTGAAAGCTTAAAGAACGAATTTGACGATGAACAATCAAGCGGCAAGAAAGTATCCATTGCAGATCTAATAGTCATTGGAGGTTGTGCGGCAATTGAGAAAGCAGCAAGAAATGCCGGTTTTGATTTGAAAGTTCCTTTTGCGCCTGGGCGTACCGATGCAACAGATGAACAGACTGATGTGAACGCATTTTCCGTTTTGGAACCTAAAGCAGACGGGTTTAGAAATTATAGCAAGAAAAGCTGTGCGCATATGGCAGAGCACATTCTGATAGACAAAGCTCAACTTCTGGGATTGACTGTACCGGAAATGACGGTTTTGGTAGGAGGAATGCGGGTTTTGGGTGCAAATTTCGACAACTCCAAGCACGGTGTATTCACAGATAGATCTGAAACACTATCCAATGACTTCTTTGTTAATCTTTTGGATATGGGAACCGTATGGAGACCTCTGTCAGAAAAAAGTGAGACTTTTGAAGGAAGAGATCGAAAAACTGGAGAACCCAAATGGACTGGAACAAGAGTGGATCTGGTATTTGGTTCAAATTCTGAACTAAGAGCAGTGGCTGAAGTTTACGCCAGTGAAGATGCAAATAGAAAATTTGTTGAAGATTTCGTTGTTGCTTGGACAAAAGTAATGAATGCTGATAGGTTCGATTTAGTTTAAAAAGTTGAATTGTAAAGATTTCATGTCTGAGAGATATGAAATCTTTTCTTTTTATAACCAGGGATAATTGATATAATGATTGAGAGATAAAATTAGCTATGAGGTGTTTAAATGGAATTATGGTACGCGGTTTTCAGCGGACTTTCTATGGTTCTCTCCATCGGTTTTCCTTTAGTATTATTTTTATATGTGATATTGAAGAGAAAATCGAAGATCAGATACATTTTTGCCGGTGCCATGATTTTTGCGGTATTCCAGCTTGTTTTAAGGATACCACTAGTTACTTTTCTTCAGGGACAGTTTTGGTTTTATGCCAATATCGCTTCTAATAAAGTTATCATGGCTCTGTTTTTGTCGATCACAGCAGGAATTTTCGAAGAAATCGGCAGATATGTGGCATTTAAATTCTTCAATAAGTATGAACCGACAAATTGGGACGTATTTTCATATGGTGTAGGACACGGTGGATTTGAATCAATAGCACTTATAGGTATCAACACAATTTTTACATTCATTGCATTATTGTATATCAATTTTGGGTTGTTGGGTGGTTTTGTAGAATCATTGCCGGGAATTTTTACGGAAAGCAGCAATTGGATAGAAGTGCTGTCCAATACACCGCCACACATGTTTTTGATGGGCGGGATAGAAAGAGTGTTTGCCGTATTGCTTCATATCGCATTGTCGTTCGTGGTGGCTGAAAGCGTATTTAAAAAGAGGCCCAAGCTATTGTTAGTGGCCATATTGATCCACGGCGCAGTCAATTTTGTTGCTGTTATGATGCCAAACGTATACCTGTCGGAAATTTTTCTTTTGATCGTTGCTTTTTTTAGTGTTTTATATATAAAAAGTAGATTCAAAGTTGAAAAAGGATCATAGTTGAAAATTGAGTTCTGAACGGAGGGAATTTTATGAAAAAATTGTATATCGTACTTCTTGTGTCTCTATTGCTTATATTTGCCGGATGTTCGACTTCAGAATTAAAAAATGAAATAGATCTTGAAGGAACACCTAAAGTGGAAAGCATGCTTGTTGCATTCAATGAGGGAAACTATGCTGGCTTCAGCAAGGATTTTGGACCTCTTATGCAAGGTGCCATGACTGAGGAAAACTTCATCGGAGTCTTGCGTCCGACCATAACGGAGATAATAGGTGAATATGAAGAGGGAACATTGACTCTTGAAAAGGTAACAAAACAGGAGCATGAAGGGGTATCATACATAAGCGCCATATACAAGGGCACTTTTACAGATGAAGATGGAGACGTGGCAGTTACCATATGGTTCACTGACGACGATGATATGAAAATCGAAACTCTGATTTTGAACTCGCCTAAACTGGTGAATATTTATGGTTAAACTTCTTATATGCCTTTTCGTGATCGTTTTAGGTATCATGGCAGATCTGAGCACCAAGAAAATGGCTCGAGACAAGCTGATGCCTAACTATCCCAAAAAGGTATGGGGAAGATTATACCTGGTCCTGGTATATAACAAAGGTGCAGCTTTTGGAATATTAAAAAGAAACAGAAAAGTTTTGATGTTTTTTTCAACTTTGGCGATAATCGTCATATTGCTTGTTTTTTTCTATTCGATCATTAAAAATCTCGGTTATGATTATTTGATTCCGCTAAGCTTTGTAATAGCAGGAGCATTGTCGAACTACTATGAAAGAATGTTTAAAGGAAGAGTCACGGATTTCATTTTTATCAAGATAAAAAGATTCCCGGTTTTCAACCTTGCGGATTTGTATATTTTCGTTGGAGGGATTTTTGCATACGCAAACTCAGGATTGATTTAGACAAAAAAATATAAAGAGGCCGAAACCTCTTTATATAGTCAGGAACCAAAATAAATGAAAAAAATTTATCAATCATTTAAAAAGGGAAAAGGGAAAAGGGGGTTGGTTCCATCTAGTATTCTCTTTAACAATATGATACATGATGAAGCTTAACGTAACCTTTAAATATTTAAATATCATTGATAATGTGAAAAAAATAAAATAATTCTTGGGAGGAAAACATGAGGGTACTTTTGGTAGAAGATGAAAAACCTCTGGCTCAGGCGGTTGCCAAGATATTTGAGAACAACAAGATTTTAACAGATGTGGTTTATGACGGTCTGGAGGGGCAACTGCTGGCCGATGAAAACATATACGATGTAATAATCCTTGATATAATGCTTCCCGAAGTGGATGGTTTGCAGATATTAAAAGGCATCAGGGAAAAAGGAAAAAACACACCCGTGCTTATACTGACAGCAATGGATACTACAAAGGACAAAGTAAAGGGCTTGAACATGGGTGCAGACGATTATATGGTCAAGCCTTTTGAAACGGAAGAACTCTTGGCCAGGGTAAGGGCGTTGGCAAGAAGACCGAAGGAGATATATCACGACAGTACCATAGGATATTCGGATATTACGCTAAATATCAACACCGGCGAGGTAACAATAGACGGCAATCCAAAAAATTTGACATCAAAGGAGTCTCAATTGCTGGAGATGTTTTTAAGAAATCCCGGAATGATCATTTCAAAAGATCATATAATCGACAGAATTTGGGGATTTGACAGTTTGGCTGCAGAAAACAGTGTGGAAATTTATGTACACTATCTCAGGAAGAAACTGGTCAAGTCCAGATCCATGATCCAAACTGTGAGAGGTTTGGGCTACGTTTTAAAGGAGAGGGATTAGATGCTGAATAAGTTAAGGCTGAATCTGGCCTTGCTAAATACGGTTGTGCTCATAATAATACTGATAGCCATATCGGTTTTTTTGTATTTTACCATGCAACTAAATCTCACTAATACAGTAGACACCGAGCTTGCTCTTGTAGCAGAACAATTAAACACTTACATCGATTATTTCGATGATCTTAAGGAAGGATATCCAAATGATCCGGAGAAGGATCAGGAGTACAATGACTTCATTCAAAAATTACTTAACGAAAATATAACAACGGTCGTTTGGGATGAGAATTTCGATATTATCAGAAGCTCCATATATTTACAGCTCCCCAACAATATACTTAACGATATCCTGCTCTATAATTTCCAGAACAACAATATGGGAAAGCAAGTGCTTAATTACAAGTATGAAATCATCGACATGAAAATCTTTACTAATGTATACGCTAACGACAATGGACAGATGAGAGTAGTGCAAACAATCAAAAATATGAATGCCGAGTTCAGTTTTCTGGATTGGCTTTTAAGGATCCTTATGATAGCGGTGGTAATTGGAACTACCCTTTCATTTTTGGGCGGATATATAATTTCGGGAAGATCGATAATACCGATAAGGCAGTCGATTTTGAAACAACAGGAATTTGTGGCAAATGTTTCTCATGAGCTGAGGACTCCAATAGCCGTGGTGCTTACAAATCTTGATGTTGTAAAATCCGAACCGAAGGCGTCAGTTGAAAGTCAAACGGAATGGATAAAAAACGCTTATGATGAAACCAAAAGGATGGAGAAGGTAGTAACAGACCTTCTATTTCTGGCAAAAGTCGATGCAGGACAGCTAGTCCTTGATAAGGAAGTATTCAATCTGTCATACCTCATAACGAATACCAGTGAAAAGCTTATGCCAATAGCGGCGCAAAGAAACATAAGCATTTACAACAGTATCGATGACAAGATTTACATTTTTGCCGACATGATGCGAATGACCCAGCTTGTGATAATACTATTGGACAACAGCATAAAATACAGCCTTGAAAATACCACGATCTCCATCTCTACTAAAGAGGAAAAGGGATATCTCGTCCTGAAATTCAAGGATCAGGGTGAAGGGATCGCCCCGGAGAATCTGGAGAAGATTTACGAAAGGTTTTATAGAGCGGACAAAGCCCGTTCAAGAGAAATGGGAGGAACCGGTCTTGGACTTTCCATTGCCCGGTGGATAGCCGATGAACACGACTGGCGACTGGAGATAACCAGTGAAAAAGAAAAGGGAACAGTTGCTTCTGTCTGGATCCAGAAGGATCAGGTGTTTTATGAAGAAGATGAAGATTCGGAATTCCTTTAAAATGAAAAAGGTGCCTGAACCGATAATTTATGATAGAATGTTAGTCTGAACAAAACTTGGAAATTCATCGCAGAATTGGATGAATTTTTTTGTTAAACGAGCAAAAAATGGAGGTTGCAATGAATTTGATTGAAGGACTGAATGAAAGACAACAACAGGGAGTATTGTCCACTGACGGACCTGTTCTCATATTGGCAGGAGCAGGATCAGGCAAGACCAGGACGATCATACACAGAATTGCTTATATACTGAAAGAAAACAAAGCGAAACCATGGGAGATTTTAGCCTTGACTTTTACTAACAAGGCAGCCGAGGAAATGAGAAACAGGATCAAGTCCATGGATATAGATGGCGCCGAGGACATCTGGATGAGCACCTTCCACTCCATGTGCGCAAAAATATTAAGATTTCATGCAAATCTTATAGGCTATGACAGAAATTATGTAATATACGATACTTCAGACGTTAAATCCATAATCAAGGAGTGTTTGAATGAAATCAATCTGGATGAGAAGATGTATCCGGTAAGCAGCTTGATCAGCAAAATATCTTCCTTGAAAGAAAAAGGCACCATGCCCGACCAATTTGCAAAGGAAAGTATGGATGATTTCAGAGAGGAAAAAATTGCTCAGGTGTACAAGCTATACCAAAGCAAGCTTAAATCAAATAATGCCATGGATTTTGACGATTTGCTCCTTAATACTTCCAGATTGTTCGAGGAACAGCCCGACATTCTGAAATACTATCAGGAAAAATTCAAATACGTGCTTGTTGACGAGTATCAGGACACCAACCCAATACAGTTCAAACTGACGGACATGCTTGCAAAAAAACATAAAAACATTTGCGTCTGCGGTGATGACGATCAGAGTATTTACGCATTCAGGGGTGCTGATATCACCAATATTTTGGAATTTGAGAAAATATATCCTCAAGCCAGGGTCATCAAACTCGAGCAAAATTACAGGTCCACGCCAAACATCATCGAAGCGGCCAATCATGTGATCAGCAACAACGATTATAGAAAAGACAAGAAAATGTGGACGGACAAAAAAGCCGGAGAGCCAATAGAAGTATTTGAACTCAACGATGAACGGGACGAGAGCAATTATGTTACAAGCCAAATCCGAAACATGGTTAGAGACGGCGTATACGATTATAAGGACTTTGCAGTATTATATAGAACAAATGCTCAATCCAGGGTATTTGAAGAATCATTTGTAGCGGCCAGGATCCCATATAAAATGGTTGGTGGTACAAAGTTTTATGCGAGACAAGAAATCAAGGACATAATCGCATATCTTGTGGTTCTTGACAATCAAAAGGACGACTTGAGCTTTAAGAGGATCATCAATACTCCTAAGAGAGGAATAGGAAACGCCACTATAGAAAAACTCCAGGAGTTTGCAGATTTTAAGGAATGGACTTTGTACGACGTTATAATGAACCTCGACGAGATGGTTGGACTGACTGCAGGAGTCATGGGAAAACTCCGATCATTTGCCGAATTGATGGATAAATTCAGCAGCAACAAAGATCATCTTTCCATAAGCAAATTGATGGAAATGGTCATAGAAGAATCCGGATATATGGAGATGCTGGAGAGCGGCAAAATGCAAAATTCCCAGTCAAGAGTGGAAAACCTTAAAGAGTTGGTGTCAGCAGCCGTAGAATTTGAAAAGAATTCTGTCGACATGGACCTCACATCATTTTTGGAAAACGTCTCTTTGTATTCTGAGACGGACAAATTGGATGATGAGGGTGGAGAAGTTTTATTGATGACGATCCACAATGCCAAAGGTCTTGAATTTCCGGTAGTTTTCTTGCCGGGTATGGAAGAGGGGATTTTTCCGCATGAAAGGTCCAAAGACGACGATCACGAACTTCAAGAGGAAAGAAGACTTTGCTATGTCGGAATAACCAGGGCTCAGGACAGGCTTTTTATGACCCATGCCAAGTACAGAACTGTTTACGGAAGGTTGAATTACAATATGAAATCCAGATTTCTGGATGAGATACCGGTAGAGTTGCTAAATATAAAAGAATCTCCTAAACCCGTGAACAAGAAAAAAGGCAGGGACGAGAATCAAAATTCTACATTCAGCATGAACAATCAACTCGACAGGTTTATAGGTGGTAATCTTTCGCAAAAGCCGAGCAAATCCCAGTCCAAAGACGAGATCGCAACAGGCGACAAGATCATTCACAAGGTATGGGGCGAAGGGACAGTTATCAACCTCAACGGAGATATTGCCACAGTGGCATTTCCGAACATGGGAATCAAAAAAATAGCCGTCAGTATGGCACCCATAAAAATAGTATAAAGGTGAAAAATATGAGCAAGGATCCTAAAGCGGAAATCTTGGAACTTATCGAAGAAATTGAAAAACACAATAAGCTTTATTACAATGCAGATTCACCGGTAATAGATGATTATACATACGACATGATGATGAAGAGACTTGCGGAATTGGAAGAAGAATATCCGGAGTATTCCTTTAGTTATTCACCAAGCAAAAGAGTTGGTGGAAATCCTTTGGAGAAATTCCAAAAGGTTGAATTTACCACACCAAAACTTAGTCTGACAAATGCTTTCAGCGACGAAGATCTTAGAGCATTTGACCAGAGATTGGCAAAACTAACCGACGATTTTACATATTCAATGGAGTATAAGTATGACGGTTTGACTGTAGTGCTTTATTATGAAGATGGAATTTTTGTGAGAGGTGCAACAAGAGGGGATGGAGTCATCGGGGAAGATGTAACGGAAAATCTAAGAACCATAAAAAACATACCTTTAAGATTGAATGAACCGGAAACTCTTGAAGTAAGAGGAGAAGTTTATATTGACAAGGCAAATTTTGAACGACTCAATGAAAAACGCATAGAAGACGATGAGAACCTGTTTGCAAACCCGAGAAATGCCGCTGCTGGATCTATCAGGCAACTGGATTCCAAAGTCACGGCTGCAAGACCTCTTGACATATTTGTATTCAGTCTGGAAAGCGGCGGATCTCAAGGATTTAAAACCCACTCGCAGAGCCTGGAATATCTTTCCAAGCTTGGATTTAAAACCAGCAGATGTGTAAAAGCTGATAATATTGACCAGGTCATCAGGTTTTGTCATGAGCTGGAAAGAACAAGGGGCGAGCTACCCTATGAGATCGACGGGTTGGTCGTCAAAGTTGACGAACTTGAAAAAAGGACTGAAATGGGGCAAACGGAAAAGAGCCCAAGATGGGCCATTGCGTATAAATTTCCACCTGAAGAAAAAGAAACCGTAGTGGAAAGCATTCAAGTGCAAGTAGGAAGAACAGGAGTACTTACACCTGTTGCCAATTTAAAGCCGGTACTAATTTCAGGCAGCGTAGTATCGAGGGCCACACTTCATAATCAGGACTACATAACCGAAAAGGATATAAGGGAGGGGGATGTTGTACTGATTCGAAAAGCAGGTGAAATTATACCTGAAGTGGTCAGGGTCAACAAGGATCACAGAGATAAAAGCTCCGAGCCTTATGTTATACCTGTTACATGTCCGGAATGCGGGGGCCCCACTCACAGGAACCCTGAGGAGGCGGACGTAAAATGCCTTAATGTTTCTTGCCCTGCTCAAATTAGAAGAAAGATAGTGCACTTCGTCTCAAAAAAAGCAATGAATATAGAAGGTATGGGACCAAAACAGGTTCAAAAGTTCATAGAAAAAGGAATAATATCCGATATTAGTGATATCTACGATTTAAAAGACAAAAAGGATGACATCATGGCACTGGAAAATTCAGGCGAAAAATCGTTTATAAACATGGTCAATGCCATCGAAGATTCCAGAAAGAGACCCCTTTCCAGATTGATATTCGCATTGGGAATACCATTTGTAGGGGAGAAAACATCCAAATTGCTGGCGGAGCGTTATGAGACAATGGATAATCTTTCACAAAGTACATTGGAAGAACTGCAAAAAATCGATGAAGTAGGCAGTGTAATCGCCGAGGAGACCAGAGCTTTTTTCGACAATCCCGAGAATATTCAGTTGATAGACAAACTCAAAGACAAAGGACTGAACATGTCTGAAGGTAAAAAAAGCGTCACCAACTTGTTTAAAGGTAAAAAATTTGTCCTTACAGGAACCTTGCCCACATTAAAAAGAGATGAGGCAAAAAAGATAATAGAGGAAAACGGCGGATCAGTCGTGGGTTCAGTAAGCAAAAAAACAGATTATGTTCTTGCGGGAGAAGCGGCAGGAAGCAAGCTTGAAAAGGCTTTAAGTTTGGATGTTGCCGTGATAGACGAGGATACATTCTTATCCATGATCCGATAAAAGTTGTAAAGAACAGGGACTTAAAATATAATATTATAAATGTAAAAAAACTATCCGAGGTGATAATATGAAACTGACCAAAGAAGATGTAATATACGTAGCGGATCTTGCAAGGTTGGAAATTGACGAAAATGAAGTTGACAAATATGTGGAACAGCTGGGAAAGATCCTTGAATACGAAGATCAGCTGAATCAAATCGACACTACCGATGTTTTGCCGACAGCTCATGTTCTGCCTGTGAAAAATGTACTTAGGGAAGATGTTCCCGTGCCATCCCTTGATCGGGAAAAGGCGTTGATGAATGCACCTTCCCAAGACAAGGGATGCTTTAAAGTGCCGAAGGTAATCGAATAGGAGGAAGATGGATGGACAAGATAAACACTATACACGAAATAAATGCACTTATTGATGCCGGTGAAATCACGTACGAAGATGTAGCCATGAAATATCTTGACAGGATAGAAGATGTCGAAGGCAAGGTTGACAGCTTCTTGAAAATAATGAAGGAAGAGGCTTTGGAGCAAGCCAAGGCGGCGGATGCAGCAACAGACGAAAAACCGCATTCAGAACTCTTTGGAATACCGTACGGCTTAAAGGACAACATTTGTAGCGAAGGTGTGGAAACAACATGTGCTTCAAAGATACTAAAAGGATTCATACCGCCATACGATGCAACTGTGAGCTCAAAGCTCAAGGCTGCAGGGGCGATAGTTCTTGGAAAAACAAACATGGATGAATTTGCCATGGGATCTTCAAACGAGAATTCATCGGTGAAAAGCACAAAAAATCCATGGGATCTCTCAAGGGTGCCTGGGGGCTCCAGCGGAGGTTCTGCAGCTTGCGTGGCTGCTGATGAAGTGGTATTTTCCCTTGGATCCGATACCGGGGGTTCAATAAGACAGCCGGCTTCATTTTGTGGTGTCGTTGGTATGAAACCAACATATGGATTGGTTTCAAGATACGGGTTGGTAGCTTTTGCCTCGTCCTTGGACCAAATTGGACCGATAACAAAAGACGTAACCGACTGTGCAATTGTTCTAAATCACATAGCAGGTCACGACGAGAAGGATTCAACTTCTGTAAGGAAAGAAAAGGAAGACTATACTTCTTACCTTGATACCAACATTAAGGGGCTCAAAATCGGCATCGCAAAGGAATACTTTGCTGAAGGTCTGAACCCGGATGTAGAAAAAAGCTTGCAGGAAGCCATTGAAGTATACAAGAGTCTGGGGGCTGAAATAGTTGAGGTAGATCTTCCGAATTCAAAGTATGCCCTTTCTGCATACTACATAATATCTTCAGCTGAAGCCAGTTCAAATCTCGCCAGATACGACGGCATCAGATATGGTTATAGAGCCGAAGAATACGACGATCTTATGGATCTTTATAAAAAGACAAGAAGCCAGGGCTTTGGTGACGAAGTAAAAAGAAGAATAATGCTTGGAACATATGCTCTAAGCTCAGGTTATTACGATGCATATTACAAAAAAGCCCTTCAGGTAAGAACTCTTATCAAAAGAGATTTTGACGAGGCCTTTAAAAATTGCGATGTACTATTATCACCCACTTGTCCAACAACTGCTTTCAAACTTGGAGAAAAAAGTGATGATCCCTTGGAAATGTACTTGTCGGATATTTACACAGTACCGGTAAATATTGCAGGGATACCGGCCATCAGCGTTCCCTGTGGCTTTGACTCCAATGGATTACCCATAGGAATGCAGCTTACAGGAGAAGCTTTCGGGGAAAAGCACATATTGAAAGCGGCTTACGCTTACGAGCAGGCTACTGATCATCATCGTAAAAAAGCGAAATTATAGGAGGCGGACAAATGGAGTATGAAATAGTCATAGGTCTTGAAATACATTCAGAATTAGACACTAAAACGAAAATATTCTGCGGCTGCAGCACTGCTTTCGGTGCAGAAGAAAACACCCAGACATGTCCGGTCTGTCTTGGACTTCCTGGGGTATTGCCGGTATTAAATAAAAAAGTTGTAGAGTATGCAGTAAAGGCGGGAATCGCCACCAACTGCAACATAGCCAGATTCAGCAAAATGGATAGAAAAAATTACTTTTATCCAGATTTGCCAAAGGCTTACCAAATTTCTCAATTCGATCTGCCCATTTGTGAAAACGGAAGTGTTGAGATCGATGTGGATGGGGAAAAGAAAACCATCGGAATAACAAGGATACATATAGAGGAAGATGCGGGCAAACTAAACCACGATTCAACGGGAACTTATGCAGACAACAACAGATGCGGAGTTCCGCTAATAGAGATCGTTACCGAGCCTGATATGAGAAGTGCAAAAGAGGCCAGGGCATTTGCCGAAAAGATCAAATCCATCTTGGAATACACCGAGGTGTCTGACTGCAAGATGCAGGAAGGATCCTTGCGATTCGACGTAAATCTGTCTGTGAGAAAATTTGGAGATCCTTTGGGAACCAGGACTGAAATGAAAAACTTAAATTCTTTCAGGGCCTTGGAAAGAGCCGTAGAGTACGAAGCTAAAAGGCAGATCTTTGAAATTGAACAAGGCAACAAGATAATCCAACAAACCAGGAAATGGGACGATGACAAAACTGAGAGTTATTCACTGAGAAGTAAAGAGGAAGCTCACGATTACAGATATTTTCCAGACCCTGATCTCGTGCCTGTGGTTTTGACTGAAGAGTATATTTCAAATATAGAAAGGCATCTTCCCAAACTTCCATGGGTCAGAAAAGCGGAGTATATGGAAAAATGGAATCTTTCAGATTACGATGCGGAAATACTTGTGGCATCAAAGGAAATCGCGACATTTTTTGAGAAGACGGTGGACGTATGCAACGACGCCAAATCAGCAGCCAACTGGTTGATGGGTGATATCTCGGCGACTATGAACGAAAAAGGCATTTCGATAGAGGAGGCGGGCTTTTCGCCGGAAGATCTGGGAGAACTTGTTAACCTGATCAATAAAAATACAATAAGCACCAGCATCGGGAAACAGGTACTTAAGGAGATGTTCGATTCGGGCAAGAAACCTTCAGTTATTGTTCAAGAAAAAAATCTTGCGCAGATGAGCGACGCAGGTGAACTTAAGGGTATGGTCCTTGAAGTGATGAAGGCAAATCCCCAGTCCGTGGAGGATCTAAGAAGCGGCAAGGAAAAAGCCATAGGATTTTTGGTGGGCCAGATAATGAGACAAACAAAAGGTAAGGCAAACCCACAAATGGTAAATGAACTAATCAAAGAGTGCATGAACGAAATCTAGATTTAAAATACAAAAGTTTCTGCTTAGGTGGAAACTTTTGCTTGTTATTGCTTGCAGCTGTTAAAACCAGTGGACGCTAATATGTTATAATTACTCTGTAAAGAAAGGTGATGAACTTGGAGGTCGGAAAAATTTCCAACGAGCTGTTAGACAAGATAATATTTTCAAAAATCAAATATCATCATCCTGACGTCATAGTAGGCAGCGGGCTTTCTGAGGATTGCAGTCTTATCGACTTCAGAGATGAAATCTGCGTAATATCTACGGATCCCATAACCGCCACTGCTTCAGAAATAGGAAAACTGGCAGTGATAGTTTCAGGAAATGACGTAGCCACAAAAGGAGTCAAGCCTTTTGCCATAATGACTACACTGCTTATCCCGCCTTCTGCGAAGATCAGCGAAGTTAAAGCAGTTGTAGAGGATATTATCAAAATTTGCAATGCTTCGGATATCGAACTTATAGGTGGGCATACGGAAGTAACGGATGCAGTAAACAGAATTGTAGTATCGGCTACAAGCTTGGGCAAGGGCAGAAAAAATGAAGTCGTATATGGCAGGAACGTCGAAGCGGGGGATAAACTGATCCTAACCAAGTTCGCGGGGTGCGAAGGAACAGTTATATTGTTCGACGAATTCAAGGGAAAATTGTCAAAGATACTTGATGATAAAGATATCGCAGAGATCGAATCTCTGAGAAACTCTTTAAGCGTAACGTCAGAAGGGGTCGCGGCCGGAAAAAACGGTGCTAAATACATGCACGACGTTACTGAAGGCGGAGTACTTGGGGCCGCATGGGAAGTTGCAAAGAAGTACGATTTGGGCGTCAATTTGTATGAGACAAAGATACCATTGTTGAACTCTACTAAAAAAATTGCAGATTACTTTGATATAGATGCGCTTAAATTGATTTCAAGTGGCGTTATGCTTATAGCTGCCAGCGGAGCTGATGCACTAAAGATTATTGAAGAGCTGAAAGCAATGCAAATAAATGCAAATGTAGCCGGAGAGTTTGTTGAAGGGAAAACAGAGTTGATAACATCGGAGGGTGTGGTTGAGATCAAACCGCCGGAAAGCGATGATTTGTACAGAGCTCTTAAAAAAGGAGAAAATGATGACGAGAATAGATAACAGAAAATCAGATCAATTGAGAGACATAAAAATAACCAGGGACTTTACCATGTACGCTGATGGATCTGTGCTTATAGAGGCAGGCAATACAAAGGTTATTTGCACTGCCATGATAGAAGAGAAGGTCCCGCCGTTTTTGAGAGGTCAAAACAAGGGATGGATAACAGCTGAATACAACATGTTGCCAAGTGCGACACATACCAGAAAAACAAGAGAGATGAGTCGTGGAAAAGCAGACGGAAGGAATGTGGAGATCCAAAGGCTTATAGGTAGGGCGCTAAGGTCTGTAGTAGACCTGGAAAAATTAGGGGAGAGGACCGTTTGGATCGACTGCGATGTAATTCAAGCTGACGGAGGAACCCGGACCGCATCCATAACAGGCGCTTTCATCGCGTTGATAGATGCCTTTTCAAAACTCAAAGCAAAAAATATGATAGATTCAATTCCGCTTAAAACCTATGTAGCAGCTGTAAGTGTTGGAATATCAAACCAGGAACCATTGCTTGATTTGTGCTATCTTGAAGATTCAAACGCAGAAGTTGACATGAATGTGGTAATGACTGAAACAGGAGAGATAATAGAAATCCAAGGTACAGGAGAAGAAAGGCCGTTTAAAAAAGATGAATTCGCCAAGCTAATGGAATTGGCGGAACTTGGTATAGAAAAATTGATAAAGATTCAAAAAGACAATTCGGATTCCATAATTATTTAAAAGTGGTGATAGAATGAAAATAGTAGTGGCAACAGGAAATGAACACAAGAAAATAGAAATCGCGGATATACTTGGTCTTGAAAGATTTGATTTTGCAACAATGAAGGAAGAGGGAATCCTGATAGATATTGTTGAAGACGGAGGCACCTTCGAAGAAAATGCACTTATCAAAGCGAGAGAAGTTCGAAAACACACAATTCATGCCGTTTTAGCGGACGATTCAGGATTGGAGGTTGATGCCTTGGATGGTGCTCCAGGGATCTATTCCGCCAGGTTTGCCGGAGAAAATGCCTCTGATGAGGAAAACAATCAGAAGCTTTTAGAACTTATGAAAGATGTACCGTCAGACAAGAGAAGCGGAAGATTTGTCTGCGTTATAGCATTTATCGATGAAGGCGGCAGGGAGTATGTTTTCAGAGGTGAATGTCCGGGGAAAATCCTTGAATCCCAAAGAGGAGAGGGAGGATTTGGTTACGATCCCTTGTTTTATGTGGAATCAAAAGGTAAAACTTTTGCTCAACTTGACGGAGGAGAAAAGAATTCAATTAGCCACAGAGCGGTTGCATTGAAAGATGCTAAAGAAATCATAGTCAAGATTTCGGAAGAGGAAAAACGATGAATATATTGGTTTTTAGTGACAGCCACCGAAATACCGGAAGAATGGAAAAAGTAGTCGAAAACAGCGAAAATATCGATCTGATAATACATCTGGGAGACAATGCAGAAGATGTGGACAAAATTAAAGATCTGACCGATGCCAGGATAGTATTGGTAAAGGGAAACACAGATTATACCAATCATGAAGAAGAATTGGTCCTGAAAGAAAAAGGATACAGGATCCTGCTCACTCATGGCCACAAGTACAGGATAAAAACCAGTCTTCAAAATCTTTTCTACAGATGCAAGGAACTCAAAATAGATATAGTTCTATTTGGACATTCTCACATTCCATCCAACGAAGAGATAGGTGGAATAATATTTTTGAATCCGGGAAGCATTGGAGATAAACGAGGGCAAAAATATCATAGTTATGGTAAAATAACCTTGAGAAACAAGGGTTTGGATGTGGCCATTTCCTACTTGGAGTAAAACTTTCAAAAAAAAATAAAAAATTGTTTTTAAGTATTGACTTGGATGAGTTTGTAATGTATACTAATCCTTGTCCTTAAGAAACGGGACAGCAGTTATTAAAAAAAGCTTGAAACTTCAAGCGAAATAGTGTATCATTTTATATGTTTGCGGGTGTAGCTCAGTGGTAGAGCCCTGGCCTTCCAAGCCAGTCGCGAGGGTTCGATTCCCTTCACCCGCTCCATTTATCACTATTTTTAAAACATGCGCCTGTAGCTCAGTAGGATAGAGCAACGGCCTTCTAAGCCGTGTGCCCGGGGTTCGAATCCCTGCAGGCGCGCCATTTGATGTGGTGGGTATAGCTCAGCTGGCAGAGCGCCAGATTGTGGTTCTGGATGTCGTGGGTTCAAGTCCCATTATCCACCCCATTTACCAAAAAAATAATACACTATATTGGGGTATAGCCAAGTCGGTAAGGCACCAGACTTTGACTCTGGCATGCGTAGGTTCGAGTCCTGCTACCCCAGCCAACTTGACCCATTAGCTCAGTTGGCAGAGCACCTGACTTTTAATCAGGGTGTCCCGCGTTCGAGTCGCGGATGGGTCACCATTTATGCGGATGTGGCGGAATTGGCAGACGCACTAGACTTAGGATCTAGCGCCTTCGGTGTGCAGGTTCGACTCCTGTCATCCGCACCAAATGATTACAAACCTTGAGAAATCAAGGTTTTTTTCATTTTTTGGAGTTGATGTGCAAAGAGTTTAAAAAGGTACAACTCTTTAAATGATTCAAACAGGAGACCGCTTTTTGCGGCTAAATTTAGAAAACCTGAAAAATTGATCATATTTGTTGTACATGTACAAAATAAAACCACAACGAACAAACCCTTGAATAAATTAAAACCCACTGGAAAGAGTGGGTTTGCAATGGATCGAGCATTTTGTTATTGAGTTTTGATTACATTGATAAGACATAGGTGAAAATTTTAAGAAGTTCTTCTTTTGCTTCCTCATTCGGTAAAAAAGTTAGATTTAATTTTAATTCTTCAAATAACTCTTGTACGGTTTTATCGTTAACCATTTTTTGCACCCCCTGATATTTTTTATATTAATATTTTCCGTATTCACGTGCAAAATTAATTACAGCTTTCTGATTTTCAGGATTTATATCGTTAGGCGATAGCACGCCTTTATCATGACCCAACATAAATCCTCCACCAGGCGCACAATTATCAATTGTTTCTTTTGCGTAATCGATACATTGTTGTTTACTTCCTGTTCTAAGAAGTTCAAGTGGCATACCACCCATTATAGTCATATGATTGCCAATGTCTTTTTTTACTTTTTTCAAATCGGAATTTTCTACAGCTCCGATTAAAAATCCCTTGGGCAAATCCAATAATAAATCATATACATGTTCCCAGTTTCCCTCCAAGCACATCAATACTTTTGCTCCTGAATTGTAATAATCCATTAGTGCTCTTTTTACCGTTGGCCAAAAGAATTTTTCAAATTGTTTTCTGCCTAAATAGGTCGCAGTTACTACTGGATAAAAAACATAAGGGAAGTTAGACAATTTTAAATTGGGGTTAGGTCCAACAATTGGATATGTTGCTTCAACTGCTTCCAGAGCCTTTTCAGGTCTTCTTCTTAAGTCCGGCATCCCGTTTGCAAAACCTCTATAGCAAATATATCGATCTAGTGCCGGCTCAGCGATACCACTTGTTATCATTGGAGTTGCACATTCACTTTTCAAAAAGTTTTCTATTGCATTATTTTTTTCTCCAAAAGCAGCAAATTCACCAAATGATTCTGCCAATGCTTTTAAACTCTCCGGGAAAGGTTTCTTAAGTGCAGGGAACCTTTCATATAATACCTTATTTCTCAAATATAAAATTGGATCTTTTATATATTCATCAATATCTTCTGTTGGCAAAACGCAGTTGTCTTTATGCTGCAATGTTACTTTATCCTCTGAAAAGAAAAATGCGTTATATCCCAATTTTTCATAGGATTTCATAGGTCTGTTTATGCCAAATAAAATTGTTCCGTCGAAATCCATGTCGT
The DNA here is from genome assembly GCF_015594845.1 of Alkalibacter mobilis. GTDB lineage: Bacteria > Bacillota > Clostridia > Eubacteriales > Alkalibacteraceae > Alkalibacter > Alkalibacter mobilis. Next base: position 17,709 of record NZ_JADNRK010000017.1, on the reverse strand, counting down.
TTAGATACTTACCATAAATTTCAAATTCTTTATCTGTGCTTTTTAGACATTCCTGAGCTGTTGAATCGGCATATGAGATTGCATATGTTTGTATAAAAGAAATAATAGGCACTCTATCCGGTTCTTCCAAATTGCAGGTTTTTTGAATTCTCGCAATTTTTTCATTATAAACTTGTTCCTTATTCATAAATAGACCTCCACTTTTATATAGATTAATATCGTTTATATATAAAATTCGATTGTTACTTTAGATCCAATTATCTTTTTCTTCTTTATAAACTAGCGGTAAGATTTCAGCTAAATTAGAGAATTCTTTAATATTGTGTTTAAGCAGAGCTTCTGGCCCGGCAATTGGTATTTGCAAATCATCAGGAATGCTCTTGACAGGATGTCCGTCAATAATTTGCCACCCAAACCAAAATCGTGACCTAAGTTCTGATCCACCCTTTACTGGTCGTAAAAAATGTGTCATTACAACTGGAACATCGGGCATTTTATCATTGCCATACACCAAAACATTTGCGCAAATTAATGCATTGCAAAGTGCTGTATCAACTTTGCTTTCATCATAACCAAATTCTGAGGGACGTTTAAATGATATTTTTAATAAGTCTACGTTTCCTGTTCCGATATCTTCCCAAATATAGTGGATGCTACCCCAATGCCTTTCTCTCATAGATAGAGAAAAATCTAAAGCTTTACTTGGATCTTCCAAATTAACGTCATAATGGTCTTCGTTATCCCATATCGCATACCGTAGTCTATCAATCGGATGCCATGCGAACCACCAGTCAAACATTTCTCCGGTTACATTTGGGAAAAAAGTTTTATTGGCAATTAAAGCTGTTCCATCCTCAAGTTGCCATTGGCCAAACTCCTCGGATAGATAACCTTCATTAAATAAATCATTACGATCATGAATTCGTAGTGCTGTAGAATTATCCAATATCCCATCGCTTACCTTGGCATGTTTCTCAATTGGACCCTCATTTATTTTTTTTAAATAATACTTGAAATAACTCTTTTCTTTGTCGCTATTTGTAACAGGTACTTTTTTCATAATTTGCCTCCTGCTTTAAATTCTTTAATTGTTAGTAGAAATTATAAAGAAAACGTTTTCTAAAATAAAGTATAGCATTACTTTTTTAATATGAACAATTGAAAGAAGGCATTATAGTATTCCACATCGGAATACTATAATGCCTTCTACTCTTCAAAATATTTTTTAAATAATGTAATGAACTCTCTAATATATTCGGTTTCTTTTCCTGTTTTCCATACAACTATGAGCCCACTATAAGTATTAGGCAATTCAAAACACTTGATAATTGGATTGTCAATATCTCTTAGATATTTATCACAAACAACAATTTCGTCATCCCCCAGCAAATTACTAATAAGGGAATTGGGATTTGGTGCATATCGAGCTACTTTAGGAATAAAACCATGCTCTTGGCATAGTTTATTAATATATTGATGATAAATGGAAATATCCATAGGCAGCATTACAAACTTTTGATCTTTAAGATCTTCATAAATTATTTTATCTTTCTGACTTAATGGATTATCATCCAACATACATACCAACTTCGGACAGACAGAGACAGTATCATAGGAAAATTCTTTGGTCAAATGTTCTTCTTCCATTTTTATCGTAACCATTATATCAATTACATTGTTTAATATTAAACTTCGCCACTCAAGAAATGAAGAATAGCTTTGCTCAAAAAAAAGATTTTCATAGGTACGTGACAACTGCTTTCCGACAAGTGATATTGGGCCTAGCATATTTCCCGAATCAAACCACCCAACTCTCAGCTTTGACTGCATGTTATCGGTGAGTTTTCTAGATTCGTTTAAAGATTTTTGAAATTGTTCACAGATTTTTTTCCAAGATTCATAAAGTATTTTTCCACTGGGCGTTAACTCTATGGGACGATTTTTTCGATTAAAGAGCTTCATATCTATCATATTCTCCAGTGTAGAGATTCTCTTGCTTAGTGTAGGTTGTGTGATATTCATAATTTCAGCAGCACGTGAAAAATTCAATTCTTCAGCGACTACTATAAATAGTTGCATTTGGTAAATACTTACATCTTGTAAATTGTTGCGGTCCATTCCCTTCACTCCTACTCGATACGACTGATATTTATTATATCAAATATACTATTGTTACAAAGTAAACTTTTGAGTTATTTTATAATTGAAAACATTTATTTTTATAGAGAAAAATCAGTACCCCAGTTACGAGGATACTGATTTTTCTATGGACTATTTTCATATAAACACAGTAATACAATTTAGTCGATTTTTGAAAGTTGATCATCAAGGTTTTTACCCTTGATAGCAAAAATGATTGCCAATGCGCCATAGACAAACATTCCCAAAACGATAATTAACATCCAAGTCAATACACTCATATTAGCACATCCTTAAATTTTATTAGTTGTCTAAGTCTTTTTGGAAAAGCTTTGCAAGAAAATATCCAGCAAAAGTTATTCCTAAACAAATAGCGACCGAAGGGATTACTATATTCCAGAACATCATGCGATTTTTCCTCCAACTTCTTGAGTTTTGTGTACATTTTCGCTAAAAAATCCGGGTTTTCCAGGCAAGAAAAATGTTAGAAGAATTCCTGAAATAACAGAAACTATTAAGGACATAATGGCAACATGGACGTTATCCATACCAATTATAGTCGGAAAACTCGTCATGCTCCATAAACAATTTAAAGCCCAGCATAAGAACATTGTAATAAGAGCTGCTGCCTCTGAACGTTTCCAAAATAATCCAATTATGCTGATTGAAAATACAGGAATCATCCAACTAAATATCCAATTAATTGCAGTAATAACATCGGGTTGGAAGGAAACAGTTACGGCAATGGCGATAACGCTTAGAATTAATATAGCTATACGAACCATCTTGGTTTGTTCTTTTTCGGATGCATTCGGTTTGTATAATGATACGTATAAATCTTTAACAATGATTGTTGCAGGAGCCAGAGAAGTCATTGCAAACGTTGAAAGTAAGGCACCTAAAAATCCTGCCAACAGGAGTATTACTAACGGTTTAGGCAGTAACGATACGAGCATAACAGGAGATGCTAAAGCAGGACCTAATTGGGCAAATTGAGGAATAGACATGGCAGCCAAACCAATCAATGTAGGTATTATACAAAATAGACCATTGACGGGACCTGCAATCAACAAAGACTTGCGAACGGTCGTTGCATTTTTCGCAGCGATGGCTGTATGCAAACCCATTTGACTAATTCCTTGGAAGAAAGTTGTAGTGATAATAGTAGGCAGAGCAAATGCGAATAAGATGTCAGGAGTTCCAAAAATGCTTAACATGTACTCTTGATCCATTGAAGTGTAATGGTTTGCAACAGCGTCCCAACCACCTGGAAGTACAAAGAATAAAGCGACAGCTGTTAGAATTAGTGCAATATACATCAAGGCAGCATTTATCATATTCAACCAAGACACTTCTTTCATACCTGCAAATAATACATACCCAATCCCAAATATACCTCCCACCAAGCAACCTAATCCGATGTCCCATCCAGTCATGGCTGCAAAAGTGATACCGATTACTTGTGTCTCCAACATCAATAAACCAAAAATCAGAGGTCCCATGACGCAAGAAATTATAATTCGAGATTTTTTTCCGTATAACAATCCAATAAATTCAGGCGTTGTGGAAGTACCCAGCTTTCTAACCCAAGGCCCTGTCATTTGCGTAATCACGACCATCATGACTGTGCAGGCTAAACCAAACCAAACTGCGGTAGCGCCAACAAAGGCAGCATTTGCTGTAGTGCCCCATATATGTGCGGAACCTAACATGGTTAGTGCCAAGGTGACCCCGACTTGTGTGGTATTCATTCCACGTCCTGCAAGAATGAAGCTGTCTTCTTCTTCAGAAGACAAAAAGTTATTTTTTTCTCTTTTCGAAAGATACCAGCCAACACCAACGATGGTTAGAATTTCGTAAAGCAATACAATAAGCAAAACATCCATTTGCATATAATTCATTCCTTTCATAACTTTATATTTTCCTCATTGAAAAACAAACAAGATAACTTCTTAGTTGGATCATGTTGCCGGCACTAGCATGATCTTTATTAGTTGTGTATCAAGTTTTTTAAATTGTATAACGTTTACAAAAAAATGTATAATAACAAATTTGCATTAATATATATGAAAAAGTTATTAATAACAATATTGCATAATGCGATTAAAAACTGATATTTCACAATTGAATATGCCTGTTCTATACTTTGATTAACATTCAAATCTGAAAAAAAAATATAAAATATAACATTTACTTATGAAAGGATTGTGCAAGTAATGAAGTGCATAATTATTGCTACGGGCTTTCTAGGTTCGGGGAAAACAACTTTCTTAAAAGAGTTGATCGAATATACCTTGAAACGAAACGCCAAGATTGCTCTTATAGTTAATGAAATCGGAGAAATTGGGATCGACAATCAGTACATGAAACAACTTGGGTTTAATGTTTGGGAATTGTTTGGAGGTTGTGTTTGTTGCACTTTGGCGGCAGGGTTGGAAAATGCGATCAATCAACTGGAAAATGATTATAATCCGGATATGATTTTTATTGAACCTAGTGGAATGGCAGATCCACAAAGTGCTTTAAATGCTATATCAAATTATGGTGTGGATAGAAATGAAATTAAAAATTACTTTGTATTTGATATTTCGAGATTTGACATGTTTGAAGAAGTAATTTTCCCGCTGATCATAACAAGTATCAAACAAGCTGATTTTGTTCTCTTAAATAAACTGCAGTATGCTGACGAAAAAACTAAAAAGAAAGCATACGAATTGATAAAAATCAACAATCCCAATGTTGAGATTATTGAAATCGTTACACCAAACTTAGTGAATCAGCAGGTGAAAAAAACTTTGGAAGGACTGATCTGAAATTGTATCAAGATGATTTTAAAGCGACGGTGATGAATATTTCACTAGAAAAGACAACTAGAGAAGAATTAGCTAACTGGTCAGAGTTATTAGAACAAATTTTTAATTGTTATGCTAATCAAGTATGTGATTCTAACAAATGTCATATAGGACATATAAAAGCAATATTTACAGGTGTAGGTAAGGACTTCATAAAAGTGAACATATACAAAAGAGAGTTGCCAGCAGATGTTGTGTACGATGGAGTCAATAGTTACCAGAGAATAGACATAATTGTAAATTCCATAATAAATAATATAAGCAGTGAAACGTCTGTAAAGGTGATTGAAAAATGTAGTAAAGCAATTGCATTGAAGAACCAAGTAGCAATTACCGTTAAAACCATTGATCAGAACAAAATCCATGATCACGAAAACCAATAATAATTGGATGGTTTGCTTAATCATTCCATTTATATAAAAAATGAGGAGGTATTTATATGAGCATTATTTTACAATTAATTGCAGATCTTGAGGATGAAAAAGTTCTAGTGGAAGTTGAAAAGCAATTGAATGACGGAAAGTCACCTACGGAGATTTTTGCAGAGTGTCAGGATGGTATGAACGAAGTTGGAAAGAGGTTTCAAGAAGGAGAATATTACGTTTCAGATTTAATGATGGCTGGAAATATTTTTAAAGAGGTAAATGAAGTAATCAAGCCATATTTTTCGAGTGAGGACGGCGAGACTTTAGGAACAGTAGTTTTGGGAACGGTTGATGGAGATATCCATGATATTGGAAAAGATTTAGTATACGCGATGCTCAGCGCTGGTAATTTTGAAGTAATTGATGTTGGAGTAGATGCGAAACCAGAGATATTTGTTCAAGCGCTTAAAGAGAATCCAAATGCTAAAGTATTGGCTCTTTCTTGTCTTCTGACAACCTGTTATGATGCAATCAAAGAAACCGTAGAAGCGGTAACCGAAGCAGGATTGAGAGAGAATGTGAAAATAATTATAGGTGGAGGTCCAGTCGATCAAAGCGTTGTAGATTATTCTGGAGCAGACAAGTTCGGCAAGGACGCCCAAGAAGCAGTCACAATAGCAAAGGAGCTGATGGAATTATGAGTAGCATATTGACTTATGATGAAAAGGTTGCCAAATATAAAAGCATAATTAAATTTGAAAATGTTAGCGCAGGGACTGCATATGGTGGGCCAGCAACACCTGCAAACCATATGGGCATGTTGATGAAAGATTATATTACTGATACTAAAAAAGGATTTCAAGCTTATATCGATTATATAAAACTGGTAGATAACGAAGCCCCTATTGATTTTTTAAATACGCCATATCCAGGTATGATGCACGTTATTCTAACAACAATGTGGCTGGCAAAAGTAAAAATTCCAGGAAGAGAGCTTCCAGATGATGACTTGTGGCAGATAGATGAAAAACCTGTTATAGATAGGGAGACCTACGATTTTATTATAGAAAATGGATTTGAAGCATTTCGAGAAATGGTATTGCCTAAAGTTATTGATATGGAAGAAGTTAAACAATTTATGCAATATATTTCAGAGGAAGGACCACAACAGTCGAAAGCCTTTATTGAGAATGGTTTTCCACTTGTTTCTGAGATTGCAACAGCACCACCTTTTGAAATATTATCAGGGGCTAGGAGTATGCCTAAGTTTTTTATGGATTGCTACAAGATAGCGGATAAAATAAAAGAGGCTCAAGATGTAATGCTACCTAAGGTAATTGAAAATTCTATTAATATGCTTACAAACGCAAATGCAATAGGTGCTTGGGTCGGTGGATGGCGTGGAGCTTCAGGTCTTGTTTCTCCAAAGATATGGGATAAGCTAGTATGGCCTTATATGAAAGAAATGGCTTTAGCCATGTTGGACAAAGGTTTTATACCTGTATTCCATTTGGATCAAAATTGGGATAGAGATATTGAAAGATTTTTGGAGATGCCTGCTAAATCATGTGTATTGAATACGGATGGTATGACAGATTTGAGAAGAGCCAGAAAGCTGTTGGGAGATCACGTTGCATTTATGGGTGATGTGCCGGCACCTCTTTTGTCTACTGCAAGTGCGGATAAAGTGAGTGACTATGTCAAGAAACTAATAGATGATGTTGGTATTAAAGGCACTATTATTACATCTGGTTGCGATGCTCCAGCAAATGCAAAATTTGAAAATATGGTTGCAATGATCAAAACTGCAGCAGAATACAAATAGGAGATTGCAATATGATTTTTATTGGAGAAAAAATAAATGGAACTAGGAAAAAGATAAAAGAAGCCGTAATAGAGCGAAATGAATTATACATAATGGATATTGCAAAGTCGCAAGCTGAATCAGGTGCAGACTATTTGGATATCAATGCTGGGACGGATCCAGATAGAGAAACAGAAGACTTGATATGGTTGATTGAAACGGTACAATCTGTTGTGGATACCCCGATATGTATCGATAGTTCAACACCAAGTGCAATAAAAGCTGCCCTTGAAATAGTTAGAGAAATACCAATGATCAATTCAATCAATGCTGATATGGAACGACTAGATGATTTTCTGCCTTTTATTAAAGAAAAAAACTGTGAAGTTATTGCATTGGCATTGGATGAATCGAAATCTGGAATGCCTAAAACTATAGATGAACGAATGCAAGCTCTCGAAGTCATCTTTAAGGAAACTCATAAAAAAGAAATCGATGATGACAAAGTATTTATCGATCCGTTGATTATGGCCGTGGGAACAGATCAGAGCGCGGGAAATATAGCCTTTGATTGCATCAGAGAAATACGTTCTGCTTATCCGGATGCCCATATCGCTGGAGGTCTGAGTAATATCTCTTTTGGACTTCCAAATAGGAGTTTAATTAACAGAACTTTTTTGACATTAGCTAGGGCATTTGGGATGGATAGTGCAGTTGTGAATCCATCAGATGTGGAATTGATTGAATCCTTGTATGCAACTGATTTGTTGTTGGGGAAAGATCGATTTTGTAGGAAGTACACTAATGCTGCAAAAGATAGTTTTAGTAAAAAAAAATAACAGTGAAGGCTGGAATATCCCAATGATACTGAATGGAATATTTCAGCTTTTCAATTTTCAAAACAGGTGTGATTAATTGTAAAAAAGAAGTATAATGATTATGAGATTTACATAAAAGATCGAAGGGGGGCTAACATGAACTTAACATACATCAAATATTTTTTGACGGTGGCAAAATACTTGAATTTTTCACAAGCAGCGGATCAGTTATATATTAGCCAACCAGCTTTAAGCCGCCAAATTAATGTCATGGAAAAAGAGTTGGATTTAGAACTATTTATCAGAAGTAATCGCGAAGTGAAATTGACGCCTGCAGGTAGCGTATTAGTCGAGGCATTTCAAAAAATCTATGATGAGTATAATCTGGCAGTAGCAAAAGCTCAAAATACCCATAAAGGCATGTCCGGGGATTTGAATATCGGAATTCTTGATGGAGAGTATGTTGGGGACTTATTTCCGGATGCTTTGCAATATTTAAACAAGTATTATCCTGACTTGAATGTTGTTCTGAGAAACTACAGTTTTAAGGGGTTAGTGGATCGCTTATATAATGGAAAGCTAGATATTGCAATAACTTTATATTTTGACATTAAAAATAGAACTAACATACAATACAGAATAATTGATGAAACAAATAAAGATAATTTAGCAGTTATACGAAGTCATCCGCTTGCATCTCATGAAAGTGTAAAATTATATGATATAAAAAATGAGACCTTGATTATAGACTCTGTCGAAGACTCTGAAGAATCTTCGAAATTAATAATCGATGAATGCAGAACACGAGGTTTTACACCGAGGATCCAGTACGCTCCTTCAATACAAACTGTTATGCTAATGGTTGAATCAGGATTAGGTGTAGCTATTCTCGATAGTAGAAATGCTTTGCGACAAAACCCGAATATTAAATTTTTAAGTATAGATGCAAACTTTGAGCCTTATTTGACATTAGCATGGCATCAAAATAATCAAAATCCGGCAAGAGAATTATTCACTAAATTATTTTTTCATGAAAAAATTGACTGAATATATATAAATGTAGAATAACTGGATTTGAATAAATAGCCGATTGCTTATTCAGAGTGGAAAATTAAGCATAATACTATATTTAATGATTTAAAAATTATTTCTAAATAGGTTAACATTCTTGTAGATTTATGATATTATATAAGTGTCTAATGTACCAAAACTCATAGGGTTGTTGCAATAAGGTAACAAACCGAAAAGCTCTGACACCTCATTTTAGGATGGGGTGTCATCTTTTTTTGTAAAAATTTGAAAAATAAAATATGTTTCTATATAATGGTGTAACAGGGAGGTGTTTTTTAATGAGTTATAAAATTGGACTTGATATAGGTATCACATCTGTTGGGTGGGCGACTGTCGCCTTGAATCAAAACGACGAACCAGAAAAAATAATGGATATGGGAGTCCGGATTTTCGATCGGGCGGAAAACCCTAAGGATGGTGCTTCATTGGCTTTGCCACGAAGAGAAGCAAGAAGTGCCAGAAGAAGGATACGACGCAAAAAACACCGTTTGGACCGTATAAAGCAATTACTAATAAATAGGGGTTTCATTACAGTACAAAATGTGGAATCAATATTTCATAACGGAAATAATACAGACATCTATCAAATTCGTGTGGAGTCATTGGATCGGGTGTTAAACCAAGATGAAATCGTGCGGTTACTGATACACCTGGCACAGAGGAGAGGATTTAAATCAAATCGAAAGTCAGAACGCAATGCGAATGAAGAATCAGGAAAACTGCTCAAGGCAGTCGATGAAAATAGTAAGTTAATGGAAGAAAAAGGATATAGAACAATAGGAGAAATGCTATATTTAGATTCAAAATTTGAAGAACACAAACGAAATAAAAGTGATGACTACTCTCATACTATAGCAAGAAGCATGGTACTGGATGAAGTTCAACAGATTTTCAACAAGCAACGAGAATTTGGTAATTTGATCATGGACAAATTACTGGAAGATGAATACATCGACATTTTGTTTTCTCAACGCTCTTTTGATGAGGGTCCTGGGGAGCCAAGCCCTTATGCTGGAAATCAGATTGAAAAAATGATTGGCAACTGTCGGTTTGAAAAGGAAGAAAAAAGAGCCCCTAAAGCAGCTTATTCATTTGAATACTTTAATTTGCTTCAGAATATAAATCATATGAAAATTACTCTTGATGGAAATCAAAGATTTCTGACAAAAGAGGAACGTAATATAATTAAGGGACTGGCATTCAAAGTGCAAAATTTGACATTTGATAAAATAAGAAAAAAATTAGAAATTCCTGAAAAAGCATTGTTTGCAAATTTGAGTTATGGAACCAAATCGATTGACGAAGTCGAGAAGAAAACAAAATTTACTTATTTAACCGGGTTTCACAAAATCCGTCTTGCCCTGGATAAAGTAGAAAAAAATAAAATAGCATCTTATGACGAGGAAGCTTTGAATACTATTGCATATGCATTTACTGTATATAAGACAGATGAAAAAATAATTGAATATCTAAGGCCGTTAGGATTGCCAAAAGCAGATTTAGAATCGTTATTGGCGAATATTAATGGTTTCAACAAGTTTGCAGCTTTAAGCATAAAGGCATTGTATAAAATCATTCCTTTCATGGAAGAAGGATCAAAATATAATGAAGCATGTGAAAAAGCTGGGTATGATTTCCGGGCACATGGGGGTAAGGAGAAATATTTCTTACTTCCGGCGGAAATAGAGGAGTTTGATGAAATTACAAGTCCTGTAGTTCGAAGAGCAGTTGCTCAGACTAGAAAAGTCGTTAATGGTATAATACGAAAGTATGATAAAAGCCCGACTTTTATCGGTGTGGAATTGGCTAGAGAAATGGCGAAAAACTTTCAAGATAGAAATGAAATCGAGAAGGGTATGAAAGAAAATCGTGCATTAAACGAGAGAATTAAAGAAAGGCTGAAAGAACTGGGTCGCCTAAATCCAACAGGCATGGACATAGTCAAATATAAGCTCTGGCAACAGCAAGATGGTATTTGCCCTTACTCATTGAGAGAAATACAAGCAGTCAGACTATTCGAAACTGGATATGCGGACGTAGACCATATAATCCCATATAGCATATCTTTTGATGATGGGTATGCAAATAAAGTAGTAGTCTTGGCTAGCGAGAACCGACAAAAGGGAAATAGATTGCCGTTGGAATATCTTAAAGGTGAGAAAGCTGACAAGTTCAAAGTTTGGGTCAACAATGCCATTAAAGATAAAAGAAAAAGAACTAATATGTTAAAAGAGAAACTCACAGATGAAGATAAAAGCAAGTTCAAAGACCGAAATCTAAATGATACAAAACATATTTCCAGGTTTATGCTGAATTATCTAAATGACTATTTATTATTCGAAGATAACAACACAAACAAAAAGAAGAAGGTAACAGCAGTAAATGGATCAATAACCAGTTTTTTAAGAAAGAGGTGGGGAATCACAAAAGTTAGGGAAAACGGTGACTTGCATCATACAGTTGATGCATTGGTAGTTGCCTGCACGACCGATGGCATGATTCAAAAGGTTTCGAAATATTATGATTATAAAGAGCGAAGATATGTACAAAAGGAAGAACATGTTGTTGACAAAAGGACAGGGGAGATCATTGAAAAATTCCCGATGCCGTGGCATGATTTCAGAAACGAACTAGAAATACGTCTTATGGATGATCCCGTAGGATTCTTGAAGAATACAGGTATGTATAAAGGTGAGAATTATGACCCAATATTTGTATCTCGTATGCCAAGGAGAAAAATTACCGGACCAGCCCATAAAGAGACTATTTATAGTCCAAGACTGCAAGATGAAGGTTTGTTAGTACTTAAGAGACCAATACAAAATTTGAAACTGGACAAAGAAGGTGAAATAGCCGGATACTTTAATCCTGAGAGCGACAAATTACTATACGAAGCCTTGAAAACACAATTGATTGGATTTGGGGGTAACGGAGAAAAAGCCTTTAAAGAACCGTTCTACAAACCCACCAGCTCAGGTGATCAGGGGCCGTTGGTCAAAAAAGTAAAAATAATAGAAAAAGCAACAATGGGTGTAGATGTTCATGATGGAAATGGAGTTGCCCTCAATGACAGCATGATAAGAATTGATGTTTTCCATGTGGAAGATGACGGATATTATTTTGTACCTTTGTATATAGCAGATAGGATGAAAGATAAACTCCCGAATAAAGCAGTAGTAGCTAACAAAAACTATGACAATTGGAAAGAGATGAATGAAGAGGATTTTATTTTTTCTTTATACCCAAATGATTTGATTGAGGTAGAATCAAAAAAACCAATAAGGATGACTACAGTAAGTGCAGAAAGTACATTAGGAAGGAATAAAGAAAGCGATATTCAAAAATTTTATTTCGTCAAAGCTGGAATAAATACAGGGTCCATTACGGTAATAAATCACGACAATACATACGAAGTAAAAAGTTTGGGAATAAAAACTCTAAAAAACTTAGTGAAATTTCAGGTTGATCCATTAGGACAGTATGATGAAGTACGCAAAGAAATGCGTATGCCCCTTAAGTAAGAAGGTGCGAGATGGGATATCGAAATATTTTTGTTTCATCATCGGCAAAGTTAAGTTGTAAAAATAATCAACTTATTGTCCAAGCAGACGATACTTTCAGCATACCCATAGAAGATATAAATTGCCTGATGCTGGAAGATTTGAAAAGTAACATTTCAGTATATTTGCTTTCAGCATTAAGCGAGAAAGGGGTCACTGTTTTTGTTTGCGATCAAAAGCATTTGCCTTGTGGGCTTCTTTTGCCCATGTGGTCTCATAGCAGAAAGTTAAAAGTGCTGAAGAAACAACTAAATCAAAAGAAACCATTTATAAAACAATTGTGGAAAGATGTTGTGCAAACAAAGATCGAAAACCAAGCCATATGTTTGAAATTGTTGAATAAGGATGGTTCGATAAAACTTCTTGATATTAAAGAAAACGTAAAATCTGGCGATGTAGACAACGCTGAAGGAAGAGCGGCAAGATACTATTTTTCCAAATTGTTTGGAAATGAATTTTATAGAGGGATCGATAGTACAGTCAATGCATCTCTAAACTACGGATATGCAATATTACGAGGGTGTATGGCTCGGCAGTTGGCTTCTTATGGGTTTGAACCCTCACTTGGGATATTTCATCACAATGAGCAAAATAGTTTTAATTTGGCAGATGACTTGATGGAACCGTTCAGGCCGATTGTAGATTTGTTTGTCGGGAAAAATATTTCCTATGACAATGAGGCTGATTTAAAACCGGCAATAAAACATCAGCTATTTAATCTACTTAACTGTAGCGTTGAGTCAGGAAATCAAATTCACAGTGTTAGTTATGCTATCGAAAGAACTGTAAAAAGTCTTACTAGAACTCTTGAGGAAGGAACGGATGAGCTATTACTACCTAGGTTGATTGGACTAAGACAACATTCATATGAATAAATTTATGAGAATGATTGTTTTTTTTGACTTGCCGGTTAAGAAGAAAAGAGAAAGAAGAGAAGCCACTCAGTTCCGAAATTTTTTATTGAAAGACGGTTATCACATGATTCAATTCTCAGTTTATGGAAGAGTTTGCAACGGTATTGATGCAGTCAACAAGCACCGAGAGCGATTGCAAGTCAATCTACCGGATAATGGATCCATACGCCTGATGGTTGTAACAGAAAAACAATATGAAGCTATGGAAATTTTGTTAGGTGACTACAAGCAGGATGATACACCGTTTGTATGTGAGCAATTAACAATTTTTTAGAAAAAACAACAAATTATAACCGAATACATAAGGAATTTATAAAACCAAACCCCTGATATCCAATGATACCAAGGGTTTGATTTTTGGCGTCGTCTAATATACCAAAATTCATAAGGGAGCTACAACTCCCAGTCTTTATTGATGAAAATATCCTTTCGTCTAATATACCAAAATTCATAAGGGAGCTACAACAGTTCTATTATAGTGATTACGTATCTTTTGCGTCTAATATACCAAAATTCATAAGGGAGCTACAACATTATTGATCTATGACCCTCTAATTCAACTCGTCTAATATACCAAAATTCATAAGGGAGCTACAACACATATACTGTAAAAAGTCCTGGTCATAGACGTCTAATATACCAAAATTCATAAGGGAGCTACAACGAATATATCCAGATGCTGGGAGAACTAGTGCGTCTAATATACCAAAATTCATAAGGGAGCTACAACGCTAAATTTCCAAACTTCTTTTGATCATCGCGTCTAATATACCAAAATTCATAAGGGAGCTACAACTGTTTTCGCTATTATTGGCATAGTAGTCTCCGTCTAATATACCAAAATTCATAAGGGAGCTACAACTGAGATACATGTCATTGGTTATCTGGTATTCGTCTAATATACCAAAATTCATAAGGGAGCTACAACGTGTGTAGTCGAGTCCTGTCGCTATCTCCCCGTCTAATATACCAAAATTCATAAGGGAGCTACAACCTGATACGGCATACGGATTCGATGCCCCGTCGTCTAATATACCAAAATTCATAAGGGAGCTACAACCTTGGAAATAGGGGTTCAATCCTTTTTCGACGTCTAATATACCAAAATTCATAAGGGAGCTACAACTCCGACTAGAATATTAAATGCACGTAGATACGTCTAATATACCAAAATTCATAAGGGAGCTACAACAACGGTCATAGAACCTTGCAGATTCGTAACCGTCTAATATACCAAAATTCATAAGGGAGCTACAACGCGTTCGCCTCTATCAAGCAAATAGATTTCCGTCTAATATACCAAAATTCATAAGGGAGCTACAACGCAGTTTTTGGTGATCTCTTTCTTGACGGCCGTCTAATATACCAAAATTCATAAGGGAGCTACAACTGGATGTTTACTACACGAAAGATCCCATGGCGTCTAATATACCAAAATTCATAAGGGAGCTACAACTTTGAACTTTTCTTTAAGATGTCTTTCTACCGTCTAATATACCAAAATTCATAAGGGAGCTACAACGACAACATCCCAGCTAGTTTACTTATCGGCCGTCTAATATACCAAAATTCATAAGGGAGCTACAACGTCTGCGTACGTTTGCGTACGTTGGCGGTTCGTCTAATATACCAAAATTCATAAGGGAGCTACAACTGTCGCGCCCATGATGTAACGAACGTTCCACGTCTAATATACCAAAATTCATAAGGGAGCTACAACGACTTTTACCAGTTTTAAGCCTATAGGCATCGTCTAATATACCAAAATTCATAAGGGAGCTACAACTCATACAATTCAATTCCTGAAACGAAAGGTCGTCTAATATACCAAAATTCATAAGGGAGCTACAACTCATACAATTCAATTCCTGAAACGAAAGGTCGTCTAATATACCAAAATTCATAAGGGAGCTACAACTTGCCGTCACCTTAGGCATTTTCTTTTTCCCGTCTAATATACCAAAATTCATAAGGGAGCTACAACTTTTTATGCCTAGAGCTTTGCAAACTGACACGTCTAATATACCAAAATTCATAAGGGAGCTACAACCCATCTCCTGTGCCTAGTTCTTCATCTGTACGTCTAATATACCAAAATTCATAAGGGAGCTACAACTTCTTCCCAAGTATTGGCTACAGACTTGGCCGTCTAATATACCAAAATTCATAAGGGAGCTACAACATTACACCAATATTACCAATACGCTTTAATCGTCTAATATACCAAAATTCATAAGGGAGCTACAACTTATCTCTTTGGCCACCGTTTCAAACTTCTCGTCTAATATACCAAAATTCATAAGGGAGCTACAACGAAAAAAAATCACACAGAACAAAAGCCGAACGTCTAATATACCAAAATTCATAAGGGAGCTACAACGGCGGATTTAGTTAGAGTACCGAATCCGTTCGTCTAATATACCAAAATTCATAAGGGAGCTACAACAAGTATCTTGTAATTGTTATCTATGTAGACCGTCTAATATACCAAAATTCATAAGGGAGCTACAACGCTCACTCATTCACCCCATTTCTGCTTTATCGTCTAATATACCAAAATTCATAAGGGAGCTACAACGTGAACTGTTCGTTAAGACGTGCATCTATTCGTCTAATATACCAAAATTCATAAGGGAGCTACAACGTTAGCTGATCGATTTTAAAACATAGCGCACGTCTAATATACCAAAATTCATAAGGGAGCTACAACTCATACGATGAATAGTGTCCGCTCTCTATTCGTCTAATATACCAAAATTCATAAGGGAGCTACAACAGAAGAACCAGAAGCACCGAAAGACACGGTCGTCTAATATACCAAAATTCATAAGGGAGCTACAACCTTCTCTTGGATTATCCAATCGTCTGTCAACGTCTAATATACCAAAATTCATAAGGGAGCTACAAAAGAAAAACTTCTTTTTTATTATATCATTTACCTAATATTAAAAGCGGTAAATAATAGCACTGATTCAAAATTGTTCTTCAACCTAAGGCAACAAATTGCATTGAAGAACTTTGAAAGGTGCAAGAGAACGAAAAGTAAGTTTATGAGAAATGTTCAAGATGAAAAATGAATTATAAGAGGTAAAATATCGAGACTTTATTTATTGTGTTTAAAAATAATCAGAACTTTGATTTTGACCTTTTGAAAATATGATTGATGTTATTATGGAATAAGATCATAACTTGACCTAGGGGAGAGATTATACAATAAAAAATGGATCTCCCTTCGAACTAAAGTTCTTGGGGAGATCCAGGGTTATTGCTATGGATCAGTATTCGATTACTGAGTGGAATGCAACATACAGGAATCCATCCTTATCTGGTATAACGTTGCAGATGGTTTCTGTTCCGTCATATGGGAACTGACCGGGAGAATCTGTCATTTTATTATTTTTTGTAGGAAGTGGAGTACTTCCGATCCAGATGTGTGGCAAGCCGTCCATTTCGTATCCTGCATCAAGATCATAAGTGACACTAACACAGAACGCTCCAATATTTTGAGGATCTGCTGTTACAACTGCTGTAACGCTTCCTACGATTGTTCCGCTAGATGGAATATTTCCACCTGCACCCATGATCAAATCAAATTCAAATGTTCCTTCTTCTGCTGGAAGTTTGTTAGTCCATCCCCAGTTATTGGATTTGACCAAGTCCCAATTTTCCAATGAGTAATCTGCATTATATGCCCATGCTGTATCATAATTCATGGTAATGGTTACTTCTGCGCTGTCTTCATCAGTTATATCGTTTGGAAGTCCTACTGGATTGGCATATACGTCAGCTGTGTTGATGAGTTTCATTTCTGCATTGACATCTTCCGCTTGTACAATGTAAGGCAATACAGCTGTTTTGGTTGCTCCTGCTGCCAGACTAGTTTCAAATCCAAATGCAGAAGTTATATCTCCCATCAAGCTATCGTTGACCGCCAAGTTTTCTAGCGCCCAGTCACCTGTATTTGTAACAGAAATTGTGTAAGTGACTGTTTGTCCTACTTTTGCAGTAGTTACGTCAGCATCTTTGATGATTTGAATGTCCGGATGTACAAGCTGGACCGTATGAGTATCGGTCGCGGTTACAGAAGTGATGCCAGTAACGCCTGTAGCGTAGATGGCGGTGACTGTATTGGTCAACTCATCTTCCGCACCTTCGGTTTCCGTAACAACATGGCTTGCGGTTACGG
>NZ_JADNRK010000016.1 GCF_015594845.1 Alkalibacter mobilis | reverse complement strand
AGGTATCATCCTTTCACAACTTTTAAAGTCAACAGAGTTGCTTTACTGACTATAAAAGTACTTTGATGTAACCTATTGTCTCATGTTAAAGTAAATTTTAAAATCCATGCGATTATTGACCGCTTACGTTCAATATCTTTTAAAAGACATAGAAACGTTTTTTATATTTTTTATGCATTTTTATTATTTTAGACTTGAATCCCAACCTGATCATCAAAAATTACTGATACGCTTCTTCTCCATGTATCAAAATTGTGCAATACTCCTTTAGACCTTCCTTATCAATAACGACAAGTTGATTTCGTTGCGTATCAATTATTCTTTTTTCTCTTAAAATTTTTAGATACTTCGCAAGGTTTGCACGATTCAATCCCACAAATTCCATGATTTCATATTGTGTGAGGTTAATTACATTTGATGAGTTGTTCAAATTATCAAGATAAATGTATAAAAAATTACTGATTTTTTGTATTCCACTATTGAATATTTGGTTAGTGCTCTCTAGTATTAAAAATGTAACCAAATTCATGTATGCTCGAAACATTTCATCACATAAATCTTCGTTCTCTTTTAAATACTTAAAAAAAGATTTACGATCAAATGCATACACCCGCATATTGCTTATAGCTTTTAACCTCAATGCTTTCATCTCTTCCCAGTTTCCAGGGTGGTAAAGTGGAGCAAAGTAGCCTTTTCCATAAAAAGAATACGATTTCACTTTCCCACTTTCATGACTAAAAGATGCCGCTAGTGTCCCACTCAAGATATAGAATAGATCATCAAAATCATCTCCAAGCTTTTTTAAATCTTCATTTTTTCGATAAAGACGTTCTTCATGTTCTAAACTTGCGAAATATGATTCAAATCTCGAAAAATCTCCAGGAAAATAATATTGCATTTTGTCCCCCTTTATTTCAAACTAGTTTGACCTCAAAATTGAACTTAGAGTATTGTACAGACTTTTCTTTATACAATAATAACACAAAACAAAATAAACCTGATATAAAACTTTACCAAAGCAATTTTATTCGAATTATCTCCAGATTATCTGTTGTGTATTACTTTTAGGACAGTTGACGGTGTTCAATACTAATACATACTTTATTTTTTACATTGATAATGCATATTTAGAATTTCAAAATAATATATTTATAATCTATAATCAATTTATAACTATTTTTGGTGTCTATCTTCTTAATCTGATCAAATCTAGGCAAAAGAAATTTAGTTATATTATATTCTTGAAAGGGAGGAAACAAAAATGCAAGAAAAAACACTAGTAAAACACACTCCTTACGTTCCGTATGACCCAGAAGTATTTACCTATGTAATGAGTGAAGGTGGTATGATCACTCCAGCTGGTTCTGGAGGTTTTCATCCATTTGAGTATGACGGATGGTACAAGGAATGCTTATCTTGGCATGAATCCTGCTATATTCATGCTGGACTTAATCCAATTAACACATACAAAATTAAGGGGCCTGATGCAATAAAACTTCTCGCTGATCATAGTGTCAATAGTTTTAAGAACTTTCCTGTTGGGAGATCAAAACACTTAATTATGTGCAACGAAAATGGTCATATCATTATCCACGGTCTTGCTCAGCATGTCGCTGAAAATGAAGTGATTACTTACTGGTTATGGCCCTATTTGGAATTCGCCATAAAATCCGGTGATTACGATGTTACTACTGAAAATCTAACAGGCAAAGTATTTGGTTACCAAATGGGTGGACCGCGAAACCTTGAGATTTTAGAAGCTGCTTGCGGTGAAAACCTTCATGATATAGGGTTCTTACGATATAAGTATACAAAGATCGCCGGCAAAGATGTAATGATTTATCGAATCGGCATGGCTGGTAAATTAGCGTATGAAGTGCATGGCAAAATTGAAGATGCTCTTCCGGTATATGAAGCCATATTAGAAGCTGGTAAATCTTTTGGACTCGTTAAACTTGGAAGGCATGCCTATCGTGTGGTTCACACCGAAGCAGGATTTCCGCAAGTGACAGTACACTTCCCTTTCGCTGGACGTGAGGGCATGGTTGAATACTTCATGGGACTTGATCTTACTCAATTAGCAATGCCCAGTTTCACTGGAAGCCTTCCTGCTAATCATAAATTGCAGCTTCGTACTCCATACGATCTCGGTTGGGGCAACTGGGTAAATTTTGATCACGATTTTATTGGTAAGGAAGCTTTAAAAAAAGTATCCAATGAATCAAAGTATACAGTAGCTATGTTAGAATGGGATCCAGAAAGTGTATTAAGTATATATCGTGCTAACTTTGACGAAACAAAAAATATATCTGTAATGGAGTGGGCTGAAGATTTCTCAAATTTTCGAGGGAGCAATGAGTATCACAGCGATTTAATACTCGATAAAAATGGAAATGAAATTGGTGCTAGTTCGGGAAGGTACTTCAGTCCTTATTTTCATAAAATGCTTTCACTTGCTACTATTGAAACCAAGTTTGCCTCAATAGGAACAAAAGTAAATGTCCTTTGGGGTGATCCCGGTACTGATCAGATGAAAATTGAGGCTGTCGTTGCAAAGTATCCATACATAGATGAAGACCGAAATGAGCATGTGGATACGAGCACAATTCCTTATGGTTTTAAATAAAACAAATCTTCTACTACAATAAATAATAATTGCAGCTTGCAAAGATAATTTATCTTTGCAAGCTGCAATTTTGTTAACTCAAATTTTGCTTTAGCCTTTAACTTCTACTTTAAAACCTTTTTACACAAATCAATAAATGGCGCTATTGCGATATTTTGATTTTCAGGTTTGTGTGCAATTGCCATATCAATGAAACAATCTTCATTAGAAATCGGAATATATTTTAATTTTGAGAACGGAATATCCCTTAACTGAGATGGCAATATTAATATTCCTTCTCCCGATTGAGCGGCAAGGATCGCGGCTTCTAAATTATTTACTAATTTACGCTTTTCAATAATTAGTCCATATTTATTACAAAGCTGATATATATATCTTGAATAACTATTGAAGAAAAAGTCATCGATATCCAAAAATATCTCATTATTTAAATCTTCCAAACACAACGTTTCATTCTTTGACAAAATATGATCATGTCTAATTGCAACTATAAGTTGCTCACGCTTAACAACCTGAAATTCAAGTCTTTCAGATCCTAAAAAATTTAATTTCAAAATAATTCCTAAATCGAAATTCCCACTTAGAAGATTCTCAATGACGGGTATAGGATACGATGGAAATATGTTTATATTTACATTTGGATATATATCTTTAAACTTATCAAGTACGGGCGAAAGATATTGATCAACTGCGTAGTAAAGTATGCCAATCTGGAGATTGGAAGAAAAACCAGTTTTAATTGATTCCATCTTGTCCATCATTTGATCAAAAGTTTTAACGATTACTTCTGCTAACTCAATAAAGTACTTACCTTCCTCAGTTATATGAACAGAGTGTTTAGTTCGAACAAACAATTTAACTCCAATTTTTTCTTCTACATCTTTTATATGTCTACTTAAAACAGGTTGTGTAATATGAACAATCTCTGCTGCTGCTGTGAAATTCAAGTATTTTGCTAATATAATGCACTCTCTTAAATATTCTATATCCATAAAACCCTCCTCAAAAATTTAAATCTTGTAAAGAAATGCTTTCTACAATATCAATATTATAACACTTGTAAAAATTCCATTCTATAATTTTTCATTATTGAAATCTTTCTTAAAACAAAAACCGCATCAGCAAGCTGATCCGGCACATGTAATATTATTACAATTATAGAAAATATCGGCGGAGGCGGAGCGTACAGTGTAGCACAGCAAATAGATAAAGCCACCTATTTTCGACCCGACCCAAGTATGCCAAAATTATGGACAGAAGTCAATGGCCTTAATATGTTTTATGTGTACAGATATGAAATCCATCTTCTCGATTAATATATCCTTATAGCAAAAACACTCTTGTTCATTAACTTCTAGGTACGTTAACAACATTGAAGTTATATGTTCAGATCTTAGGAAAACTGTCTAGTTTAGTGTTTACCATCCAAGTTCACACTCATGACTTTTCGACAGGATTAAAAAATATCATACTAAAATACGTAACGGTATTCAGCCCATTATTATATTTTATATTACATACTTGGGCTTGTTTCATCACCAGAATTCCATATGCTTCTGTGGCTGGGTACATTCTGTTCGGGTAACGACAAAGATCCTTGGGATATGTACAGTTCTTGCAGACCGAGCAGCCTTCTGTCGATAAAATCAATGAATCTTCATAATTCTCTCTAAAAACTAGCCCCACTCGGTCGGTCAATTTTTCATGCTCTTTTCTGGCATCCAACCATCCTTGAATATCATAGCTGTTTTTCATCTTTGTGGCTGTTGTAAACATAAATACATCAGTGTATTGACTACATCTTTTGCGGCATTCTTCGGTAGTTCCAACGGCGGGAGGACAAGCCCAATTAGTTCCATACATTCCACACGTATTTTTTTCACATAAATCTCTAACTTCATCAGAAAAAACAACATCTTCTGATTTAAAAAATGAGTATTCATGAATTGGAAGAGTTTTGACCTCATCTTCTATACTTTTCTTTTTCACACAACCAGCTCTCTTCCTTTACATTTTTACGTATCTATATTTTGATCACTAGAATAAATTATATCACTAAATGCAGTCTTTATTCTGGTTTCGAAGTTAAAACCTCGGTATTGATGCAGAAAGACAATATTTGTTATATATTGTTAAATTACACAAACTATCAGAAACACAAAAAAACCGCATCTACAAGCCGATGCGGCATATGTTATATTATTACAATTATAGAAAATATTGGTGGAGGCGGCGGGAATCGAACCCGCGTCCGAAAGCCAATTCACAAGAGTTTCTCCGAGTGCAGTCACTTATTTAATCTCGCCTTTTGGACTTCCAGTGACAGAATTCCAATCGGACCAGCCTCAATTATTCGTTTTACAGTCGAGACACCCTGTGAAACGGTTCCCTGCTAATTTGACGCCCGGATCCCTGATCGCAGGTCTTCTGGGTCGGACGAAAGCTGCTTACGCAGCTAAAGCGTAATTATTATTTTTAGCGTTTATATTTAGTTTGCCAATTTTAACGATGTTTGGCACATCGACTCGCTTCTCTTGCTTCAAAACCCCCGTCGAAGCCATTGCGCCCCCATATTGGTTGTAAGCTGATGATATCATAAATATCTTTAATGTGGCTTAAGACGATGAGTAGATCCTTCGCTGTGCTCAGGATGACGATCCATAGTATAGGAGTAGATCCTTCACTTTGCTCAGAATGACGGCAATGTGAACTCTGAATGACAAAGAAACTATTCGCTTCTGCGGTCTACTCTGGTCGCCTTCTGCATTCTACGTTCAGCATCTTTCTTTGCTATATCATGTCGCTTGTCGTATACTTTCTTTCCTTTTGCTAAAGCCAGCTGAACTTTAACCTTGCTTCCCTTGAAATAAAGACTTAATGGAACAAGGGTGTATCCTTGAGTCTGCTTCAACCCCATGAGTTTGTTTATCTCCCTTTTATGCATAAGAAGTTTTCTAATTCTCAGTGGATCCTTATTGAAGATATTCCCCTGCTCGTAAGGACTTATATGCAGATTATAGATATACAACTCTCCGTTGTGAACATCGGCATAGCTGTCCTTAAGATTTACCTTGCCGGCTCGCAGAGATTTTACCTCTGTGCCAAAAAGTTCTATCCCAGCCTCAAAAGTGTCTTCGATAAAGAAGTCGTGCCTGGCTTTTTTATTTTGTGCTATTGTTTTGGTTTCCATCTTCATAACTGCACCTCTAAATCTTTAAACAGACCACATCACATAATTATATGGCTATTCAGCTTCTTTGTCAACGACCGTAAAGTCCACTTGTCTAAGTGGTATGCTGACATTACTGACCTTTACTGTTATGGGATCTCCCAGTCTGTACTGTTTTTTTGTTCTTTCCCCTATAAATCTGTGATTTTTATCATCATATACGAAGTAGTCATTAAAATCTTGAACCCTGACCAAACCTTCGACAGTGTTTTTAAGTTCCACGAAAAAACCGAATGATGTGACGCTGGATATGATACCTTCGAATTCATCTCCGATTTTATCAACCATATACTCGGTTTTCTTGAGATCGTCCGTGTCTCTTTCTGCCTTTTCTGCCAGTCTTTCACGCATTGATGTATGATCGGCAATTTCCTGCATAGTTTTATTGTACTTCTTGATTTTTTTCTCAGTCAACTGATCCTTTATCATTTGGCTCATTATTCTATGTATCATTAGATCAGGATATCTTCTTATGGGCGAAGTGAAGTGGCAATAGTATTTTGCAGCCAAACCGTAATGACCAAGATTTTCCGGAGAATATTTGGCTTGCTGCATTGCCCTGAGTATAAGTCGGGACAAGAAATCTTCTTCATTTGTACCTTCTATGCTGTTTACCAATTCCTGAATAGCTGCTGGTTTTATTTCCTTACCTTTTTGGAGCTTATATCCGAAATTTGTCAAAAAATCCCTGAGTGCATCGAGTTTTTCAGTTGAAGGGTCTTCATGAATCCTGTACAAAAACGGCAAATTTGACCAAAACATAAATTCTGCTACTGTTTCATTACACACCAACATAAACTCTTCGATAATCTTATGAGAGATTGTTCTTTCATATAGTACAACATCTACAGTTTTGCCATTTTCATCAAGTATTATTTTTGACTCGGGAAAATCAAAATCAATGGCACCCCTTTTGTCTCTTCTTTCCACCCTGAGAATATTTGCGAGTTCCTCCATATCCTTAAATTCCTGAATGAAATTTGAATACCTGTCTATAAGCTCTTTGTTTTCTTCAAGTAAGATGTCTGTGACATCTTCGTAGTTCATCCGCTCATCGATCTTGATAACTGATTTGAATATTTCGTGAGATATTACCTTCCCCTTTTTGTCGATCTCCATCTCACAAGTAAATGCAAGCCTATCTTCACCTGCGTTGAGACTGCAGATACCATTGGATAGTTTTTGCGGCAACATTGGTATGACCCTGTCCACAAGATAAACGCTGGTTCCCCTTTCATATGCTTCTCTGTCAAGCGCAGTTTTTTCACCTACATAATGGCTGACATCTGCAATATGCACCCCAAGGGAAAAATTACCGTTGTCCAATCGTTTTATGGAAATAGCGTCATCAAGATCTTTTGCATCTTTTCCGTCTATAGTGACCATCTTTGTATTTCTCAAGTCTTTTCTATTTTCTACTTCAGCCAGGTCGACCTTGTCTGGTATTTTATTTGTCTCCGCCAATACTTCATCGGGAAATTCCACATTAAAGTCGTACTCCCTTATGATGGATACTATTTCTATTCCCTTGGTACCAGGTCCCCCCAGTACTTCGATGATTTTGCCTTCAGGATTTTTATTTTCATACCATGCCGTGATGTCAACAACTACCTTTTCTCCGTCTTTTGCCCCCATGGTTGCTGAATTTGGTATATATATGTCTTTGCACAGCTTGTCATTGTCAGGTATTACGAACCCAAAATTTCTATTCTTTTCGTAAGTACCTACGATCTTTTGATGTCCTCTTTCTATTATCTGATAAATTTCTCCTTCGTCACGTTTCTCAGTTTTCTTGATTATTTTAACAAGGACTTTATCCTTGTCCAAAGCTCCATTCAAATTTGATGCGCTAACAAATATATCGCTTCCAGTTATGGCATCGTCAGGGATGACAAAACCAAAACCCCGGGCATGCCCCTGCAAAGTACCTTTAACGTAAACATCTTTTGGGGGCACAATGTATTTTCCTTTTTTATTTTTCACGAGTTCGCCTTCAGATACCATTCTATCCAAGACTTTTTTAAAGTCATTTCTTTCCTTTTTGCTCTTTATGCCAATTACATACATAAGATCCTTGTAACCCATAGGCTTGTACTCGTCACTTTTGATTAAATCTATTATTACTTCCTTAATTTTCATTGCGCACCCCTCAATCGATTTACACTCGATATTTTTATCTTGATAAATATAAGAAACATATCAGCATCTGCACTGTCAATATTACCGGAACCCCGATCCTGAACTTTGGTTTCAGCGTCTTGTGTCGGAAAGCTTTCATGGAAAGCAAAGTTCCCAAGGCACCTCCAAAAACCGAAATAGAAATTAAAAATCTCTCCGATATGCGACTGTTGCCCTTAATGGCCATTCTTTTATCGTACCCCATGACCAATAATGCAAAAATATTTACTGCCATATATATTAAAACATATTCCTTCTCCATCTTGTACTCCTCAATATATAGTTTAACATATATAAATTTTCCCGTAAATTTAAAAAAGCCGCAGGAATGATCCTGCGACTTTGTGATCTGATTTATCTCATAAACAATGGTGCAAATACCAAAGAAACGATTGTCATTAGCTTTATAAGGATATTGATTGAAGGACCTGAAGTATCCTTGTACGGATCTCCTACAGTATCTCCAACAACAGCCGCTTTGTGAGCTTCGCTTCCTTTTCCGCCATGCGCTCCACCCTCGATGTATTTCTTGGCATTATCCCAAGCTCCACCGGAGTTAGCCATTTGAATAGCCATAAGGACACCTGACACAAGAGCGCCTGCAAGCAATCCGCCCAAAGCTTCGCTGCCAAGAAGTAATCCTGTTCCAAGAGGCAGTAATACTGCGATAAGGCCAGGAACGATCATCTTCTTAAGAGCTGCTGCGGTAGAAATGTCAACACAAGTAGCATAATCAGGCTTTCCAGTACCTTCCATGATTCCAGGAATAGTCTTGAACTGTCTTCTTACTTCTTCGATCATTTCGTTGGCCGCAGAACCTACAGCCTCCATTGTAAGAGCTGAGAATAAGTATGGAGCTGCTCCTCCAAGGAACAATCCTGCAATAACAAATGGATCCAATAAATCTATTTTTGCCAAACCTACAGCTTGTGAGTAAGATACGAATAATGCCAATGCAGTAAGGGCAGCTGATCCAATTGCAAAACCTTTACCAATAGCGGCAGTAGTGTTTCCTACAGCATCAAGTTTGTCAGTGATTCCTCTTACTTCTTTTGGAAGTCCCGCCATCTCAGCAATACCACCGGCATTGTCAGATATTGGGCCATAAGCATCTACAGCAATAGTGATACCTACGATAGAAAGCATACCTACGGCCGCTAAAGCGATTCCATAGATTCCTGCGAACAGGTATGCAGCCAAGATGGCTATTACGATACCCACGATTGGAAGAACAGTTGAGTACATTCCTACAGCCAAACCACTTATTATAGTGGTTGCAGCACCTGTTTCACTTTGCTGAGCTATTTTCTTTACTGAACTATAATCTTCTGAAGTGTATACTTCCGTAATTTTTCCAATTGCGATCCCTACAACAAGACCAGAAAGTATAGCTATGAACTCACCGGTTCCGTTGCTGTCGCTAATGTCGCCTAAGAAGTACTTGGCAAGTACGAAAGCTACAATCACCATTATGATTCCGCTTACGTAAGTAGCATTGTTCAAAGTTTTGTGTGGATCGCCTTTGTCTCCGCCCCTTACAAAGAATGTTCCAATAATGGAAGCTAAAATACCTATGGATGACAATATTACCGGGAACAAAACTCCTTGAATTCCATACACGATGGCTCCAAGCGTAACTGCCGAAATCAAAGATCCGACATATGACTCGAAAAGGTCAGATCCCATTCCTGCAACGTCACCAACGTTGTCACCAACGTTGTCTGCAATAACTGCAGGGTTTCTTGGATCGTCTTCAGGAATACCTGCTTCAACTTTTCCTACAAGGTCAGCTCCAACATCTGCAGCTTTTGTGTAAATCCCTCCGCCTACACGTCCGAAAAGAGCTATGGAAGAGGCTCCCAAGCCAAATCCAGTGATGATGGTAGCGTCTTTGAAAATTAAATACAAAACGCTTACTCCGATGATTCCAAGACCAACAACGCTCATACCCATGACGGCTCCGCCTGAGAATGCTACACCTAGTGCCTGGTTCATACCGGAAGTTCTTGCAGCATTCGCAGTTCTGACGTTTGCCTTTGTGGCAACCTTCATACCGAAAAATCCTGCTAAAACAGAAAAGAACGCTCCCACAAGGAACGATATGGCAGTCTTGATCCCAAGACCCGGCGTCACAGAAAGGACTACAAACAAGATCGCAGTGAATATGGCGATATATTTGTATTCTCTTCTTAGAAAAGCCATTGCACCCTCTTGAATATAAGATGCGATTTCTTTCATTCTGTCTGTTCCTTCATCTACTTTGCTTACCTTATTTGATAGATACAAAGCGAATAAAAGAGCGACAGCTCCCACTGCTGGGGCAAAATACAATAATTCCATCGTGTTAATTTCCTCCTTTAGTAAATGCTCTAAATTATTGAAAATATAAATGCAGCTAACATAAATACAACAGCGGAAATCGTAGTGGCTCTTTCAAGCATGGCTTCATAGCCTTTAGCCTTTTTCTTTCCGAAAAGAGTTTCTGCTCCACCTGCGATAGATCCTGAAAGACCTGCGCTTTTTCCTGGTTGAAGCAATATGCTTGCGATCAGCACGATGCTGGACAATACGATCAATACCAATAATAAAGTTTCCATTTTCTTACCTCCCCTAACGGTCAACATATGTATTGTAACATAGGCAAATGGGAATATCAATTTTATTTTGGAAAAATTTATTTTCATTTAGTATGTCACATTTACTTAAACAGAGCACCTCAAGAGAGATGCTCTGTTATATATGTTATTTTTTTAGGTTGTAAAATGTTTTTATGCCGTCATATTGAGCTGAATCCCAAAGTTCTTCTTCTATTCTAAGCAATTGGTTGTATTTTACCACCCTGTCAGTCCTTGATGGTGCACCCGTCTTGATCTGACCAGCATTGACCGCAACAACCAGGTCTGCGATCGTAGTATCTTCAGTCTCACCTGATCTGTGGGATACTACAGCAGTATAACCTGCTTTTTTTGCCATCTCAATGGAGTCCAAAGTCTCAGTGATGGTTCCAATCTGATTCACTTTTACAAGTATCGAGTTGGCAACTCCCATTTCGATTCCTTTGGCAAGTCTTTCGGTGTTTGTAACAAACAAGTCATCGCCAACAAGCTGAACCTTGTCTTTAAGTCTGTCAGTCATAAACTTCCAACCTTCCCAGTCATCTTCAGACAAACCGTCTTCGATTGAGATGATAGGATATTTATCGATCATCTTTTCGTAGAAATCTACCATTTCTTCAGCGGTCTTGACTACACCTTCGCCTACCAAATGATATTTTCCGTCTTCTTTGAACATTTCAGTGGCAGCAACGTCCATTGCCAGGCAAACTTGCTCTCCTGGAACAAATCCTGCAGCTTTAATGGCTTCCATTATAACTTCAAGTGCAGCTTCGTTGGAAGTAAGGTTTGGAGCAAATCCACCTTCGTCACCTACTGAGGTATTAAGACCTTTTGAGCTAAGTACTTTTTTAAGGTTGTGGAATATTTCCGCACACATTCTCAGTGCTTCTCTGAAAGATTCGGCACCTACGGGCATAACCATGAATTCCTGGATGTCAACGTTGTTGTCGGCATGCTCTCCACCGTTAAGGATGTTCATCATGGGTACAGGAAGTTTCTTGGCATTTACTCCTCCAATGTACTGGTATAGTGACAATCCCAATGCGTCAGCAGCTGCTCTAGCCACAGCCATGGAAACACCAAGTATGGCATTTGCGCCAAGTTTAGCCTTGTTAAGAGTTCCGTCCAAGTCGATCATGATCTGATCGATGCCAACTTGATCCAGGGCATTAAGTCCTACTATTTCCGGGGCAATAATTTCATTAACGTTTTCCACTGCCTTTAAAACGCCTTTTCCCATGTATCTGTTCTTGTCTCCGTCTCTCAATTCTACAGCTTCGAAAGCTCCTGTCGAGGCTCCCGACGGAACAGCAGCTCTTCCGATGGAACCACATTCCAGTGTTACTTCGACCTCAACAGTCGGATTTCCTCTTGAATCCAAAATTTCTCTTGCAAAAACATCATTTATTATTGTCATTTTTTAGTGCTCCCTTCAAATTTGTTTATTTATCAATAAGGCTTTCTCCTGTCATCTCAACAGGTTTTTCAAGGCCTTGAAGATCAAGTATTGTTGGTGCTATGTCAGCAAGTCTTCCGTCCTTTAATTTCAAATCATCATTTCCAAACAAGATCAACTTGACCGGATTGGTAGTATGAGCAGTAAAGACTTTTTTTGTAACAGGATCGATCATCTGCTCGGCATTGCCGTGGTCTGCAGTTATGAGCGCTATCCCGCCCTTTTTCTCTATGGCCTCCAGTGTCCTTCCCAGGCATCGATCCACGGTTTCCACAGCTTTGACTGCCGCTTCGAACACACCTGTGTGCCCAACCATGTCGCAGTTCGCATAATTGAGGACTATCAGAGAATAATCGTTGTTCTCTATGGCCTCAACTACCTTGTCAGTCACCTCTTCAGCACTCATTTCAGGCTTTAAATCGTATGTGGCTACCTGTGGTGATGGAACCAGGATCCTGTCTTCCAAAGGATATTCCTTTTCCACACCCCCGTTAAAGAAATATGTGACGTGCGCATATTTTTCCGTCTCTGCTATCCTTAGCTGTTTCAGACCCTTTTGACTCATGTATTCACCAAGAGTATTATTCACTGATTGTGGTGTAAAGGCAACCTTCAAGTTCTCCAAAGATTTGTCATACATCGTCATCGTCACCATGTTGACATTTAAAAATCCAGTTTTTCTTTCAAAGCCGTCAAAGTTTTCTTCGGTCAATGCCCTTGTCATCTGTCTTGCCCTGTCGGGTCTAAAGTTGAAAAATATGATAGAATCTCCGCTTTTAATAAGTCCTACGGGTTTATCATTTTCAACTATAACAGAAGGCAAAACGAATTCATCTGTAGTACCGTCATCGTATGATGATTGAACGGCTTCTTCAGCAGAATCGCAGTAGATCCCACCCAAACCGGCAGTCATCACATCGTAGGACTGCATGCATCTCTTCCATCTGTTGTCCCTGTCCATGGCATAATACCTTCCGGAAACGGATGCTATTTCCCCTATACCTGTCTCTCTGATTTTTTCATTTAATTCTTTGATATATCCCAAACCGCTATTTGGTGGAGTATCCCTTCCATCAAGAAAAGCATGAACGTACACTTTCTTCAGGCCTTTTTTCTTGGCCAACTCCAGCAACGCATAGAGATGAGTATTGTGGCTGTGTACGCCTCCGTCTGAAAGAAGTCCCATGATGTGCAGTGCTTTGTCGTTTTTCAACGCATATTCCATTGCGCCCACGAGATTTTCATTTTCAAAAAAGTCTCCATCTTCTATGGATTTTGTTATTCTCGTCAACTCTTGGTATACTATCCTTCCGCCACCCATGTTTAAATGGCCTACTTCAGAGTTACCCATCTGTCCATCGGGCAAACCAACATCTCTCCCGCTGCACTTGATAAATGAGTGTGGTTTTTCCGACCACAACTTGTCGAGCAAGGGCGTATTTGCAGCAACCGTGGCATTGCCCTCCACATTTTCCGAATATCCATATCCGTCAAGAATGATAATAGCTGTTAGCATTACGTCCCCCTTTCTGAAGCATATCAAGCTTCATAGTTTACAAGGCTTGCAAAGTCCTCTTTAAGGCTTGCACCGCCTACCAGTGCTCCATCTATGTTTTCCATTCCCATAAGTTCATTCACATTATTTGCATTTACGCTTCCGCCGTATTGTATCCTTACAGCCTGAGAAACTTTATTGTCATACATTTCTTCAATAGTATTTCTTATCCATCCACAGACTTCTTCCGCCTGTTCACTGCTGGCCGTTTTACCTGTTCCGATGGCCCATATGGGTTCATAAGCAACTACAACTTTAGGTGCATCAGATCCCGAAACATCTTTAAATGCCGCTTTGACCTGATTTGTAACTATTGTTTTTTCCTGTCCTGCTTCCCGCTGTTCCAGTGATTCTCCCACGCATACTATGGGAACCAATTTCTTTTCTATTGCCTTAACGAGCTTTTTGTTTACTGTCTCGTCTGTTTCATTGAAATATTGTCTTCTCTCGGAGTGGCCGATGATCACATATTTGACTCCTGCCTCAACAAGCATGTCTGCACTGATTTCACCAGTAAAAGCTCCCGAGTTCTCAAAGTGCATGTTTTGAGCTCCAACACCGATCTTGGTTCCTTCAATTTCCTCTATTACCGCTCCGATAGACGTGAAAGTAGGACACACTACAACTTCTACCTTGTCGGTGTCAATTTTGTTTTTCAACATTTGGATCAAAGTTCTGGCCTCTGCTGCAGTTTTGTTCATTTTCCAGTTTCCTGCTATTATAGGTTTTCTCAAGTAAGTTTCCCCCTTATTTATCTTGTAGAATTTCTATCCCCGGCAATGCTTTTCCTTCCAAAAATGTCAACGATGCCCCTCCGCCAGTGGAGATATGAGTCATCTTGTCGGCAAAACCCAGGTTTACAGCTGCTGATGCCGAGTCTCCTCCGCCTACGATGGTAGTGGCATCCGATTCAGCCATGGCTTTGGCAACTGCAATCGTTCCGTTTGCAAATGCTTCAAACTCAAACACTCCCATAGGTCCGTTCCATATAACAAGCTTGGATCCTTTTATTGTGTCGGCAAAGATCTTCGCCGTCTCACCGCCAATATCTAGCCCCATATG
The DNA here is from genome assembly GCF_015594845.1 of Alkalibacter mobilis. Taxonomy (GTDB): domain Bacteria; phylum Bacillota; class Clostridia; order Eubacteriales; family Alkalibacteraceae; genus Alkalibacter; species Alkalibacter mobilis. Next base: position 33,332 of record NZ_JADNRK010000016.1, on the reverse strand, counting down.
ATCCGCAGGTATGGAATCTACCTTGACGGTTTTATGGTTTGCATCTGCTGCGAATTTTTCGGCAACCACTATGTCTACAGGAAGCAAAAGATTGATCTTCTTTTCCTTTGCTTTTTCCATAAGTTCTTTCGCCAATTCAATCTTGTCTTCCTCCAATAATGAGGTGCCGATTTCGTGTCCCATCGCTTTCAGGAAAGTATACGCCATCCCCCCGCCGATTATTAGATTGTCGACTTTTTCCATCAAATTATTGATTACTCCAATCTTGTCGGAAACCTTTGCACCTCCAAGTATTGCAGTAAAAGGTCTTTGTGGGTCATCCAGTGCGCTTCCCAAAAATCTGAGTTCTTTCTCTATCAACAAACCACATACAGCAGGTATATAATCGGCAACTCCTGCAGTAGAAGCATGAGCTCGGTGAACAGCTCCGAAAGCATCATTTACAAAGATGTCCGCAAGTGAAGCAAGTTCTTTTGAAAATCCAGGATCGTTGTCGGTCTCTTCTTTTCTGAACCTGGTGTTCTGAAGAAGAACCACGTCTCCTTCCTGCATGTTGGCTGTTGCTTTTTTTGCATTCTCTCCGACGACTTCGTCGTCATAAGCGAACATTACAGGTCTTTCAAGAAGTTTTGATAATTCTGCCGCAACTGGGGCCAATGAATATTTAGGATCTGGAGATCCCTTGGGCCTGCCAAGGTGTGACATCAAAATCAGCTTGCCGCCGTTTTCCAAAATATAATTAATTGTTGGCAATGTGGCCGTTATCCTTGTGTTGTCAGTTATAGTCTCTCCGTCGAGTGGTACGTTGAAATCAGCTCGCATAAGAACCTTTTTACCTTTTAAATCGATATCCATGATGCTCTTTTTTGCCATTTTAATACTCCTTTCGCACAAACGCCTTCAGTTTGAATAACAATAATTTTTAACAGTCACGCGTTAAAACAGATAATATAGTAGAAAAAGGAAAGGGTATCCCCTTCCCTTTCTATATAAGACTAGATTATTTTACCATGTCTGCTACAAATTTCGCCAATCTAACTAGTTGGGAAGTATAGCTCATTTCGTTATCGTACCAAGAAACCACTTTTACCAATTGCTCGCCGTCAGCTTCAAGCACCTTAGTTTGAGATGCATCGAACAATGAACCAAAGTTGATTCCAATAACATCTGAAGATACTATAGGCTCTTCAGTGTATCCCAAAGTTTCGTTTGCCGCTTCTTTCATTGCAGCATTGATTTCCTCTGCAGTTGTTTTCTTTGAAAGCTTGACAGTAAGATCTACCAATGATCCAGTAGTTACAGGGACTCTCATTGCGCCTCCGTCAAGTTTACCGTTAAGCTCCGGAAGTACCAGACCTACAGCTGCTGCCGCTCCTGTACTTGTAGGAACGATATTTGCCGCTGCCGCTCTACCTCTTCTCAAGTCCTTGTGAGGACCGTCCAAAGTAGCCTGGTCATTTGTGTAAGCATGGATAGTAGTCATAAGACCGCTTTCCAATCCGAATTTGTCATTTAGCACTTTTGCAAAAGGTGCCAGACAGTTTGTAGTACAAGAAGCACCACTCACTACAGTTTCCGATCCATCCAATATTTCATGGTTTACATTGTAAACTACAGTTTTAAGGTCTCCCTTCGCTGGAGCACTGATCAGTACTTTTTTTGCTCCCGCTTTAATGTGTTTCTCAGCAAGGTCTTTTGTAGCGAAGAATCCTGTAGACTCTATTACTACATCTACATCAAGTGTTCCCCATGGAAGGTTCTCAGGATCTCTTTCTGCAGAAATCTTGATTTCTTTTCCATCTACAGTTATGAAACCATCGCCTGCAGATATGGAATCTGTCTTGTATTTTCCTTGTGACGTGTCGTATTTCAATAAATAAGCCAGGGATTTTGCGTCTGTCAAGTCATTAATCGCCACTATGTCAAAACTCGGATCGTCAAACATCAATCTGAACGCCAAACGTCCTATCCTTCCAAAACCATTAATCGCAACTTTTACTGTCATTAAAAATTCCTCCTTAAATTATATTAAAAATTTTTTTTGCAGCGCTCTCATCTGTTACTAAAACCATGTCTTTCTTGACCTTTGAAACTGCTATTATTGCCTTTGCTTTTGCTGCTCCGCCTGAAACGGCCACAGCATGTTCAATGTTCTTATACCCTTCAATTGTGATTCCAACACTACTTGAAGGAAAAATCATTTTCCCTTCCTGATCGAAAAAATGTCCGAAGGCTTCAGATACTGCATTCAGCTTCTCCAATTCAGAAATTTTATCTTGGGAAAGTTTTCTTGCCTTGGCCATGACATCGGCTCTTCCAATACCAAAAATCAAAATGTCGATTTCTTTTAGCCTGTCAAAAACCTCTTTGATCTGAGGATCGTTCTTCAGTGCTTCCAAAATGTCCTTGTCGATATTGTCGGGCAGATACATCATCTCTTTTTGAGCACCGATCTTGGCTGCCATCAAGGATGCTATGCTGTTGGCTTGAGTGGAATGACTCTTTCCTATTCCGCCTCTTGCCGGTATTACCGTTGCCTTGGGAAAATTCAGCTGTGGCATGTTTGCTGCTACTGAAGCAACTGATTTTCCTCCAGTAAGACCGATAACTGAATCGGCTTTTATAAGACCACTGACATATCTTGCGGCCTTTTGACCCATAAAATCCAATACAGTGTTGCTAGTCTCACAATCTCCCGGTACGATAAATACTTTTCGTATACCCAGAATCGACCTTAATTTCTCGGCTAAAGCGTCAAAATTTTTGTAAGCGTAAATCACTTCTTTCAAGTCATCCAAAATGCCTTCTCCAAGAGGTGACAATAAAATTCCTTGTCTTTCAACATTAACAAAGCCTTCCTTGGAAAAAAAATCGATCTCATTTCTTATATGCCTTTCACTGACATTCAAGATATTTGCGAGATGTCTTCTGCCAACAGGTTGGTTTTCCTTTAGCTCTGCCAGGATGTTAAATCTAAGCTCCATCAATTCTACCACTTCAGGCAGGATTTGTTTTTGTATTTCGATAAATTGATTTTTATCCAAATAAATCCCCCCAAACTTTTTAATGGGATATTTTTGTCCCGCTGGGTCATAATGTAATTATATACGATATTTTAACCTATTGCAAGGCTTTTTGGGGTTATAAGCGCAAGGATTACTGCCTTCTTTCTCTGGTGGACATTATTCCCGATTCTTCTCTGTACTTAGCCACCGTCCTACGAGAAATTTCATAACCTTCTTCTTTTAATTTGTCGGCGATTTTCTGATCACTCAACGGTTTTTGTTTGTCTTCACTGGCAATATAATCTTTGATTTTTTCTTTTATTTTCGATGACGATACATCCTCACCGTCTTCAGTTGCAATTTTTGAAGTAAAGAAGTGTTTGAGCGGGTATACTCCCATTTCACATAGAACATACTTGTTTTTTATTGTCCTGCTGACCGTGGATTCGTGAACTTCCAACTCATCGGCAATTTCCTTCATTGTGACAGGTTTCATGTGTGCTTCTCCGTTTTTTAGAAAGTCTATCTGTTTTTGAAACAACAATTTGGAAATCCTTTCTATTGAAGATTCTCGTTGAAGAAGCCCTTTGATCAAATGCCCCGCCGAATCCAGCCTTGTCTTTACGAATTCAACTGTTTTAGCATCATCGCTCTTTGTTATGAGATTTTTGTAGTAATTGTTGATCCTCAACCTTGGAACTTGATACCTGTTGAGTTTGATCTTAATTTCATCACCTTCAAGCTCTACAAAAACGTCTGGTATTATGTATCTGGGTTCCTCAGAACCATATTCAAGTCCAGGTCTGGGATTTAGAGACTTTATAATACATTTGTATTCTTCCAGTTTTTCAGCACTGATGTCAAGATCCTTCAGTATTTTTCGATCCCTGTTGTAAGCCATGTCTTCCAAATGTTCGTCCAGCAGCCTGATTATTTTGGGATCATTTTTGATTTGATCCTCAACTTGTATCTTCAAGCATTCTGCAAGGTTTCGAGCTCCAACTCCCTTGGGTTCGAAAGTTTTTATTAGATCTGTTAATTTTTCGATCATTTCAGGCTCTGCGTCTACGACTTGGGAAAATTCTTCGGAGCTCAAGCTTAAATATCCGTTGTCATCGATGAAATCTATTATGAATTCTCCCAATATTCGTTCCTGCTCAGAAAGTTTTCTTACGTGGAGCTGCTCTATCAAAACCTCTTTAAGCGTCTGTTCTGTTGCGATGAAATTTTCCGGATGCTCTTTTTCTTCGTCGGTAAATTCATTTTCATCCCTGTATGTGTACGTATTTTTTATAAATTCCACCCAATTGATTTCATTTTCCTCATTAGGCTCATAACTCTCATCAATTTCCAGGAGGGGATTTTCTTCCATCTGCATATCAATGTATTTCTGCAGTTCCATAGTGTTATACTGCAAAAGATTAATTGTTTGAATTATTTTGGTCGTTAATACCTGTTTTTGCTTTTGCCGCATGGACAGGTCAAAATTCATTTTCATGTCACGTTCTCCTCTCTGAAGTTTTAAACAAATGAAAACTAAAGGTATTCAAACAAAAAGCGCCCACTCCCATTCAGAACTGAATATGAGCTGAGCGCCAATTTTATGCTTACTCAAAATTTTCTGCCACGTACTTCTCCGCGCTTACCGAAGCTATGGCACCATCCGCAGCTGCAGTAATTACCTGTTTGAGCATTTTTTTTCTTATGTCTCCGGCAACGAATAAACCGGCTGTTGTAGTTGTCATTTCCTCGGTTCCAATTATAAAACCCGTCTCATCCAATTCCACAAAATCTCTGAACTTTGCCGAATTAGGTTTGTATCCTACATATACAAATACTCCATCTACGGCCATGTCAGTCAATTCTCCGGTTTTAACGTTTTTTACGGTGATTCCATTGACGACACCATCGCCCTTGATTTCTTCAACAACCGAATCAAAAACAAATTCAATCTTGTTATTCGCAAAAGCCTTGTCTTGAATGGATTTTACAGCCCTTAATTCATCTCTCCTGTGAATAATGTATACTTTTTTGGCGAATTTCGTCAGAAACATTCCTTCTTCCAAAGCTGAATCTCCGCCTCCTACAACCGCAACCGTCAGATCTCTAAAAAAGAATCCGTCACAAGTGGCACAGTATGAAACACCCATTCCCCTGTATTCTCTTTCGCCTTTGCATCCAATTTCTTTTGGATCGGCACCAGTGGCGATAATGACCGTCTTTGCTTCGTATTCATCTTTGTCCGTTTTCACCTTGAAAATTTTTCCGTCTTTTTTCAAGTCAATGAATTCTTCTTTTTTAAATTCAGATCCGAATTCAACACACTGTTCCTTCATTCGCATCGACAACGTGGGGCCAGTGGCATTCTTTATGGATCCAGGATAGTTGTCCACTTCGCTGGTACTGGCTATTTGACCGCCTGCGTCCCCTTTTTCAAGTATTAGATTTTTCAGGTTTGCCCTGCTGGCGTAAAGTCCTGCAGAAAGTCCGGCAGGCCCTCCGCCTATAATTAATAGATCGTAGCTCATTTAACACCCTCCTATATCAGTTTAAAATATATTCGGCAATATTTGTTGCGTGGTCTCCGATTCTTTCCAGATTGCTGACAACATCCAGGAAAATGATTCCTGAAGGTGCATTGCAGACTCCTTCATTAAGTCTGGAAATATGGCTTATTCTCAATTTCTCTTCCATTTCGTCGATTTCATCTTCAAGCTTTATAGTGCTTAATGCTGCTTTTGAATCGCCTTCTTCCAGTCCTTCTACAACGTCGTGGCATACTTTTTCAACCATATCCATCATCTTTTTCAAGTCATCCACAGCCATGTCGCTGAAACTTACCTTGTTGTCTATCCTGTACTGAGCCAACTCGGCCAAGTTTTCAGCATGATCTCCGATTCTTTCTATGTCGTGGACGCAACTGAACATGTCCATCATCTGACTCTGTTTTCCTTCAGGCAGTTCTTCATTTGAGAGGAGAACCAGGAACTGAGTTATTTCTTTTGCAAAGTCGTTAATGACCTTCTCTCTTCTGAACACCTTTTCACACTTGGCTTCATCCTTTTGCAAAATGGCTTCAAGGGAAGTATGAAGATTTTTGTTCGTCAGCCTTCCCATTCTTGTGATTTCTTTTACTGCCTGGCCAAGAGCCACGGACGGGTTTTCCAAAAGACGCTTATCCAGGTGAGGGCCTTTTTCGTCGTGCTCTGTTTTATCAGGTATCAATTTATCTATAAACCTGACAATAGGGTCCATGAAAGGATAAAGAATTATTGTATTGGCAATATTGAACAGCGTATGCGTATTTGCGATTTCCTTTGTTACGTCATGCACTCTCATGCCATCGATTACTGTGTAGCCTGAAATGGATTGTATAAATACGTATATTGGATTGTCGCCTTTTATTATCAAGGTGATCGCCCCCATTAGGAGCATAACCCAAACTGAACCGACTATGTTGACGGCAAGGTGAATTATGGCTGCCTTTCGCGCAGTAATAGTCGTCCCTATGCTCGACAGCATTGCGGTTACACAGGTTCCAATATTCATTCCCAAAAGTATTGGTACAATTATTGCCAAAGTAGATATTCCGTCAACAGCATTGAATGTTCCTGACAACGCTATGGCCTGCAAAAGACCAATGGTGGCGCTACTGCTTTGAATTATGGCTGTTATTCCCAACCCGGCCAACAAACCAAGTACCGGATTTTGTCCGAATGAAATTAGTATGTCAACAAATGCCTCATTGTCTCTAAGTGGCTTTAATGTATCCGACATTAAGCCTATACCCATAAACAGGATACCAAAACCAAGGATGACTTCTCCGATCTGTCTCTGCCTCTTCTTCTTTGCAAGAAGAATTACCAGCATTCCTATTCCAATGAAAGCTGGTGCAAAGTGGTCCACTTTCAATGCCACCATCTGGGCTGTTATAGTTGTACCAATGTTGGCACCCAATATAACACCTGCTGCCTGGAACAAATTCATTATTCCGGCATTTACAAAACCTATTATCATAACAGTTGTGGTGCTTGAACTCTGCACAATTACAGTAACCACCGTTCCAACAAGAATAGCCATTATTCTGTTGTTGGTCAGAACTTCCAATAGTTTTTTTACCCTGTCTCCGGCTACGGCTTTAAGTCCGTCCGACATTACGTTCATTCCGTATATGAACAAACCCAGTCCACCGATCAGAGTAATAATCATCTCCGTTGTCATAAACAACCTCCATTCAATATTCGTACAGTAAATAATAATATCAAATTTAACAGAAATTTAAAATAAAATTTACAAAACAGCAACAAATAGTTCGTTAAGTATTTGACTATCCTAAATTATTAAAACCTCTTTGCCTGAGTGATTCGTACAGAACGATGGCAACGCTGTTTGACAGGTTTAGAGATCTGGCTTTTTCGTTTTTTACCATGGGGATCCTGAACCTGTTTTCAGAATATTTTTCGTGGATCTCCTGAGGCAGACCAGCCGATTCCTTTCCGAAGATTATGAAGTCATTTTCTTCAAATTTGATGTCGCTGTAGAATTTGTCCCCTTTCGTGCTCATGAAATAAAAGGTGTTGCCTGCATATTTTTCCTCGAAAGCACCAAAGTCGCGGTGAATTTCCAAATCTAGAAGATCCCAGTAATCCAATCCCGCTCTTTTCACCTGCTTTTCATTAATTCTAAACCCCATGGGTTCTATCAGGTGAAGCCTGCTTCCTGTAACAACACATGTCCTGGCTATATTACCGGTATTCTGCGGAATCTCCGGTTCGAATAATACTATATTCATTGTCTTCTTTCCTTTCCTCTTCTCAAAACCGATTATAACACAACGCGAGTATGAAAACATTTACAATTTTGAAATGAATTAGTTGATAGTCAATTTATTAACCATGTCTCATAATTTTTTTTTATTTTTAAAAATAAAAAAGACGTCTGTCGGCTGTAAGCTCCGAATTTTCAGACGTCTTGCTTGGTTTCATTTTGTTATTCCTGTTTATTTTACAACAATATTGTATATTCTTCCGGGAACAAATATCTCTTTTACTATGGATTTGCCTTCTACATAAGACTTGATCACGTCATCTTCCATTGCAATCTTGTTTGCCTCTTGCTGTGTACTCTTCAATGGAAGCATGATCTTTCCTCTGACTTTTCCATTAATTTGCACAGCCATTTCAATGATATCTTCAACTGTTTTAGATTCATCGAATTCGGGCCACGACCTTTCATGAAGCATTCCCTCGTTGCCTGCAAGTTGCCACAATTCTTCCGTAATATGCGGTGCAACGGGATTTAACAACAACAACAAGTCCGAAAATTCTCTTTTGTTTATGGAACCTTTGGCGTTGATCTCGTTGATCATGCTCATCATGGCTGCTATTGCGGTGTTGAATTTTAGATTTTCATAATCTTCGGTAACTTTTTTGATGGTTTTGTTCATCAAGACTTCATTCTCTTTAGAATAATTATCTCCATCTTCAAGTATTTCTTGAAGTTTCCACAATCTATCCAGAAATCTCTTGCAACCCTTGACACCATTGTCAGACCATGGCGCAGGCTTTTCATAATCACCTATAAACATGATATAGGTCCTGAGCGTATCAGCACCATATTCTCCTATGATATCCCTGGGATTTATAACATTACCTCTAGATTTGGACATCTTTTCTCCATCAGCTCCGAGTATCAGTCCCTGGGCACTTCTCTTTGCGTATGGTTCCGGTGTAGGTACGTATCCCAGATCGTAAAGGAATCTATGCCAGAATCTTGAGTATATAAGGTGTCTGGTAACATGCTCCATTCCACCATTGTACCAGTCTACCTGTTGCCAGTAATCAAGCTTGTCTTCCCCTGCAAATCTTTTATCATTGCGTGCATCCATGTATCTTAGAAAATACCAGCTTGAACCCGCCCATTGGGGCATGGTGTCAGTTTCTCTCTTGGCTTCTCCTCCGCACTTGGGACAAGTGGTATTCACCCAGTCTTCAATAAGTGCAAGTGGGGACTCTCCTGTTTCAGTCGGTTTGTAGTTGTCGACTTCCGGCAACATCACCGGCAGTTCATCTTCAGGCACACCTACCATTCCACATTTTGAACAATGTATGATGGGTATCGGCTCGCCCCAGTATCTTTGCCTGTTGAAAGCCCAATCCTTCATCTTGTAGTTGACCGTTCTTTTTCCCAAACCACTGCTTTCAAGATGATCCATGATTTTGGTTTTTGCATCCTGCACATTGAGTCCATTGATCAAATCCGAATTGACTAGGATCCCTTTTTCAATATCAGTGAAGGCCTCCTCTTCAACGTTGCCTCCGCCAATGACTTCGACAATGGGGATATCAAACTTTCTGGCAAATTCCCAGTCTCTGGTGTCGTGACCTGGAACAGCCATTATTGCTCCTGTCCCATATCCCATCATTACGTAATCTGCCACCCATATGGGAACAAGTTCTCCATTTAATGGATTCTTGACTTTTATTCCCTTGATTTCAACTCCGCTTTTATCTTTCGCAAGCTGCACTCTTTCAAATTCAGTCTTCTTTCTTGCCTGCTCCTGGTAAAGTTTTATTTCGTCGGTATTTTCTATCTTGTCATTGTACTTTTCTATAAGAGGATGTTCTGGAGCGACTACCATGAATGTAACTCCATACAAAGTATCGGGTCTCGTAGTGAAAACAGTCAGCTTGTCATCTACACCATTGATCTCGAAATCAACTTCTGCTCCAGTGGACTTGCCGATCCAGTTTTCCTGCTCCAACTTGATCCTTTGAGGAAAGTCGACAGTGTCAAGACCTTCTAAAAGCTTCTCCGCATATTCCCTTATTTTCAAGAACCATACGTCCTTTTCCATTTGAACGACTTCGCTTCCGCATCTGTCGCAAACTCCATCCTGAGATTCTTCGTTTGCCAACACCACCTTGCAGTCGTTGCAAAAATTTACGTATGTTTTGTTTTTAAAAGCCAAGTCATTCTCGAACAACTTTAAAAATATCCACTGTGTCCACTTGTAGTAATTTGGATCAGTAGTATCTACAGTTCTGTCCCAGTCGAAGGAATATCCTATCTCCTTAAGCTGCTGTGTAAATACCTTTATATTTTCATCAGTAACAAGCCTTGGATGTCTTCCAGTTTGTATGGCATAGTTTTCAGTGGGAAGACCAAACGCATCCCAACCGATTGGGAAAAGCACATTGTAACCTTCCAGTCTTCTTTTTCTGGAAATCACCTCCAAAGAAGTGTAGGCTCTAACGTGTCCAACATGAAGACCTACACCTGATGGGTAGGGAAACTCAACCAGACCGTAAAATTTCGGCTTATCTGAAAAATCAACAGCTTTAAAGATTTCTTTCTCTTCCCATATCTTTTGCCACTTTTCCTCAATAGTCTTGTAATTATATGACTTCATCGATAACCTCCTAGTTTAGTTGTTGGTCGTGTGTTTCGTCAGATCCTCTTCCCGTCGGTCCAAAGTCTTTCCAAGTCGTAGAATTTTCTTTCTTCGTCGAGAAATATATGAACTATGACACTGTTGAAATCGATAAGTATCCATCTTCCACCTTGTCTTCCTTCATAACTCAAAGGCTCGGTTCCCTCTTTTGATGCCATTTCCTCAACGTGTTCTGCAATTGCTTTTACATTTATCGTTGAAGATCCGCTTGCAATAACGAATGCATCCGTCATTGTAGTCAGTTCGCCAACATCTATTATTTCGATTTCAGTCCCGTTTTTCGCCTCTATCCAATCTTTGATTTTCAATGCGAACTCATTTGTTTTCTGATCCAATTTTCATCCTCCTATCTTCATTATCAAATTATTTCTTGCTTCAATGGTATTAGGATGCAAGACAGAGTTCAGGGATAAAACATACCTGATTGTATTGTCAAAAGCCATTATCAGCGCCCTGTCCAAATCCACCATGGAAAGTTTTCTTAATTCCTCAACACCGGTGTAATCTCTTCCCGGTTCTATAAAATCTGAAAGATAGATTATCTTTTCAAGTAGTCCCATTTCTTTCTTGCCTGTGGTATGATGTGAAATTGCCGAAATGATTTCTTCATCATCGATTCCCAACTCAAATTTTGCTATTGCACTCCCTACAGGTCCGTGCATGAGTTGTGTTTCGTAAAAAACGATTTCATCCAAATCCAAGCCATATCTTTCAGATTTTTCCAAAAGTTCTTCTCTTGTCAAGTTTTTTGCACAGTCGTGACAAAGGGCTGCGATCCTTGTTTTTTCAATATCACAGCCATACCTGTCAGCCAGATCTATAGCCGATTCCACTACTCCCAGGGTATGAACATACCTTTTATGGGATATCATTTCTTTTACTTTCCCTTTGAGTTTTTTATAATCCATGGATACCTACCTGTACAAATTATTTTCGTATATGTAACTCTCCACCTCATCAGGCAAGAGATATTTGATCGAGTAACCGTGTTTTACCCTGGATCTTATTTCCGATGATGAAATATCCATTTCCGGTGCAAAAAGTTTCATTATCCTCGTACTGTATATTTCACGAAGTTCTTCAACTCTTCTGTCGAGCTTTTCCTGATCGTAACCAGGGCGAAACGTGGTTACGAGTGTTATCATTTTCAATACCTCATCTGCTCTTTTCCACGAATCGATCTCGAATACGATGTCAGCTCCCACAATAAAGTATATGTCATCATCAGGATACGACTTCTTAAGCTCTTTAAGCGTGTCTATGGTATACGTGTAACCTTCTCTTTTCACTTCAATGTCTGAGACCGCGAAATTATCATTTCCGGAAATTCCTCTTTTTGTCATTTCGTAGCGATGGGCGGCATCGATGTCGTAATCGGTTGTTTTCAATGGATTGTTTCCGGTAGGGATGAAAATAACCTTGTCCAAATCAAGTCTGTCTCTTGCCGATTCCGCCAGAAGCAAGTGTCCGTAGTGGATTGGATTGAATGTTCCGCCTAAAATACCTATTTTCGACTTTTTCATTCCAATGCTCCTCAATTATTTTTTTTTGGTTTTCGGTAACTCTATTTTGGGTTCCATATGGTTTCGCTTGTACAAGACAAACTTATTTCCTATTGTTTGAACCACGTCAGAATCTGTAGATCTGGAGAGTTGTTCTGCTATATCTCTGACTTCCTCCAGACAATTTTGCTGTACCTTGCCTTTTATCAGTTCTCTGCTTTTCAATGCATCTTTTGCCTGAACCACCAAGTTGGCGGTTACACCTTCCTTGCCTACATGCAGGATATCAGGCTCATTTACTGCCAAAGACCTGAGAAAACTTCTTTGTTTGCTTGTTAACATTTTTGTTAACCTCCATTAGTTTATCACTTTATATAATCAAACTCTATATCGAGTATTTTTACTGTCTGACCTTCTTCTATGCCTCTTCTTTCAAGCTCCTCGAATACACCTTTTTCTTTGAGGATCTTTTGGAAATATGCAACAGAGTCATAATCTTCAAAGTTTACCGACAACAACAACTTTTCAAGGAATTCTCCCTCTACTACAAAGGCTTCATTTTCCCTTCTTACCGTAAACTCCTGATCTGACTCAAATTTATAAACTTTTTCAGCCATTTCTTCCTCGTCAAAAATGGGTTCCACTTCTCCGATTTCATCCAGCAAGGCGACGGTTCGATCTATGACCTTGTCTATTCCATCCATTGTTGCGGCTGAAATGACAAAAACCTCGTATCCGCGTTTTTCCAACTCACTCTTAATTTTTTCGTACTCGCCGGCGTCAGCAACCAGGTCGGTTTTATTCAAGGCAACTATCTGTTTTCTAGCAGCTAATTTTTCATTATGTTTTTTAAGTTCCCCGTTGATTTTTTCAAAATCCTCCAAAGGATCTCTGCCTGTGAGACCTGAAACATCAAGAATGTGTATCAACATCTTAGTTCTTTCCACATGGCGTAAAAATTGATGCCCAAGTCCCGCTCCTTCGTTTGCTCCTTCAATAAGTCCCGGTATGTCGGCAAGGACAAAACTTGTTCCATCCTTATAACTTACTACACCCAGGTTGGGAACAATAGTGGTAAAGGGATAATCGGCTATTTTAGGTTTTGCCTTGGACACAACCGACAAAAAAGTAGACTTGCCCACATTTGGATATCCAAGGAGTCCTACGTCAGCCAACAATTTTAGTTCAAGTACAACTTTCAGCTCTTCGCCCTTGGTTCCACCTTCTGCGAACCTTGGTGCCTGTCTGGTAGAAGTTGCAAAATGTTGATTGCCCCTTCCGCCTTTTCCACCCTTGGCTACTATCTTTTCCTCTCCAACATCCGTCAGATCGGCTATGATCCCGCCAGTTTCCTTATCCTTTATAAGCGTTCCCGGCGGAACTCCTATGATCAGATCCTCACCGGCTTTTCCGCTTCTATTGCTGTTCCCGCCATCTTCACCGGCTTGAGCGGCATGCTTTCTCTTATATCTGAAATCAATCAGGGTCCTTAAATTGGGATCCACCCTAAAAATGACATTTCCTCCGTTACCACCGTCACCGCCGGCCGGTCCTCCGTTTGGAACATATTTTTCTCTTCTGAACGCAACGATACCATGGCCGCCATTTCCGGCTTTTACCGATATCTCGACTCTATCTACAAACATTTATACCACTCTTTCCATTTATAAAAACAACCACCTTGTAGAAGGTGGTCATTTGAATTACATCGCATCTTTAGGATATACGCTGACTTGTTTTTTGTCTTTTCCTTTTCTCTCGAATCTAACGACTCCGTCTGCTACAGCAAACAGTGTATCATCTCCGCCTCGCATTACGTTGTTGCCAGCGTGGATTTTTGTACCTCTTTGTCTAACCAATATATTCCCTGACAATACAAATTGTCCATCTGCTCTTTTTACTCCCAGACGCTTAGACTCACTGTCACGTCCGTTTCTTGAACTACCTACCCCTTTTTTGTGGGCAAATAACTGAAGATTCATTTTTAACATAGGTTCCACCTCCATTCAACCTACAACTTTCACATAACTTTCGTATTCACTTTCCACACTCTTAAGCCCCAAATAAAGGGTTTCCAGTATGGCTTTTGTTTTAATAAATTGCTTGTCGTCATATATTTCCGGAATCCTGAATTCAGCAAATCCGTCTTCGTTGACTTTATAGTAAAAGTCAAGCTTAACATATTCCAACAATCCGTTTATAGCCGAAATAGTCAGTGTCGACACTGCCGCACATACAATATCTTTTCCGATATCATCGTAGCCGCTGTGCCCATTTACAACCAGGGATTTTATCATCCCGTCTTCTCTTTGAAAATTACATTCAATCATAATATTACTCAGCTTTTCCAGCGTTTATTCCTGTGATCTTAACCTCGGTAAACGGTTGTCTGTGGCCTTGTTTTCTTCTGTAATCTTTCTTTGATTTGTACTTGTAGATGACAACTTTCTTTCCTTTGCCACTACCAAGGACCTCTGCGCTTACAACAGCTCCTTCTACAGTAGGCGTTCCCACCACCATGTTTCCGTTGTTTACAGCCAATACCTCAGAAAAATCTACAGTAGTCTGACCTTCAGCAAGATTCAGTTTTTCAACTTGAATAACATCGCCTTCTTTTACACAATATTGCTTTCCACCTGTTTTTATAACAGCATACATTACTTACACCTCCTCAATCCAGTCTCGCCTTCATAGGTCTCCCGAAGGAAGTTACAACCTCTTCAGAGCGGCTTCATACACCGTAACAGTATACCACCTTGGACCCTTCAAGTCAATCGATTTGCGGCAAAATTAAAATCTGGTCAAACTCGTTGTTTATGTCGACCTCCAAATTGACCTTTACGCCGTAAAAATCTTCCAACATTCGGTTAAATGTCAGACCCGTCCCAAAATACTCAATGTCATCCATAACCGCTTTGAGGTGGGGACTTATCAATATCTTGAATATATTATGTTCAAGGAGTTCCATATCACTTTCAAGCTTCGACAGGCATTTATAGAAGAAAGCCTCTTGATTGTAAATCTCCCCTGTTCCGTTGCAAACCGGACATATATGCCTGTTGATGTTGGCTATGGACTTCCCTTGCTGCTTCCTTGTGATCTGAAGTATGCTAAGTTCCGTAAACCCTACCACTTTGAATCTTACCTTGTCCCGTTTCAACATCTGATGCCATTTTTTAATTATCGCTTTTTTTGCTTCTTCGCTTTCGATATTTATATAATCGATGAGGATTATCCCACTCAGGTTTCTTAACCTCATCTGATCTGCAATTGTTTCAGTGGCCTCGAGATTTATCTTTAGCACCGTCTCTTCGGGATCTTTGCCTCCTGTAAATTTGCCGCTGTTGACATCTATGACGTGGAAGGCTTCGGTATGATCGATTATTATGTATCCTCCGCTTTTCAGCCATACTTTTCTCGCATATAATTCATTTATCTGCTTTTCAAGGTTCAACTCTTCAAATATGTTCAATTTTCCCGCCATACGAATCTTGTGGATGTCCTCCGGAAAATAAAATTTAAAATATTCCCTTATATCTTCCAGGTAAACTTCACTGTTTAATACGATCTCTTCTGTATTGACCGTGTAGTAATCTCTTATGGCATTTATGACGGGACCTCTATCCTTGTACAAAAGTTTCGGCGCCATATGTATGTTTCTGTTTATATTTCTCCACTTCGAACACAAGTATTCTATTTCTTTTTGAATCACTTCATGGGTTCCGTCTTTTGCTTCGGTCCGGAGTATCAAACCCATTCCCTCCGGGATTACGCTTTCGGCAAATTCCTTCAAATTTTCTGAAACGTCTTTGCGTCTGATTTTTTTTGAAACGTATACTCTGTCGTCAGTTGGCAACAATACAGTATAGTGTCCTGGCAGCCAATATTTTGTAGTCAATCTAGCTCCCTTGGTTCCTACTGCTTCCTTTTTGATTTGGACTATTATCTCCTGTCCGCTTTTGAGCAATTTTTCTACGGGCATTTTTTCGTAATTGCCATGAATGTCGGAGACATGCAAAAGCCCGTTTTTTTCAGCTCCAAAATTTACAAATGCGACTTGCATGCCCGGTTTTATTTGTTCGACCCTTCCCATATGGATTTCACCGTAACTGTTCCAGTCGCTCTCTCTTTCTGTAAAAAAATAATCTATCTGACCGGGTTTTTCGTCTCCCACCACAGCTATCCTGTTTTGTCCCATTATAGTTTCTATGACTATGCTGCTCACAGGCACACCCCCTCACTTGTAATCATTATATTTGATTTTAAAATCTTCATCTTCTTGCCCAAGTTGTCTTTCTATAAGGGGCTTTTGATCTTCCCCGTATTCAGCCAGAGAGAACAAGGAATATAATCTTATCTCAGGTCTGGGATCTTTAACGGTTTGGTGTAAAAGTTCGAGATTTTCCTTGTTTCTAATATTTCCGCAGACGATCACTGCATTTCTCTGGAGCAATCTTCTTCCTCTCCATGCCGACGAAGTCTTCTTGTAATAATTTTCATAGCTGTTTTTATCTAGCTTTAGCACGTATTTCAATTCAGGATATCTTTTTGAACAATCTGAAAAAAAACTTTTTTCTTTTCCTTCTTTGGACTTTTTATTATAGGGACACACCTCTTGGCAAATGTCGCAGCCATACAAGTGCTTGCCCATTGCTCTTCTCTCGCTCAGCGTCAACGTTTCCTTTTTCTGGGTAAGATATGAAATGCAAAGTTTTCCATTAAAATCATAATTTTCTTTTATGGCGCCTGTTGGACAAGCTTTTATACAATTTTTACACTCTTTGCATCCATCAGGGATTTTTACACTTTCAAGTTGATATTCTTGATCAGTAAGTATTTGTGCGAGAAAAATCCAGCTGCCATAATCAGGATTGATCACAAAACTGTTTTTCCCATAAAACCCCAAACCGGAGTGCCAAGCAGCCGCCCTGTCGCTCAAAGGACCCACATCGACCTGGAATACACAATCAAAATGGGGGTATATGTCTTTCAACTCACGTACAACCGCTTTCAATTTATCTCCAATCACGTGATGATAATCGATCCCCGATGAAACCTTCGACATCATTCCCGAGTCGTTTGTTTCAGTGCATTTTGGAATTATATTGTACGATAAAGCAAGAGATATCACCGACTTGCATTTTCCCCAGTATTTTTTGGGATCAAACATTATATTTTCATTTTCGGAACCTAAAAAGACTATGTGACCCTTTTTCTTTCTCTCTGAAAATTTGTTTGCCAAAAATGTCTCCTTCTCAGGCGAATAGGCTCCGGTCATTTCAAATCCATGGTTTTTTGCTATCTTGAAAGCAGTCTCGAAAAAATCCATCCCCATCACCTTTCCGCAATTTCCCGTATACTTAATTATATCCGAAAGCTATAAATTAAAACAACCTCGCTCAAGGTCAAAATCCCCGGCGAGGTCAGTTCTCAGTCTTCCTGTTCTGATTCCAGAACTTCCAACACTTCTTCGATAATATTCTCTACTGTGTCTTTGCCTTCTTTTGTCTCCGCCGAAAATAGAACGATGTCTGAACCGTCTTCCAGCTCAAATGTTTTGATTATCTGATTCAGATTCTTGCTTCTTTGATTCTTTCCGACCTTGTCCAACTTGGTCGCTACAACCAGTGGAACTATGTCATTGTCGTACAACCAATCGTTGATAGCCTGGTCGTCTTCGGTAGGCTTGTGTCTGAAGTCTATCAATTGGACCACCATAACCAAGTTGTCCCGAGTTTCTATGTAGTCTTGGATCATTTTCTTGAATTGTTGCCTCTCAGATTTGGAAACCTTTGCGTATCCATACCCTGGCATGTCCACAAAACAAAACCTGTCTTCCACATTGTAAAAGTTGACCGTTCTTGTTTTTCCGGGTTGGGAGCTTGTCCTTGCCAAAGCCTTTCTATTTATGATGGTATTGATGAAAGAGGACTTGCCCACATTAGATCTTCCCAAAAGCAGTATCTCCGGCAAATCGTGTTCAGGATAATGTTCCGGTCTGACGGCACTGGTAATAATGCTTACATTGTTTATTTTCATTTTTTGCTACCGCCAAACACTATCTTGATAACTTCTTCCATGGAAGACACCGTATTGATAGTCAACTTTTCAAGGATATCTCCTGGGATTTCTTCAAGATCCTTCTCGTTTTCCTTGGGTATGATTATGTTGGTTATCCCAGCTCTGTGCGCTGCAAGAAGTTTTTCTTTGACCCCTCCTATGGGAAGGACTCGTCCTCTCAAGGTTATTTCTCCGGTCATAGCCAGGTTTTGCGGCACCGGTTTTTTGGTCAAAAGCGAAAACAGTGCAGTTGTCATGGTAATACCAGCAGAAGGACCATCTTTGGGTATGGCTCCCTCCGGGACGTGCAGGTGTATATCCAGGTTTTTATAAAAGTCCGGGTCCAGATCGAATTCCGCCGCTTTGGATCTTATATAGCTTATTCCGGCTTTTGCAGATTCCTTCATAACATCTCCAAGTTGTCCCGTAAGATCCAGAGTGCCTTTCCCAGGCATGGATACAGCTTCTATTTGCAAAGTATCTCCACCTACAGACGTCCACGCAAGGCCGTTCACCAATCCGATTTCTGCTTCTCCTTCAACTTTTTCATATCTGAATTTTTTCAGACCTAGGAATTTTTCTATGTTTTTGGGGTTTATTGTAACGCGCTTTTTATCTTCTTCAACGATTTCTTTCGCCACAACTCTGCAGATCCTGGCCAACTGTCTCTCAAGTTCCCTGACTCCAGACTCCCTTGTGTAATAATTTATAACATCCCGGATTGTTTCGTCGCTTATGCTTATATTGCTCTTTTTTAATCCGTGATTCTTCAATTGCTTTGGCAATAGGTATTTTGTTGCAATATTCAGTTTTTCCTCTTCAATGTATCCAGACACTTCTATTATTTCCATTCTGTCAAGCAATGGTCTGGGTATTGTGGAAACCGTATTCGCCGTGGTGACGAACATGACCTTTGACAAGTCGAATGGAAGCTCCAGGTAATTGTCCGTGAATGTGGAATTTTGTTCGGGATCTAAAACCTCCAACAGTGCAGATGCAGGGTCTCCCCTGAAATCCTGGCTCATCTTGTCGATTTCATCCAGAAGGAACAACGGGTTTCTGCTTCCAGCCTGCTTCATGTTATATATTATGCGACCTGGAATTGCTCCAACGTAAGTTCTTCTGTGCCCTCTGATTTCTGCTTCATCTCTCATCCCACCAAGAGACATTCTTGCAAATTTTCTTCCCAAAGCTTTGGCTATGGATTTGGCTATGGAAGTCTTGCCGACTCCCGGCGGCCCCACCAGACACAAAATGGGTCCTTTCAACTGATTTGACAATTTCAGGACTGCCAGATACTCCAGCACCCTCTCCTTTACCTTGTATAAAGCGTAATGATCCTTGTCAAGAATTTCTCTAGCCTTTTTAATATCGATGGTTTCTTTTGTTTCCTTGTTCCATGGCAGATCCAAAACCCATTCAACGTATGTTTGAACAACACCCGCTTCAGAACTTCCTGAAGGTATCTTGTTCAGTTTGAAGATCTCGTCTTCCACCTTTTTCTTTATATCGTCCGCCAAATTCAACTTGTAGAGTTTTTTTAGATAGGTTTCCACGATTCCTGTAGCACCGCCGTGGCCTTCTCCCAACTCCTCCTGAATGACCCTTATCTGTTCTCGCAAAAAATACTCTTTTTGCTGCTTGTCCATTTGGTTTTTTACTTTGTCGTCGATATCTTTCTCGATTTCCAATAGTTCAAGTTCCTTGACAAGGTACTCGTATGTTTTTTCCAATCTGGTTATCGGGTGCATTTCCTGAAGTATGTCTTGGCTTTCTTCAATCTCAAGTAGAAGATTTGCTCCTACCATGTCCACCAATTCATCGGGACTGTCAATGCCTTCAATACCCATCATCAAATCAGGCGTGGCTTTTCTGGTAAGGTTTATATATTCCAGGAACGCCTGTCTTACCATGCGCATCAAGGCTTTGGTTTCTTTGTTTTGTACCGGCATCGGTAAAACATCCTCCACCTTGACTTCAAAATAAGGTTCCTGACTTAGATATTCTTCAATTTTAACCCTGTTTTGAACCTCAACCAGAACCCTGGTCAAGTTGCCCGGCATCTTTAACAACTGCTTCACGGTGGCTCTAGTCCCTATCGGGTAGATATCTTCAGGTTTAGGGTCCTCCACCTCCAAGTCTTTTTGTGCAACCAGCACCACTTCTTGATTTAGGGTCATGGCTGCCTCCAAAGCTTTTATGGATTTATCTCGGCCTACATCAAAATGGATGATCATTTCAGGAAAAAGGATCAATCCTCTCAGTGGAATGAGAGGAAGTTCATCGATCTTATCCAAATGTATAGGATTTATTTGCGTATCAGGTTTGTTCATTATTTCTCCTCCCCGCTTTCGCTAAGGTTATTGTGGTTTAATCATTATACCATTGTATATGTTTTTTTCAATCGAGTCATCAAATTAAATTTACATTTAAAGGAATTTTAAAGAAAAAGCAATCATTAGGCATGATTGCTTTTAATCTTGCAGTTCAAATTGTCAGGATACGCTCTCTTCGTTGGCGTCCTTGTCGTCTTTTTTGTCTTTGTAAACCAAAAGTGGCTCTTTCCCCTTGTTCACGGTATCCTTGGAAATGACGCATTTTACAATATCCTTTTTTGAAGGGATATCGTACATTACATCCAGCATCAAATTCTCAAGGATGCCTCTTAATCCTCTGGCTCCAGTTTCATGCTTGATGGTCTTCTGGGCTATTGCCTTAAGCGCATCTTTTTCGAAAACCAGTTCAACGCCGTCAGCTTCAAGCATCTTTTGATATTGTTTTAGAAGCGCATTTTTAGGTTCAGTCAATATCCTTATGAGCGCATCGACATCCAACGGTTCCAAGGTCGTAATAACCGGGATCCTTCCAACAAATTCCGGTATCAATCCGAATTGCAAAAGATCTCTCGGTTCTATCTGCTTCAACAGTGCACTGGAATCAAAATTCTTTTTGCTTTTTATCTCAGCATTGAAACCCATGGCCTTGTTTCCGGTCCTCTTGGAGATTATCCTTTCGATACCGTCAAATGCCCCACCTACTATGAATAGGATATTTGTAGTGTCGATTTGAAGAAATTCCTGATGTGGATGCTTTCTTCCACCCTGGGGTGGTACATTGGCCGTAGTCCCTTCAAGGATCTTCAATAAAGCCTGTTGAACTCCTTCTCCGCTTACATCTCTTGTTATGGATGGATTCTCGCTCTTTCTTGCGATTTTGTCTATCTCGTCTATGTAGATTATCCCCCGCTGAGCTTTCTCTATATCGTAATCAGCAGCCTGGATCAGTTTTAATAAGATGTTTTCCACATCTTCACCTACATAGCCGGCTTCCGTCAGCGAAGTGGCATCTGCGATGGCGAATGGTACATTGAGCATTCTAGCCAATGTTTGTGCCAACAGAGTCTTTCCCGAGCCCGTCGGGCCTAAAAGAAGTATATTGCTTTTTTGGATTTCAACGTCTTCCGACTCTTCCTTCAGGTTGATTCTCTTGTAATGGTTATAAACTGCCACAGCCAGAGATTTTTTTGCTCTTTCCTGGGAAATCACGTATTCATCCAGATAATTCTTGATTTCCTGCGGAGTAGGTACATCTGTCATTTCAAAGAACTGATCCGGAATAAACTCCTCTTCGATAATTTCCTGGCAAAGTTCTATGCACTCGTTGCATATGTATACTCCGGGTCCAGCCACCATACGCTTGACCTGGCTTTGGGTCTTTCCGCAGAAAGAACACCTTATCTGCTGTTTACCGTCATCATTTTTTGACATTATTTCACCTCTCGCAACCGGTTGCTATTTTCTTGAGGTAATCACCTTGTCGATTATGCCGTATTCCTTCGCTTCAGAAGCAGACATAAAGAAGTCTCTGTCAGTATCCTTGTTTATCACTTCAATTGGCTGACCGGTTCTTTCACTTAAAATTTTATTGATCGTTTCTCTAGTTTTTATCAATCTATTGGCATATATCTGCACATCTACAGACTGGCCTTGAGCACCGCCTAATGGCTGGTGTATCATGACTTCGCTGTTTGGAAGGGCGTATCTTTTTCCCTTTTTACCTGCTGCAAGCAGGAATGCTCCCATGGAAGCCGCCATCCCTATGCAAATAGTGGATACATCACACTTGATAAAATTCATTGTATCGTATATAGCCATTCCCGCAGTTATTGAACCACCGGGACTGTTGATGTAAATTTGTACATCCTTGTCAGCGTCTTCAGCTTCCAAAAACAAGAGTTGCGCCACTGTAAGGCTTGCACTTACATCATTTACTTCTCCATTTAGGAAAATAATTCTTTCTTTAAGCAATCTGGAGTATATATCGTATGACCTTTCACCTCTGCCGGTCTGTTCGACTACCATAGGTACTAAATTCATTTCCATAAAATCACTCCTCACGTTAATTTATTATTTTTTTGTATTGTCTACAAGAAACTCAATGGTTTTCTTTCTTTTTACAGAGTCGGCAAAATACTTCTTTTGATCTTCTGTAACAGTGCTTTTGAACTTCTCCACATCCATATTGTACATGGCTGCCTGTTCTTCGATTTCTGCTGTGATTTCGTCTTCTGAAGCTTCGATTACTTCAGTCTCTGTAATTTTGGTCAAAACAAGATCTCTTGAAAGTTTCTTGTGTGAATCTTCTTTGACTTGTCCAATCAAAGTTTCTTCACTCATGTTGGTGTATGTAAAGTAGTCTTCCATACTTATACCCTGCATCTTAAGCTGATATTCAAAGTCACGCAAAGATTTGTCTACTTCTTCTTGAATCATTTGATCCGGGATCTCCATTTTCGCATTTTCAACAGCTGCATCAACAGCTTTTACCTTTGCGATCTCCAACAATTCCTTTTCCTTGTCGTCCTTGATTTTTTTCTTCAAGTCTTCTTTTAGTTCTTCCAAAGTATCGAATTCGCTGACGTCTTTTGCAAATTCATCATCAAGTTCCGGCACTTCTTTTGTCTTGATGTCTTTTATTGCAACTTTGAACACAACATCCTGTCCGGCCAAATCTTCAGCTTGGTATTCTTCAGGGAATGTCACGTTTACTTCGACTTCATCTCCCTTAGCAGTTCCTATCAATTGATCTTCAAAACCGGGGATGAACATTCCGCTTCCAAGAACAAGACTGTGGTCCTCAGCTTTGCCGCCTTCAAAAGCAACTCCGTCCTTGAAACCTTCAAAATCGATTATTGCAGTGTCCCCTGATTTTGCTTTTTCTCCTTCAGCTGCTGAAACCAATCTTGAATTCTGATCCTGCATTTTCTCGATTTCTACATTTATGTCTTCCTCTGTCGGTTCATAAGCAAGATCTCCCGGGTCGAATCCCTTGTATTCTCCCAATTCCACTTCCGGCATGATCGCAACTGAAATGGTCATTTCAAGTCCGTCTTCTCCGATCTTGTCGATACTTTCCATCGATGGTCTGGAAACCGCATCTATCTTGTTTTCTTCGATGGCTTTCAGATAAGCATCAGGAAATGCAAAATCCAGAGCGTCCTCATAAAATACTTCTTTCCCATATCTTTGTTCAATAATTTTTTGTGGTGCCTTTCCTTTTCTGAATCCGTCGATATAGAATTTGCCCTTGTTTTTCTGATAAGCTTTAGTTACGGCTTTTTTGAAATCCTCGGCAGAAACCTCTATCTTCATCGTTACTACACTTTTTTCGATTTTTTCAACACTCGAACCCATAATAATCCTCCTAAATTTATATATTTGTATATATTTCTTCTTAATCAACAGCGTTAACCAAAACATTATATCATATAAGGCTTTGAAAAATCAAACCTCAGGATTTATGTTTATTCGTAAGTCAATTCTTTTATCTCAACCAATTCTTCTTCTTCCATCAACTTGTAATAGGTATCCAACCCTTCCGCTTCTATCCACAATCTTCCATAATTGAATCCCAGCCATTCGCCATCGACGTAAGCACTGACACTTTTCCCGTCTTTAAGATGGAAAAACAGCAGTTCTCTTCCCTTTGTGCCCTTTTTGTACAGAGGGATCCGACCGTTCATAACTGCTTTGGAAAGCTCAAGACTTTTGCCCTTGCTTCCCAAAATTTTAGAAGAAATCACGCTTGAGCTGAACGGATCTTTCGAATAAGTCAAAAATGTTACGCTTTTTGTTTTTTCCAGTCCCAATTCGTTGAACTTGATTCTGTTGATAATCATAGGAGCCATCACTGCAGCCGATATCAACAATGCTGCAACAACGATTACCACCCATACTTTTTTTGCAGCGACAAAACTTTTTAATTTTTCACCAATATTATTCATTTCCATTTATTGATCCTCCCAAGATACAGTGTCAACTATTGTAACATCTTCTTAAGGAATTGTCCCGTGAATGATTCGTTATTTTCTGAAATTTTTTCAGGCGTTCCTTCAGCTATCACATTGCCGCCTCTGAATCCACCCTCGGGGCCCAGATCGATCACATGATCCGCTACTTTTATTACATCCAGATTATGTTCGATTACCACTATGGTATTTCCTGCATCAGCCAGCTTGTTCAAAACAGTTATAAGCTTGTCCACATCTGCCATGTGAAGTCCGGTAGTCGGTTCGTCCAATATGTACAATGTCTTTCCCGTCCCCCGTTTGCTCAATTCTGTAGCCAGTTTGATCCTTTGTGCTTCTCCGCCGGATAGCTGAGTGGATGGTTGCCCCAGTTTAATGTATCCCAAGCCAACATCGTATAGAGTTTGGAGCTTGTTTTTGATCTTGGTGATATTCTGAAAGAAGTCAACCCCCTCTTCCACCGACATTTCCAAAATTTCCGATATGTTTTTTCCTTTGTACTTGACCTGAAGGGTTTCCTTGTTGTAACGCTTTCCTTTGCAGACCTCGCATGGAACGTACACGTCGGGAAGAAAGTGCATTTCGATTTTAATGATACCGTCTCCGCTGCAGTTTTCGCACCTTCCACCTTTCACATTGAAACTGAATCGTCCTTTTTTGTAACCTCTTGTTTTTGCTTCAGGCGTCTGGGAAAATAGATCTCTGATAAAATCGAACACACCCGTGTAAGTAGCAGGATTCGATCTTGGGGTTCGCCCTATGGGTGATTGATCGATGTCGATTATTTTATCTACGTGTTCGATCCCCCTTATCTCTTCGTGTTTCCCAACTTTTGTCCAAGATCTGTTTATCTTTTGATTTACACCCTTGTACAAAATTTCATTGATCAGTGTACTTTTTCCTGAACCGGAAACACCCGTGACTGCAACGAACTTGCCCAATGGGATACTCACGTTGATATTTTTTAAATTATTTTCAGCGGCGCCGATGATTTCTATGAATTCACCGTTTCCTTCTCTCCTTTTTTCGGGAACATGAATGGATCTCTCCCCTGAAAGGTACTGGCCGGTAATTGATTTTTTGTTTTTCATGATTTCTTCCCAGGTTCCTTCAGCAATGATCTCTCCCCCATGGATCCCTGCACCGGGGCCGATGTCCACTACGTGATCTGCTTCTTTTATGGTATCTTCATCATGTTCAACCACTATTAGAGTGTTGCCCAAATTGGTAAGATTCCTTAGTGTGGCAAGAAGTCTATTGTTGTCTCTTTGATGAAGGCCTATGCTGGGTTCGTCCAATACATACAATACCCCTACCAGTGCTGATCCTATCTGCGTGGCCAGCCTTATCCTTTGTGACTCGCCTCCTGAAAGAGTACCCGCATTTCTGGACAATGTAAGGTAATCCAAACCTACATCCATGAGAAACTTGATCCTGCTTTTTATCTCTTTCAATACCTGTTCAGATATTATTGCTTCCCTGGGTGTCAACTGGATCTTGTCGAAAAATCCATAACATTCACTTATGGATAAATCTGTTGTCTCTATGATGTTTTTTCCCTTTATCGTCACAGCAAGGCTATTTTCATTAAGTCTTTTTCCCTTGCATACGTTACACGGGGTGTCCGACATGTATTTTTCGATCTTGTCTCTTATGTAATCTGACGAAGATTCCTTGTATCTTCTCTCCATATTGTTTATAAGACCTTCAAAATAAACTTCTCGTTCCTTCCAACCTCCAAAATATGAGTTGAAATTTATATTAAGCGGACGTTCATCACCGTAGAGTAAAGCATTCATAAAATCTTCAGGAGCATCCCCGATAGGTTCGTCCATCGAAAAATCATAAAGCCTGGCCAATTCCGAAACTATCGCATTGTAATATGTGCTCTCATCACTTGCACCGAAAAAATTCAATGCACCCTTGTTTATGGAAAGGCTTTTGTCTCTTATGAGCATATCGGGATCAACTTGTTTGTGACTACCCAGGCCGTTACAGTGCGTACACATTCCAAAGGGATTGTTGAAAGAAAACATTCTGGGCTCCAGCTTGTCTATGGCTATGTTGCAATCGGGGCAGGCAAATTTTTCGCTGTAGATCTGTCTTTCTCCGTCTACAACATCGATGTATACCATACCGTCTGCAAGTTTCAGTGCAGTTTCTATCGAATCGGTCAACCGCTTTGATATGCCTTCCCTGTTTTTGAGCCTGTCCACCACTATTTCAATATTGTGCTTCTTGTTTTTGTCCAGTTCAATTTCTTCTTCATTAAGGTCGTATAACTCTCCGTCTGCCACCACCCTTATAAATCCGTCTCTCTTTATGGCGTTAATAAGCTTCTTATGCTGACCCTTTTCCCCTCTGACAATCGGTGCCAGTATCAGAAACTTTTCACCTTCCGGAAGGTTCAGAACTGACTCAACAATCTGATCCACCGATTGAGACGATATTTCTTTCCCGCACTTTGGACAATGTGGAATACCCATTCGGGCGTACAGAAGTCTCAAGTGGTCATAGATCTCCGTTACGGTACCTACAGTGGATCTTGGATTTCTATTTGTAGTCTTTTGGTCTATCGAAATCGCCGGAGAAAGTCCCTCTATGTAATCTACGTCCGGTTTGTTCATTTGCCCTAAAAATTGTCTGGCATAAGAAGACAGTGATTCTACGTATCTCCTCTGTCCCTCTGCGTATATGGTGTCAAATGCCAAAGATGATTTTCCTGAACCGCTCAAACCGGTAAACACTATAAATTTATCCCTGGGCAACGTAATATTTATATTTTTCAAGTTGTGCTCTTTAGCGCCAACTATATTTATTCTGTCCATTTGTTTTTCCTTTCTCAGCCCTTTGATTTTTGGATCTTGATTATCTGATCCCTAATCTTTGCAGCTTTTTCAAACTCCAGATTTTCCGCCGCAAGCATCATTTCTTCCTGAAGATCCTCTATGGTTTTTTCTCCGGTCTCCATGGCTTCCTCTATGGTTTGATACCCAGCCTGTTCCTCTGCCGCTTTAGTCGCATGAATTTCGTCATGTATCTTTTTTGAAATGGACTGAGGTGTGATCCCATGTTCTTTATTGTAAGCTTCCTGGATTTTTCTTCTTCTTTCAGTCTCGCCTATAGCCTTGTCCATGGAAGGCGTAAACTTGTCGGCATACATTATTACGATACCATCTACATTACGGGCCGCTCTGCCTATGGTTTGAATAAGTGAAGTTTCCGACCTTAAAAAACCTTCTTTGTCCGCATCCAAAATTCCAATCAAGCCCACTTCTGGTATATCCAAACCCTCTCGAAGCAGGTTTATGCCGATCAATACGTCAAATTCACCCAATCTCAATTGCCTTATGATCTTTATTCTTTCAAGCGTATCTATGTCGGAATGCAGGTACTTTGCTTTAATTCCAACGTTTTTCATATAGTCAGATAGATCTTCCGCCATTTTCTTTGTCAATGTGGTCACCAGCACACGCTGTTTTTTATCAATTTTTTTGTTGATTTCTCCTATCAAATCGTCTATCTGATGCTCTGTAGGTCTGACCATGATCACCGGATCCACCAACCCTGTTGGTCTGATGATCTGTTCCACCAGTTTCTGACTCTTTTCATTCTCATATGGGCCGGGTGTAGCAGTGGTGAAAATCACCTGATCGATCTTTCCTTCAAATTCTTGAAAATTCAAAGGTCTGTTGTCTAATGCAGAAGGCAACCTAAACCCGTAATCCACCAGGTTTTGCTTTCTAGACCTGTCTCCGGCATACATTCCCCTGACCTGCGGTATGGTAACATGAGACTCGTCCACGATCAACAGAAAATCTTTCGGAAAATAATCTATCAAAGTAAAAGGTGGACTGCCCGGCGGAAGTCCGGTGATGTGCCTGGAGTAATTTTCTATTCCATTGCAAAATCCCATTTCCTTCAGCATTTCCATGTCATAATTTGTACGTTGGAGAAGTCTTTGTGCCTCCACCAATTTATTTTCATCCAAAAGCTCCTGATGTCTTTCCGAAAGTTCCTTTCTTATGGAATCTATGGCAACCTTCAGATTTTCTTCAGTGGTCGCATAATGAGACGCGGGAAATACGGATATATGATTTCTGACGCCTTTGATTTCACCCGTCAAAACATCTATTTCAGTTATCCTTTCAATTTCATCACCAAAAAATTCTACTCTAACTGCACTATCGCTGGAGGCAGCCGGAAAAATTTCCAGAACGTCCCCTCTGACTCTGAAAGTTCCCCTGGTAAAACTCATGTCATTTCTTGCATATTGAATGTCAACTAATTTCCTTATTACTTCGTCTCTGTCCTTTTCCATGCCCGGTCTCAAGGAAACCACAAGATTTTCATAGTCGATCGGGCTACCCAGACCGTAAATACAAGATACACTTGCAACTATTATCACATCCCGCCTCTCAAACAGGGCTGCAGTAGCTGAGTGGCGGAGTTTGTCGATTTCATCGTTTATTGAAGAATCTTTCTCTATATATAAGTCCGACTGGGGCACGTATGCCTCAGGCTGATAATAATCGTAATAACTTACAAAATATTCAACTGCGTTTTCCTGAAAAAAAGTCTTGAACTCACTATACAACTGGGCGGCCAGCGTTTTGTTGTGTGCCAGTATCAATGTGGGTCTTTGAACTTTTTCAATTACCTTTGCCATGGTGTATGTCTTTCCTGAACCGGTTACTCCCAGAAGAGTTTGATATTTCAGATCGTCTTCCAATCCTTTTGCCAGCTCTTTAATTGCATTTATCTGATCGCCCTTCGGTTCGTAATCCGAAGTGACTACAAATTTATTCATATTTTCACCCCTAATTTACAACATGGAATCCAAAATCCATGACTTAAAAGTACGACTCCGTCCTTGTGTTTATTCGGGCGGAGTCGCTAAGTGTCGTTATTGTCCTGTTATATTTCGTGTCTGCCTTCGAAAGATTTTGCCAGCGTCACCTCGTCGGCATACTCTAAATCTCCACCTACGGGGATTCCGTGAGCTATCCTGGTCACTTTGATACCCGAAGGTTTTATCAGTTTGGATAGGTACATGGCCGTTGCCTCACCTTCAATGGTTGGGTTGGTGGCAACTATTACTTCATCGATTTCCACTTCCTGCAGTCTGACGAGAAGTTCCTTGATCCTAATGTCGTTGGGCCCTATCCCGTCCATCGGAGAGATGGCACCCTGGAGCACATGATATTTTCCCCGGTAGTCCCTGGTTTTTTCAATGGCTATTATGTCCCTGGGTTCTTGAACCACGCAAATAGTCTTCTCGTCTCTTTTTTCATCGCTGCAAAACCTGCATGTTTCCTTATCAGTTATATTAAAACATATTTTACAGTATCTCACCTTATTTTTTGCTTCGATTATTGAATTAGCCAGGGCTTCTGACTCTTCTTTGGGAACCTTCAGCAAGTGCATGGCCAGCCTTTGAGCGGTTTTGTTCCCTATTCCGGGAAGTCTTGAAAGTTCGTTTATCAATTTAGTCAAAGAATCTGAATAATAGTCCATTTTTCACCTCTGAAAAGTTCTATTTGCCGTTAAAACAATCCTGGAATATTCATTCCACCTGTAACTTTTCCCATTTCCTGAGATACCATTTCTTCAGCTTTTCTCAGTGCTTCATTTACAGCTGCAAGGACCATGTCCTCAAGCATTTCGACATCGTCTTCATCAACTACTTCAGGATCGATTTTTATTGAAACCAACTCTTTTTTACCGGTTGCAACTGCTTTGACGGCGCCCCCTCCTGCTGTAGCCTCCACTTCTCTTTCCTGTACTTCAGCCTGTACTCTTTGCATTTCCTGCTGCATTTTTTGTACCTGCTTCATCATGTTGTTCATGTTGCCCGCTCCACCCGGGAATTTATTTCTTGCCATGTTAATTTCCTCCTAAGATAATTATTTAAATTCAACCTTGTCTTCACCAAAAAGATCTATCGGCAATTCCTTTACCAGATAATCATCACTGGCTGACAATACAAATTTGATTTTTACATCGTTTCCGAATATTTTTCTTGCTTCCGCTTGCAGATAATCCGATTCATTGAGAACATTTGTATAGTGAAAATCTTCAGATTCTGCAAAAGATATAGTTATAACAGCATCAGTTATACTTGGTTTTCCAACACTCAGGGACATACCCGCAATTTTCTTCTCTTTGCTGATGTGCTTCAAAAATGACTGATATTCCTCTTTTGAAAGTTTTTTGGAACTCGATGGATTTGACTCGATATTATCCGGATTCCCTGTGACTCCCTTGTTTTTTGCAACAGGTTTGTCTGTTGCATAGGGTTTTCGGTTTTCATTTATATTGTGTCCGATGTTTGTTCTTTTGTTGTTATCCTTACTGAAATCAGATCGGCTATTAATTGATCGATCCCTTTCCAATTCTCTGTTGCCGCTATTTTCTAGGGTACACAATCTTATCAATGTAACTTCCATAAGTATCTTGGGTAATGATGTGTATTTAAGTTTATTCTCTCTGTCCGCCAGTATCTCTATGATCCTTCCGATCAGATCAAGATCAAGCGACTTTATATCCTTGAACAAATTCAGACTTTGGTCTTTCAGCTCCATCATTAAATTTGAGTCGTCGGTTATTCCGTAGATCAAAACATCCCTGAACCCTGCAATAAGTTGATGTATCAGCTGTGTCATTTCTTTTCCCGCATTATATGCAGACTCGAGATTTTCCAGGGCCCTTGTCGCATCTTTATTCAATACCGCTTCAATCATGGAATATACGATTTCGTTATCCGTTATCCCGAGTGTCGCCTTGACCTCTTCATATTCTATCAGACTATCACTGCTTATGGCTATGCATTGATCCAATATGCTCAAGGCATCTCTCATTGCGCCGTCTGCATTTTTTGCAATAAGTTCCAAAGCCTCCTCTTCGATCTGGATCCCGACGTCATTGGCAACGTAAGTCATTCGACTCTTGATTTCATCCGCAGTGAGTCTCTTGAAGTTGAATCTCTGACATCTTGACAATATGGTAGCCGGAAGTTTATTGGGTTCAGTGGTCGCCAATATAAAAATTGCGTGAGGCGGTGGCTCTTCCAGAGTTTTAAGCAACGCATTGAATGCTTCTGCCGTGAGCATGTGCACCTCGTCTATAATATAGACCTTGTATTTGCCAACTGCCGGCATATACTTGACTTTGTCCCTTAAATCTCTGATTTCGTCGACGCCCCTGTTGCTGGCTGCATCGATTTCAATTATATCCATCACACTGTTGGATTCAAGTTCCAGACAGGTCTTGCAATTGTTGCATGGTTCTCCGTCTACAGATTCAGGGCAATTTACTCCCCTTGCGAATATTTTGGCAGCCGAAGTTTTGCCTGTCCCCCTGGTCCCACTGAACAAGTATGCATGAGCTATTTTATTCATGATGATCTGATTTTTCAAGATCGACACTACGTTCCCCTGGCCAATCATGTCACTGAAGGTTTTTGGACGGTACTTTCTGTATAAAGCTATGTAATCCATCAATCCGCTCCTTGTCAACTATTGAAAATATTATAACATTATAACATCCAAAGGTTAATAGCTCCTTAAATGTATTTGAATTATTCTTTCCCTTAAATACAAAAAAAGAACTTCTCGAGTTCTTTAAATAAAAGCCGTGCACCCGTCTTCGAATGTCCCAATGAAGCGTACCGAATCAGTTGGCTCAAGCCAGGTAGACCTGCGGCACATAGAATCCCTGCTTACCGCTGCTTCCTTCCGGACCTGACGGGGTTCACAAGTATCTATTGCACAGGGCCCAACTCTCAACACCACTTAAGACGAAACGAACATTCATTGAAACAACCTCTGACGGGAATTCAATCCTGCTGTAGCGGATTGCAGGTACAGGGCACCGCTAACTCCCCATCTAGCACGGCAAAAATGTATGTAAACCCCTAGGGGTCACAAACTATACCGGCGGCTTACGCCACATAAGAATTGTACCATATAAATCTCAAATTGCAAGAAAAATCCGTAGCAATCAACCAGCGTCCATTGTTCTATTTCTTTGACAGCATTTCTTTTGCACCGAAAAACACCATGCCGCCTCCAATGACAAAAAATATTCCATGAAGAACGTTGACATCAGCAAGAATCAAACATTGTATCACTATCCATGAAACCAATACCGCTCCTTGAGCAAAGGATGCAAATGAAAATAACCTGCTTTTTCCAATACCTAAATACCCAACGAATAAATTCCCCAAACCAATTATTACAAACAGGAACAAACCAGGGATCAAGAAATCGTCAAACGGCCCATACCTTAAAGCCACCTCAGCATCTAAACCTATAGATTTACCCGTTGGGTCAGAAATTGCAGTATACCCGCCAAACAACGCACCCAACCCCACAAAAAAATGAATGCCAATTTGAACTTTTTTGATCAAAGACATCTGAACTCCTCCTAAATGGTTTTTTAATCCTGATTTCCAACACAATTATACCATTGGGATTGACATTAAGGATATACCTATGTATAATAATATTCTGCGACAACCAACAAGGAGAGATGTCCGAGCGGCCGAAGGAGCACGCCTGGAAAGCGTGTGTGCGTCACAAGCGTACCGAGGGTTCAAATCCCTCTCTCTCCGCCATTAATTTTGACGTTAACACCCGAAAGGGTGTTTTTTATATTCACAGTTTTCTGAGAGGGATTTGAACCCCAAGGGGGTGAGTGCCGTTTAGACAAGGTGGTAAATCCACTTTGGCCGGCACGATGTCCAAACACTGGCAACGGTAGTGGCAGGACTAGGTAGGATTCTTTGCTCAACCTATCCTTGATTGGTGAAATCTGTCACCGCTGGATTACACAGCGTGCACTGCACGAGAAAGAGAACCCAACATGTTTTCACATCTGTTGATTTATACTTAAAACTGACCCGGGATTAATGGTTAATACTGACCCACCTTGAGGTGCAAAGATTAACCAATCCTAATCTTAAAGTATGCTGAATCTTAAAAAATTAACGTTGTGAATTGACC
>NZ_JADNRK010000015.1 GCF_015594845.1 Alkalibacter mobilis | reverse complement strand
TGACCTTATAGGTCTTTAACTGCTCTTGCGACAAAGTGATCCATCCTTTTTTCATATTTTCAGTTTAATAGAATGTGACATTTTATCAAGTGAATCTAAAGGTGACATTATCACAAGTTAACAACAAATATACATGCGTTAGATTTGACCCGATGATAAATATATGTTAAACTGATAAATGACTGACAGTCAGTCACAAGGAGGAGTTATGACTTTAACATCAAAAAAAGATTTGTTGCTTAATGCTGCAATATCATTAATACAAAAGAACGGTTTTGAAAAAACTTCTGTTTCTCAAATCGTAAATGAAGCCGGTGTGGCTCAAGGAACTTTTTATCTTTATTTTAAAAGCAAGAACTCATTAGTTTCGGCTATAGCAAAGATGATCTTCGAAGAGCAATTATCAAATATTAAGGATGCTTACTCAGAATTAGACAAGGATCTGAACAAACTGTTGAAAACAATGATACACACCACATTTGACATAACAGAAAAATACAAGGATATGATCAGCTTTCTTTATTCAGGATTTGCTTATGACAAAACTTTTGATACATGGGAAGAAATTTATAGGCCTTACTATACCTGGGTCGAAGAAATTCTGTCGGATTTCCAATCAGAAAATTGGATACATAGCAAATGCAGTGTCAGTAATTTGGCCAATTTCGTAATAGGCTTGATAGAACACGGAGCCGAAAATTTCTTTATGACAACTTTAGGTTCAAACAGCGTAGAAACGGTTAAAAATGATCTTTTGATTTTTCTAACAGATTCATTGAATGTCAATGCATCAAAATAATAAGGAGTTATTTATGTTTACAACTAAATTTTCAAACGAAAATAAAATTTTAAAGTTTTCAACCTACAGTACTTTGTTTTTTGCAATATCAGGAATACTTATAGGAGCCTATTCCGGCTCTCATATAATAATCTTTGACGGACTATATTCTTTAATCAGTGTAGCTTTATCACTTATGTCCCTGTTTGCAACAAAATTTATGTTTAAAAAAGATAATAAACGATATCCATTCGGCAAAGATATCGCCGAACCTCTTACAATAATAATCAAATACTCAATATTGATTATTTTAGTAGGATATTCATTTATTTCAGCATTGTCGACGATATTTTCAGGCGGCAGCGAAATATCTTTGGGCCCTGCACTCGTTTATTCGGTTATCGGAAGTTTCATCTGTCTATTTGTATACGTAGCTTTGCGATTCATATCAAAAAAAAGCAACTCAGCATTGGTAAAAGCGGAATCAACTCAGTGGTTCATGGATACACTGATAAGTTTTGGAGTTCTGGCTGGATTCTTGATTTCTCTTGTAATATTATATTATTTTGATTCTTTAACGTGGTTGATTCCATATTTTGATTCTATAATGGTCATTATAATGTCAATATATTTTGTAAAAACACCTATTTTAGAAATCAAAAAATCATTAAGAGAGGTGTTTGAAATGACCCCAGAGGGTACTATCTCAGATGAAATTAACAACAAGGTAAAAATCATGGAAAGCCAATACAATATAGACGAGTCATTTGTCAGGATAGCAAAAGTAGGAAGAACACTCTGGGTCGAAATCGATTTTGTGGTGAATGGTTCAACGAAAATCAAAAGCATTTCCGATCAAGACAAACTAAGACAAGAAATATCCGACTGTATCAATCCCAGGTATAAAGGCAATTGGCTTACAGTCTCATTTACAAACAATAGAAAGTGGGCGGTCTGATTATTTTTATCGAGTACCAACCAAAATTGAAAGGATGCACAATAATATGACAAAACGAATTCCATTGATGGTTCTAATAATATTATTTTTGATTTTTATTGCCGGGTGTTCCAAGACAACGGTAAAAAATAAAAATGACCAAAACAACGATTTTCTGATTCAAAACGAAATAATGAATTCAAACATGAAGACAGATGACAATATAAGAAAAAAAATTGCAGATTCCGACTATACTCCTGAAAACCCACTAGTCATTTTGAATCCATACGAAGTATCTCCATTAACAGCAGTAGTCGGCTTTAAAACTCTCGAACCTGTTGAAATTATCCTAACTATTCCTGGAGATGTGGAAGAGGACACTTTGACTTTTAAATTCCCCGAAGATACGAAACATTATATTCCTGTCTTTGGTTTGTATCCTGGCAGAAAAAATCAAATAAAAATTCAAACTTTATCAAACGGGAGTTTGATTTCTACCAATACGATTGAAATTCAAACAGATGGTTTGCCTGTTGAATTGGAAAATGCCGTAACTGTAACAGACTCATCTGATACTTCCTATGGTGGATTAACATTAGTATCAGGTGGTTTCTACAGAAATCTATACGCTTTTGATTCTTTGGGCAATATCAGATGGTATCTAAATACTGAAACGGATGCTCATGGCTACTTCCCAATGGAGAATGGCAGGTTTATGCTCATAAGTGGCTATTCTATGATAGAAACTGAAACCAGAGATTACGCACGATATATTTATGATATGGATCTTTTGGGAAGACTTCACAAGGTTTACGATATACCCACCGGTATCCATCATGAAATTATTGAAAAAAACAAAAACGGAAACCTTTTGATGCTTGGCAACTCTCTTGATGGTCACGTGGAAGATACTATCTTGGAAGTAAATCGATCTACAGGTGAAATTTTAAAAGAATTGAATCTGGAATCGCTGATTTTTGACACTAAATACAACGATCGATACGACTGGGCCCATATGAATTCCATCTCATATGATAGAAGTGAAAATACCCTGATAGTTTCCGCCAGAGACTTAAGTTCTTTAATCAAAATCGATTGGGCTACAGATGAAATCTTGTGGATACTATCCGATCCACAAATCTGGAAAGAAACAGCTTATATCGATCATGTTTTGAATCTTGAAGGCAGTTCCTTCTGGCACTACGAACAACATGCAGCTTTTGAGTTGGAGGAAGATCTGGATAGTGATCCGGAAACCTTGGACTTGATGCTCTTTGACAATAGGGTCATACGAAATGAAACAATGCAAATTACCATCAAAGAGGATTCTGGCAGATCGTCGGTCACTCAATATGCAATAAATGAAAATAACGGAACTGTAAAACAAGTCAAACGTTTCCCGAACAGCAGTGCTTTCATCACCTCAAATTTTGAATACTTTTCTGATAGAGATTTACTGATCGCCTACCATGGGAGTCTTAAGGAAACACCTGAGAGTCCAATTAATACCATGTGGGGAGAAATCTATGAATACAACTATTCGAGTGGTGAATTGGTCCATTCATTCAAACTAAAATACGGATTTTACAGAGCGCATAAATTATCACCAAACCTTTTGGATTTGGTTGTTCCCATTGAAAGACCGTCAAAATAAAAATGACCAATCGATTTTAAATCGATTGGTCATTTTTCATTTTACTTCCTTACTTCTATAATCTTTTATTGCCGCTTTGATTGCCTGTTCCGCTAAAACGCTACAATGAACCTTTTCCTGAGGCAAACCACCCAGTTCATCAACAACCATGCTATTTGTTAATTTTTCAGCTTCTTCAAGGGTTTTTCCCATAATCATCTCTGTGGCAATGCTACTTGTTGCTACAGCTGCTCCACAACCAAAAGTTTTAAACTTCACGTCAACAATCACATCATTCTCTATCTTAAGAAACATTTTCATGATATCGCCGCAGGCAGGGCTCCCAACTTCACCTACTCCGTCAGCATCTGCAAGTTCTCCAACATTTCGTGGATTTTGAAATTGATCTATTACTTTATCTGTATACATAATATTCCTCCTTTAAGAATTGTATAGAGGGGACATATCCCTCAATCTTTGAATGATCGCCGGTAATTTTTCCAGTACAAAATCTACTTCTTCTCTAGTAGTATCTTTCCCAATTGAAAATCTAAGGGAACCGTGGGCAATTTCATGGCTTAATCCGATTGCCAACAAAACATGTGAAGGATCCAGAGCTCCAGATGTACACGCAGAACCGCTTGAAGCAGCTATTCCAATCAGATCCAAACTTAAAAGAATAGATTCACCTTCGATATATCTAATACTTACATTTACATTGCCCGGCAGTCTTTCTGTCGGGTGACCGTTAAGTCTTACTTCATCAATATTTTCCAAAATATTTTTAATCATGTAATCCCGTAATTCGATAGCCTTTTCAGCTGATTCTTTCAGATTTTCTGTAACGAGTTCACAAGCTTTGGCAAATCCGACTATTGCAGGGGTATTCTCAGTTCCTGCTCTTTTTTTTCTTTCTTGACCTCCGCCGTGAATTAAATTGTCAATTTTTACCCCTTTACGAATATACAGAGCTCCAATACCCTTTGGCCCATATATCTTATGTCCGGAGATGGACATCATGTCCACGTTTAAATCTTTTACATCTATTTCGATGCTTCCGAAGGCTTGCACCGCATCAGTGTGAAAATATACATCGTTCTCTCTGGCGATTTCACCAATTTTCTTAATAGGCTGGATCGTTCCTATCTCATTGTTTGCATACATGACAGTTATCAGAATAGTGCTTTCCTTTATGCTATTTCTTACATCCTCAGGATCAACCATCCCATATTCATCTACCGGTAAATATGAAACTTCAAATCCATGTTTTTCAAGATATTTACACGTATGAAGTACGGCATGATGTTCGATTGAAGTGGTTATGATATGATTCCCTTTATTTTTGTTGGCAAAAGCCGTACCTATTATAGCCCAGTTGTCCGCTTCAGTCCCACCGCTTGTGAAAAATATCTCTTTAGGTTCCGCATTTAAAACACGAGCCACCGTATCCCTTGATTCATCTATTGATTTTCTGGCTTCTCTACCGAAAGAGTACACACTTGAAGGATTGCCAAAGTTATTTTCAATCTGTGGGATCATAACTTCAAGTACCCTTTTGTCAATTGGGGTCGTTGCAGCATAATCAAAATATCTTCTTTGCAAATATATCAACTCCTTTGTCCGATTTTGCTATTTTTGTTTTTATTTAATAAATCACCTAAAGTAATATTGTCTATCACTTGATTTATACTATCATTGACCTGTTCCCATATATCCTTAGTCACACAAAATCCAGATTTGTCACAATTGTAATTTTCACTTCCGCCAACACAAGATGAAAATTCTATGGGTCCCTCCAAAGCTCGGATCACATCTCCTACAGTGATTTTATCAGGATCTTTTGACAACCTATATCCTCCTTTTGGGCCCCTATGACTTGTCACAAGTCTTTCTTTTTTTAAAGTGGCAAACATTTGTTCAAGGTAAGCATCGGAATAGTCCATCTTTTGAGCTATATCCTTGATTGAAATGGTTCCGTTCTCGTAATTTAAAGCTAATTGATACATGGCCATTACACCATATCTGCCTTTTGTGGATAGTCTCATGTTAAAACCTCCATTTTCTATACCCTACTATTCCACTCGGAATATCTTTATATTAACACACAACCTTTTTTTATGTCAATACTTCATATCAATCAAATTTGAAAATAATTTCTGGATTTTCTCAAAAAATAAAAAAAGGTGCAGACGCACCCTTAATCGTAATTAGTTTTCTTATTAGCCTTTACCAGCTCAATTTGACTTTCAAACAATTGATTTTGTAGATCCAAAATAGTTTTTCTGCTTTCCTCGATATCGTATTTATACTGTTTGATCTTCTTATTGTACTGATTTAAATTCTCCCTGGCGTTATCCAGTTCTTCTTTTAATTTATCGTTTTCCAAGGAAAGCTCTTTGTAAATTTCGTTATTTCGGTCGGCGTATTCCTTATAAATCTTTATCTGTTCTTTTAGCTCGTCAACACTTTCCTGATTTCCTACCTTTTGTATCAACTCTTGATTCTTCAAATTCAAATTTTTGATCTCTTCTGACAAATTTAAAGAACATAGAAGCAATGCCAAATTTTTGTTCATCAGAGGATCGGATTTTTTTATGTCGGCCAGCATCTCATTAACAGTTTTGCAAATTTCGTCCATGTGCTCTTGTGTCAATTCACCCACAAGAGAATATTCTGCTCCTTCTACTCTGGCTATAACCTTGTTTTTTATTTCCATTGTCATCCCTGCCTTAAATGAACTTTTTAAGTATTATACATCATTTTTCAAAGATTCTCTTGTTTCTACCATCTTTTGAATCTGCAAGCATAATTCTTCCATTTCCTCTTGATTCAATAATAAACCTTTTTCCCACTGATTGTAAACCGTCTTACCTAAAAACCTGAATTTATCTTTAATATCTAACTCTATCTTCTGTATTTCAATCTTTTTTCTTCCCGCATCTAAAATTTCTTCCGACTTTTCTCCAATTATCTTGGCCGCCTCTTCAGCTTTTTTACCGAAATCATCCAGTATGCCCATTTAGAAACCTCCTCCGCCTGAGCCACCGCCACCGCCTCCACCGCCGCCGGAGCTAAATCCTCCACCGCCGCCGGTTGAAGATGAATGCTGTGTGGTGGCCGATTGAACTGCACTTCTTGTAACATTGGTCAAAGAAGTATTCAACGAGTTCACAGCCATAATACCGCCATAACCATATGAACCTCGAATAAAAGTAAGACCGGGATCATTAAAGTCTGATTCTTTCAAAACAATTTGCATAGTGTTGATAACTTTATCGGCAATCCCCAATGAAACCGCATATACGAGATAATGTTCCCATAATATTATAGAAGGAACGACGGCATCATCCAACTTGCTGAAATCAGTAAGAAATTCGCTGAATGCTTTCCATTTGACATAATCTTCGTTTCCTGTTTTAGTTCTTTTTTTGATCCTGGCAGAAAATATCATCACGCCGATAGCCAACGGAATATTGATAAGTGCGATGTAAACTCCTAAAACTGCAATAAATATGCTTATACCTAAACCAAAAAATCCAAGTAAAATCCCAAGTATGACCCCGGTATTGGCTTTTTTGTCAAAAAAGTCGTATTTTAAAGCATCTCCTTCTATAATGGTTCTCCATATGTCATAGTCATCGTAGAACTCAAGAGCGTTTTTTCGGTCTTTTGAGTATTCCTCAATATCGTCGAATGTAGTTGATTTTCCATCTCCAATTTTATTGATCAGCCAGTATTTAAGATGTTGTTCCTCACGTGTGAGGCTCCTGTTTATGTTATTGGAATTATCAACAATAGTGTAAACATCCTCTTCTTTTGAACCAAACAAGAACTTTTTCTTTTGAATTTTTTTTACTTCAAGAACAAAGACTTTTTTTCGAATAGCATTTAAAATTGTTGCTGTCAAATCTCTAGGAGAAATCCGTTTAAAATAATAGTTATAGCTCATAACTGCCGGTCCGTAATCAGCCGGCAATTCCCTATAATATTTCCCCTTGAATTCAGATTTCTTTTCTCTGTCAAATTTCAAGTAAATCCATATGGTTCCAAAAATCATGGCCAGAAAGATAAATATCGCCAAACCAGTAAACATGGCATATGTTCTTTCAATTTTATCTCTCTCAGCGTTAGCTTCGTCTGCTTTGATTTTTTCTACTCTCAATATTTCATCGAGTGCATTGACATTTGTAGTCTTGGCCACTTCTTTTAAAATTTGTTTTTCAAACACGAGTCTGGCATCCAGCATTTCACCAGGATACATTTTTTCGATCTGCAATCTCACATGCGTGTCATCTACGATTTCGGAGACACCTTCCAATGGTCCATGTGCAAAAATTCTTAATTCTTCACTTGCCTCAGGCAAATAAATATTGATATCAACATCATTAAGAACATCTTCCCACCCTGGACCTATGAAATTCCAGTAAATTTCAGCTACATCATTATGTTCCACAACTACATTTTTGAGGGTATACTCTATCAGGATACTTTTGTAATCGTCATACGTAGGAGAAAATATTTTCAACTCTGCTTTGTTACCATCTATGTTCCCCTCATAAACTCCGGAATCACCCGCATTACCGGAGCCTGGAGAAATCGCTTCGAGTTCAATTAAATTGTCCTCGACGATAAAACCGTGGGGTTCTTTGAGCACAAATACTCTTAAACCAGTCATTTCATGGGCATTGTACAATGGAGAGTTGCCTTCTATATCATCCAATGATCCGACAAATGTTTTATCCCCTCCAGGGGCGTACTCCAAATTCCAAAATTGACCGTTAAAGCTACCGTCATAGGTCAACATTTCCCTTACATGCATGGATCCATCATCTTGAATAAATGCATCGATTTTATAACCCGCAATATCAAAATCCACATCGGATACAGCCCCTTTTACCGGGCATGGAAATAGGATCAGAGTTACAACTATCAAGGATAAAAAAATTCTGAGTCTTTTCATGATTCTATCAAAAGGTGACATTTGGCGTCTCTCTGGCGCTATCTTCAACTTCGAAGAATTTTTCTTCCGTAAATCTAAAAATTCCTGCTACTATATTACTTGGAAACATTTGAACCTTATTGTTATACATCAATACGGTGTCATTATAAAATTGTCTGGCAAAACTGATTTTATCCTCAGTATTTGA
Organism: Alkalibacter mobilis; assembly: GCF_015594845.1. GTDB lineage: Bacteria > Bacillota > Clostridia > Eubacteriales > Alkalibacteraceae > Alkalibacter > Alkalibacter mobilis. Next base: position 40,595 of record NZ_JADNRK010000015.1, on the reverse strand, counting down.
TAATTCTTCCTGCAAATTCATAAAGTTCTGGTTTGCCTTCAAATCAGGATAACTTTCTGCCAAAGCAAACAACCTTGATAATGCGGAAGTAAGTTGATTATTGCTTTCCATCTCTTCTGCAGGAGTTGAAGCCTGAGTAAACCTGTTTCTTGCATTAATTACGGCTTCTAATGTTTCTTTCTCGTGAGCCGCATAGCCTTTTACAGTATTTACCAGGTTAGGGATCAAATCAAATCTTCTCTTTAACTGCACATCGATTTGAGCCCATGAATCCTTGACCCGATTTCTCAAAGAAACAAGAGAATTGTAAATTCCCGCTACAGCCAATGCTATGACTGCCAATACACCTAACAAAATAATCCATTCCATTAAAATCACTCCTTAATCAAAATATGGTTCATGATTTATATCTACATAAAACTCATGCATCATTTCCAGTTGTTTTTTTGTTACTCTGGGAATTGAAAGTTCCGGCAGTTCATCCAATCCAAAATATCCCACATCAAGAGTTTCCGAGCCAGGTTTTTCGACCCCACCGATTTTTTCGCACAACATGAATATTGTATACAAATAATACAACGTTTTTGGGTGATCGTGTTTTGCCTTGTCCAAAACTCCCAGCAACTTTACTGGCTTGACATCAATTCCGGCTTCCTCCCAGGTTTCTTTGACTGCAACCTCTCCTGGAGTAAAACCAACGTCGCAAAAACCACCGGGGAGTGTCCATTTCCCGTCTACCTTTTCCTTTACCATCAAAAACTTTCCTTGATCGTTAAAAACCACTGATCTTAAATCCACCTTGGGGGTAACATATAAAGTCTCACTGTGAAATGCCATACTGATGATTTCCGGGTTATGAGAACTCAATGTCGAAATAATGTTAACCGTGGCATCCATAATCTGCATGTATCGTTCTTTTTCATAATCGCTATCAACGAAGTGAAGGCCTGTTTTAGCCTGAGCTTGAATTAATTTTGCCAATTCAAAAATGTCGTCTTTCATTACTATCTCCCTATTTCTGTAATATATTCGAAAATCTATAATAATAATCGTCTATTATCTCGTGTATCAATGCAATAATATACGAAGAATTGTATATTTTTCTTTTTTGCATCTTGTATCTGATCCCAGGCACACCTGAAGTGTATTGCTTGTACAATGGATATGCCATTGAAAACTCTTCAATTCCGATCTTTCTAGGTTTGGGAATACTGCAGGATTTTTCGTGAAATTTAGCGTTGCTTATTTCTACTGAATCTCCTAATGCTGTAGCATAAAACCAATATTCACTGTCATAGTTTATTGAAAACAATTTAAAATCTTGATCGTTATTCTCAAGAAAATCTAAAATTTTCATCCACTCTTCTCGGTATAATTTCATAATAATGCCTCCTACTATCTGATCACGGCTTTTCTCAGGTATAGTAAATCAGTTGTTTCGACGACTCCCAAATCAGGAGAAATTACGTAAAAAAGCAAGTAAGTCTTTTTGTCAGCAAAATATTTTCCATACATCCTCGAATAAAATTCCATAATTTCGAAATCTTCGCCATTCTTCTTTTGAGGAATTCCATATTGTAGATAAGCAGGCTGAAAACCGCGAAAATCATGTTGAGGACCATTGCTCACAATCATACTGTCTATTCTTTCCCAAATTTCCCCTTCACGGAACTCACTACTTACACTATTTTCCAATAGTTCAAACTTCATGTTTATAGAATGACAACCTATACTGTTCATCACTAGCTTCTCGAGATCATAACGTGCGATTTTTTCAATTTTGTTTAAATCTATCGAACCACCACTCATTAATACCCTTGATTTGTCACCGTTTTCCTTTATTATATAACATCCGTAAAAAGAATTGTAATATTTACTTTCAGAATCGAAAAATAAAGAACTGTTTCCTTTAAAAGCTCCAAAATTAAACTTGACGACCAGACTTATATCTTCACCCACATACCTGCCGATTCCCTGTGCGTTGAAAGTGGAAACAAAGGGGTACCAGTCCCTTTCGAAAGTAGAAAGACCTCCCGGTAAAGAAACATCCATATTTTCGTCGGCTATAATTTCTTCGTATGCATTTTTGAATCCTAATACCGTCAAGCTTAAAAGATAGACACCTTTTATTAATATCAATAACACTATCAACGACCCTAAAACCATCCTAAAATGTGATTTTTTCATTAAAATAGTCCGTAAAGATCCTCCTTTGTTGAAACCTCTATCGTTATGTAGTCCTCATGCTCAAGAAGAACTCTATTTCCCCTTCTCTGTTTTGCACTCATTTCCTCATATTTTACAACGCCGATTGTTTTTTGAAGTTCTTTTGCAAAATTTACAGTGTGCATTGTACCGCCTACAATGTCAGTTTCTATTACCAGCAAACTTTTTGCCAAAGAAGCTTGCAATCTGTCTCTTGCAACAAATTTAAAATTCTCAGCTTTTTCATTTGGGGCATATTCCGAAATCAATGTTCCCCCACTGTCTAAAATGGTTTGAGAGAGCTGAAAGTTTGCTTCCGGATATATATTGTTTATTCCACTGGGAAGAACTGCAATTGTTATTCCCTCGCCAGACAACGCTCCAACGTGCCCTTTAGCGTCACATCCAAGAGCCAGCCCGCTTAAAACCGCTACTTGATTTTGCGCTAGAAAAAATCCAAAATCGTATGCCGATCTCTCACCTTCTTTTGTAGGGTTTCTTGTCCCAATCAGTGCCACCATTTTTTTTTGATCCAATACTTTTCTATTTCCTTTGATGTACAATAATGGTGGCTTATTGGCTAGCATGGAAAATGAACCAGGATATGTTTCATCCAAAAAAGAAACTACGTCAATGTCACTTGTTCTACAATCTTTCAAGGTTCTCTCCGTCTTCCTTACGGCATCCTCAACCGCGTGGGTTTTAATGGAAATTTTTTTCATGAGTTGGATAAATCGTAAAATGTCTTTCAACTCTGTATTTTCAAAATCGCCAAAAAAATCGTAAGCGTGACGAATGGTTGCACTTCCTACTCCATTAAGATTGTTTAATATCAATATTTTTTCCGTTATATTCATTGTTGGATCCTCCGATTATATATTAAAAAAGAACCTGACGGTTCTTTTCAAGTTGTTACATGGAAAAATGACCAGCAACAAAATAATCTTCGGGAATACCAAAATCCTTGCCACTTTCTTCAAGCAATGTCCACTTTCCCTGAAGACTGTAGGCAGACATTATTTGTTCCATATAAAACATCATTATTCCCGCTTCCAAAAGGTCATATTCATGGTTCAAATTTTCGTCCATTCTAATAGTTAAGTATATTTTTTTGTTTCTCAAAAGGAATCTCCATGGCTGTCTATTCAAAGTGGAGGGAGCCATTCTCACATAATAGAATACATTCTCAAGTCCCATGTTCTTCAAGTCATCCCATGATGGATTTTTGCCCCAATCTTCGACAAATACTATTTCCTCAGCTTTTAATCTGGAAGTAACATTGTCATCCACCTGCTTAAGATCTGCTTTTGAATAATTGGCTCCTGTATCGATAGGATTAATAACTCTCTTATCCCATTTTTTATATCCTATAGCTATCAAAGCTGCAGCTTCCCGGGGATCTTCAATGCCTAATGCAGTTTTAACCAATTCTCCGTCTTGTGGAATATTGAGCCAGCAGCTGTCTATTTCTTCTTCAGCGAGTAAGACCATCAGACTTTCCGCATAATAACCGGTTTGGATTTGATGATTTTCAATGTTGTTGCTCATAAAAAGTGCATAATGGGGAGCCTTTACCATGTGCCCGTTGTAACCAGCCATGCCATTCAACACATCGTATGCCCAATCACCATCTTCAAGAAGGTATACTTCCAGTTCGGTATTCTGAACTATATCATCTCTGTGATCTTTATTCAGTAAAATTTTTCTCAATTCATCGATAGGCACTTTTTTTTCTTTGAATTCCCTAACTGATTTTCTTTCGGATAAAATTTTTCTTAATGTCATAACCAAACACCCTCTCAATATTTTATCTAAAATCCCTACATTTTTTATACCCTTTTATTTTTTTATAAATCAAAATTCATCACTGGTTAAACATTACATTTTCTTTTTCAAACAAAACTTTTATCAATGAAACCAATCCTACGGTTACAAGCACTGAAACTACTATGTTTGCCAACAATCCAATGGCCGGCATCTCAAAATTCAAAACGCTTTTTAAAGCCAGGATACTTCCGTAAACAGGTATGGCGTACTCCAGCATTTCCGGTGTTTGTGTAGAATACATGTTACTAAATGCAGCTATCATTACGACAAAGTATATGGGCATCAAGTATGTTCCGGCCTCTTTGACATTCTTTGCAATAACGGAAGCCACGCTGATCAGTCCGACAAAGATTCCTTCCATGGATAATAGGATCAATAATATCATTATGTAGTCCAATATACTATAGTTGACATAATTACCTATGTCTATACCCATTTCACCACCTAAAGATCCTGCCAGCAAAGGCAACGCAACAATTATCCCGATGAATGAAGACAGTGCACTTAAAAAAGCCAGAATCCCCAAACTGATTACCTTTCCAAAAGCTATGACTTCTCTGCTTACCGGAGTCATCAACAAGGTAGACATGGTTCCACGTTCCTTTTCACCGGCTATTGAATCAGGTCCCAGTGACATCGCTCCAGCAAATAGAAAAATCGTTATCATCATCGGCAGCAGCATTGACAAAAACTTTCCCGAAGCCTTTTTGTCATCTACCACTGTAGGATCCGGATTTGAGCCGTCTATTTCAAAAACGTTGGCATAAGCCATACTTCCCATTCTTTCACCCAATAGAATGTTCTCGTATTGATTAAGCAGGCTACTTACAATGTAGTACGCCGAAGAAGAATAATCTTCGCTGGGATTATGATAAGTATTTAAGAAAGGCATCTCCATGGACTTGTAATTTGTTACCTTATCGTGAAATTTCGGATCAAATTCCAATAGAACATCTGCCGTGCCGTTTTTGATTTGTTCTTTTACTGATTCGATCTCATCAAATTCAATTTCGTTTAATAGCGTTTCAGATCCTTTCAACATATCCAAAATCTCATCAGGCGCATTTACAGTATAAATAACTGATTTGTGTTCTTCAACATCACTTATCATGCTGCTGGCACCCAATCCAATTATCCCATACAAAACTACAAGCATTACCGGTGGCAAGATCAAGGTCGTAAAAATCAGTCTTCGATCTGTAAATAATCTCCTAAGTTCTTTTTTAACGATAACTCCTATCATTTCAAACATACTTTTCCCTCCCTTCCATATTTTTTGCATACAAGGAAAAAAAAGCTTCTTCAAGCGAAACTTTATCTGTTTCGTTGCAGATTTTTTCAACAGAGCCTTCAATTGTAATTTTACCATCGATTATAATTGCCAATTTATCGCAAAGCTTTTCAGCTACGTCCATTATATGTGTCGAAATAATGATCGTCTTGCCAATTCTTTTCATTTCCAGGAGATAATCCGTTACGCTTTTAGCGGTTATTATATCCAGTCCATTTGTTGGTTCATCAAAAATTATCACTTTTGGATCATGAACCAAACTGACCGCTATAGACAGCTTTTGTTTCATCCCGGTTGAAAGCTCGCCAATAGCCATATTCTCAAATTCATCAATTCCGAATCTGGCAAAAAGTTCTTTTTTTCTAGCCAAAATTTCTCTTTTATGCATACCATACAACCTACCAAAAAATTCAATCGTATATGCAGGTGTAAAATGAGTATCAAGTTTTAATTCGTTTGTTAAAAAACACAACTCTTTTCTCACATTTTCCGGTTGTTCTGATACACCGAATCCGCTGACTTTTATTATACCCGAAGTGGGTTTTATAAGAGTCGATATGCATCTCAAAGTTGTAGTTTTCCCTGCTCCGTTTGGGCCTAGAAGGCCAAATATTTGCCCTTCTTCCGCTTTAAATGAAATACCATCAACAGCCACTTTTTCCTTTTGAGCAGTTTTTTCTTTTTTCATATCCCTTTTGCTTAACTTAAATACTTTTCTTAAGTCTGCAACTTCGATCACTAAATATCATCCCCTTCCACATCAATGATAACAAATTCACATTCTTTGGTAAACGAAATTGCTTTTCTTAATCAAATTTTAATTTAACATATAAAAAAAGGCTTCGCAAAAAGCCTTAAATTATCGAATAAATCATCCAACATATTATTATTAGCATTAATGAAGTTACATACATGATCTTTATGGTTTGATCGATATTTTCTATAACTACCGATTTAACCGGGTCCCCTATGGTGGGTTTATGGACAGAAACACCAAAGTACTCGTGAGTTCCTCCAAGCTGTATTCCCAAAGCGCCGGCTACAGCACTTTCCGACCAGGCCGAGTTTGGACTTTTATGATTCGAATGATCCCTCTTCAATATCTTCCATGAATTTTTGTAATCAAATCCAAGAATGAAAGCAGCTATGACCATTAAAGCTCCACATAATCTTGCGGATAAAAAATTGAATACATCATCTGTTTTAGCAGAAAATCTGCCGAGAAAATTATATTTTTCATTTCGATATCCCACCATTGAATCCAAGGTACTCACAGCCTTGTATGCCATGGCACCCACGGGACCCAAAAGAAGCGCAAAAATCATTGGTGACACGATTCCGTCGGTAGTGTTTTCCGCCACAGTTTCCACCGTAGCCTTAATAATCTCTTCTTGGCTTAGATTAGTAGTATCTCTTCCAACAATATACCCTACTCGCTCCCTGCCCTTATCCAAACTTTCCGCTAACCATTTCTTTACCTGCATTCCTTCATACTTCAATGATTTTACTGATAAAGCAGTATATACAATAAATACCTTTATTATGAATCCTAAAACAGGGGCAATTAAAGTTGAAATTTTAATGACAGCCCATGAAATCAGCACGGTCACCAAAACGGTATCGATCGTTAATGCAATCCCTGCCGTCAGCAGATCTTTATCCGTGCGGAAGAATTTTCTAATAAGTTTTTCTTCAAACTCTATAAATTTCCCTATCAACCTTACGGGATGATAAAACCAGTAAGGATCGCCAAGAATCAAGTCGATAATCAAGGCTATGGTCAATATTTCGATATTATCCTTAATCAATATTTTTCCCGTCCCCATATAATTCGTTTAAATAGGCATCAGCCTTTTCGAGTTCACCGGCCAATAAATCATTTTCAGTTTCAGTTTTTATCCCAATTCTAAAATACTTGTTGTCCAAATAATGGTAGTTTGAACAATCTCGTATCAAGATCTTGCTTTTTTTCAAAAAATCCTGCAATTCATTTACTCCGTAGGCATCAGTCATTATTTTAACCAAAAGATAATTACCTGAAGATGGAAAAACCTTGAATCCAACTTCTTCAAGTTTTTTCGCCATCGCTTCTCTTCTTATAGCATTTTTTTCAGAAGAAATTTTTACAAAGTCAGTTAACCGAGTCAAAGCTCTTGATGCACCGACCCCTTGTGCCGATACAGCCCATGGCGTCTGAAATTCCTTGTATCTAAAAATCCTCGACTCGCTTCCCAATATGTAACCAAGCCTGACGCCTGGAATGGCAAACATTTTAGTTAAAGAACCCGCCACAATCAAGCAATCATATTCAAAGATCAAATTTCTTTTGGTGCTGTCTTCACAATAATCTATGAATGCTTCATCAAGAACCACAAGAGATCTTGATTCTTCTGCCTGTTTCAAAATTGTGATCAAGCTATCCTCATCTATCATGCTTCCCAGGGGATTTGAAGGGCTGCATATAAAGACCATGGAGTTATCAGACATCTCTGCACAAATTGTAGAAATATCGTAAGTTATCTTGTCACTAACCATCATGGGAATGTTGACTATTTCTGCTTCAATATTTTTTGAAAGTCGCTCATATTCCACAAAAGCTGGTTGTAAGATAATGGTCTTTTGGGGCTTTTCCTTGTCAACTATTAATTGAAGAGCTCCGATACCACCATTTGTAGGTAAAATATTGCCTGCAGGAAATTTAAGGAATTCAGAAAAATTTTCTGTTGTCTCGGCCATCTTCACGTCAGGATAGAAACCAATTTCATTTATTGAATCACATATGCACTGCCTCATTAAAGGGGGAACCCCATCCGGATTAAGATTAGCAGAAAAATCATTCCATTCAAAAGGAGATCCGCCTTCTTGCCATACATTACCGCCATGTTTAAAAATATTCAAATTGTGTCACCTCACAGTAGTTTTGTTGCCAAATCCGGATTTGTCAAAAACATAAGATGTGGGTATCCTGCAACTGTATTTCCCTTATGAACACCACAGTTCCAAGTAATTGGCTGATGATTCTCTCTGGTTTTTTTCATACAATAATTTGCGGGAATCGTCTCACGCCCCTTGCAAATTTTTGAGTGATGAAACTCGTGCCCCTTGGTATTGAAAATTTCGCCGTTTATTTCGATTTCAACTTCAACATATCCAAAATTTTGCAACCTTTCAGTCATCTCGACTTCAAAGGGCAGGTATCCTGTAAATTCAGATCTGGTTCCATTGTATTCTATCATGTTTTTTGACAAATAAATATACCCGCCGCATTCTGCGTAGCATTTACCGCCCTGCTGCAGATAATCATAAATACTTTTTCTCATAGATACATTTTTTTGTAGTTGTTCGGCGAAAATTTCAGGAAATCCACCGCCTAAATAAAGAGAATCAATTTCAGTGGGCATTTCAGAGTCTTCCAACGGAGAAAATTCTATTAAATCTGCGCCACAATCCTGCAAAAAATCCAAGTTGACTTGATAGTAAAACGAGAAGGCCTTGTCCTTGGCTATGGCAATCTTTTTTCCAGAAAAATGGCTCTTGTATCTTTCTATTATATCCAAATAAGAAACTTCTGCACTAGCTCCTTCAGGTGCAGTCTTTGACAACTCCAAAAGCCCTTCCAAATCCACGGTCTTTTCAATCGATTTTGCCAGCATGTCAATATTGTCAAAAAATTCGTCAACCTCTTCAACGGGGATAAGACCCAAATGTCTACTGTTCAACTTGATTTGGGTGTTTTTTTCCAAATAACCATAACATTTGATGCCTGTCTTAGATTCAACCGCTTCCTTTATAAGTTCGTAGTGTTTTTGACCTGAGACTCGATTGACCAAAACACCTGAAATTTTTACTTTTTCATCCATTAACTTAAATCCTAAAACAGTAGCAGCTGCACTGTTCGATACTCCACTGCCGTCAATTGCCAACACAACAGGAGTGTCGGTTGCTATGGCTGTTTGGGCACTACCACCTCTTGGATCATTCAATCCTAAAGAATCATATAAGCCCATAACTCCTTCTATTACTGCCATGTCAAAATCTACAGATCTCTTATCGATCAAAAATCTCAATTGATCATCATTTAAAAGGTAACTGTCCAAATTATACGAAGGATTTCCAGTAATTACTTTGTGGAATCCGGTATCTATATAGTCAGGGCCTACTTTATATGGAGCTATTTTTAATCCTCTATTTTTTAATGCGGACATTATCCCCATGGAGAAGGTCGTCTTTCCCACGTTGCTTGATGTTCCAGCTATCATTATTCGATTCATGTTAGATTCCTTTCCTTATTTTTTCAGGTCTGGAAAAAACCAATACTTCAAGCCCTAATTTTAGGGCTGGGCGTACTTTTTCCAAAGTGCCTCCAGTAACCCCGCTGTCTTTTGTGACAAGATATTTTATGCCGAAGTCCAAAAACATTGATTCATTCATCTGTTGACTGAAGGGTCCCTGCATGCCTATTATCTGATTTGCCTTAAACCCCAATGACTCACATTTTTTTATTACATCCGAAGTCGGTAAAACTCTAATGAATGTTCTCTCAATCATTCCACTTTGATTAAAATAATCAATATTATTGCTACCTATGGTCAACATTATATTCCCGGTTTTATCAGAAAGATATTGAGCAATATTCCTGTACGAGTCAAATCTCAGCAGTTCGTCCTGTCCAAAACTCTCCAGTACTGCTTTTCTCTCAAGCAATTTATACTTTATAGATAATTCGTCACAGCAGAATTTAATATTTTTAGTTATTTCTTCAGCATAGGGATGTGTTGCATCTACAACCTCTTTTATTTTGTTGCCGATCAAAACACGCTTGATTTCTTCACTGTTCATTCTACCACAAATTACAGTTAGACCGTCAAGCTTTTCGTAAAGAGCTGCACCATAATCAGTTGCAACAGAAACGAGGATGGATTCCCCTTTACTTAATCTAGAATAAACATAATCCCTTCCTTCTTTAGTACCGGCAAAAACTGCAATCATACAGAATAACCTCTTGGAGTTATCATGTAACCTTCATGCTCGTAAGTTGAATCATTTCCGATAAAAACTGTAGTAAACATATCTACCTCTGCTTCATGCAACTTTTCCAACGTGGTTATCTTGGTTTGTTGACCCTCTCTAAATGCATTTTTAACTATACCTACAACTGTATCGGGTCTTTTGTAATCCAATAATATCTCTTGTGTCTTATTTAAATAATCCGGTCTTGATTTACTTTTAGGATTATATATGACCACTGAAAAATCTCCCTCTCCGGCGCAGTGGATCCTCTTTTCAATTTTATTCCATTCGGTTAAACAATCAGAGAGCGATATAGTTACATAATCGTGCATCAAAGGCGCTCCTAAAATCGCTCCTCCTGCATTGGATGATGTAACTCCCGGAATGATTCTTACGTCAAATTGCTTGATATCATGTTCTTTGGATAAAATTTCAAGTATCAAACCTGCCATTCCGTAAACACCCGGGTCTCCGCTGCTAACTACAGATACTTCCTTGTTCTCCATGGATATTTGGATAGCCCTTTTGCAGCGGTCGACTTCTTTTTTCATTCCATTTTCAACAACTTCTTTTCCACCAAGAAAATTTTCGATTAACTTGATATATGTTTTATAACCAACGATTACATCTGATTTATTTATTGCTTCTATAGCCTGACCCGTCATGTTTTCCTTGTAACCAGGGCCTATACCAATTACATTTATCTTGAACATCAGAATTCCCTCCATATGGATAATGTGATATTATCTATTATTGTTTTTTGAACCAGCATTTCTCCGCCTTGGGATCCTAAAAATCCGCAAGGTTCAGCTACCGCACCGGTCCCTATAGTATTTTTAACGAACTGGGATTGCGTAAATTTCAGTTCAGTTTTTTCAAGTTCTTCTATTTCGTAAATTTTCAGCGGGACACCATAATACTCTGATGCTCCAATGATTCCCTTTTCGTTCGATTTTACAGAAACAGTTGAAATCATCTTCAAAGCTCTTATATCCAGATTATTTGAATCAAACACACTCTCTATAGCTTCTTTGATATTTTCAAATTCCACACCTTTTCTACATCCCATGCCCAAAACAAGATTTTTGGGTATGAGTTTAGCGTATGGCTTATCCAGATCCAGATTTTTCAAATTGCTGACGACGAGGTAACCTTCAGCTTCGTAAGTTTCAGGAAAATTTTCATCAAATAAAATATTCCATTCGTCCACAACTTTTATACCTAAACCATTTACAAACATGGCAGTGATTACCTTGGCACAAGTTAAATCATCTATTATCAGATCATTTCTTATTGCTATGGTATCTACGCATGGTTTGTTCGATACATCCGATGCCGTAGTTATTATGGGGTTCGCATTGATTTTATTTGCTAACAGTCTCGCCATGTCATTCGCTCCACCTATGTGACCCGACAACAGGCTGATAATATTCGTACCTTTTTCGTCCATTACTAAAATTGCCGGGTCTCTGTCTTTAGAATCTATCAAACTGGCTATGGATCTCACTACTATCCCTGTAGACATTATGAAGATTATCGCTGAATATTCAGAAAATATATTTTGGATCAAGTTCCTAAAATTTTCAAAAGCAATACCTGAGGAAAATTTAAATTTTTTTTGATAATATACATCAACATCTAAATCTTCTAAAACATTGGATACTTTGAATGCCAGTTCTGCTCCTTGACGGGTTAGAGAGACAACAGCAATTCGTCTATTGATGTTCATTGAGTTTTTATACCTTCTCTGAACATATGCGTAAAATTCTTGTCATACAATAAAGACAAATCATATTCATCCCCCAAAAAATTCCCCACAAGTATTTGTGCTGTTTTTGTGATATTTGCTTCCCTTACCTTTTGAGCTATGTCTGCTAGTGTGCCGATAACTATGCGTTCATCATTCCAACTTGCTTTTTCTACAACCGCAGCCGGAGTTTCTATTGGATAGTGTACCGTCAATTTCTGAACTACGTCAGAAATATTTTGGACTGATAAAAATATGGCCATAGAGGCACCATGAGAAGCTAGCTTCTCCAAGGATTCGTCCTCAGGAACAGGTGTTCTGCCTTCCATTCTGGTGCATATTACCGTCTGAGTCACTCCGGGGAGTGTGAATTCTTTCTTCAAAGCAGCAGCTGCTGCAGTGAATGAACTGACTCCGGGAATTACATCAAAACTGATGCCAATGTCTTCCAGAATATCCATCTGCTCCCTAATAGCACCGTAAATCGAGGGATCTCCGGTATGTACACGAGCGACAAGCTTGCCATTGAACACGCCTTTTTTCATAACTTCTATAACTTCTTCCAAAGTCATGGATGCACTGTTGTGTATTTCTGCACTTTCTTTAGCACAACTTAAAATCATAGGATTGACCAAAGAACCGGCATATATTATTACATCGCTTTCCTCTATGATTTTTTTACCTTTAACCGTAATCAAATCTGGGTCTCCAGGCCCGGCTCCTATAAAATACACATTTTTCTTCATTACACTTCCACCTCTCTGTTTTTAGTTTTCTTACCTGTGACGATGGATATCGGATTTAACCCTTCCATCATCGTTTTGCCACCGATCTCCCGACCTTTTGATAGACAAACATTTACGATTTCACACTGAAATCCATTTTCTTTCAACAGTTTTATAAATTCCACGGAATTTTCCAATACTATAAAATTCCCCACGATCCTGCCGTCTTCATCGAGGTGTTTTGTGCTCCATTCAATTATTTTGTTTAAATTACCTTTGCTGCCACCAACTATTACGCAATTTACCTTTGACAAATTTTCCAACCCACTCGGTGCCATATCCTGTATTACCTTTACATTTTTCACCTTGAATTTTTCAATATTTTTCTCGATAATTTCTACTGCTTTCGAGTTTTGTTCTATAGCATAAACCTTACCTGCCGGACACAAAAGTGCTGCCTCTATTGTTATTGAACCTGTACCGGCACCAATGTCTACAATAGTATCTCCATCGTTTATTTTTATTTTTGACAAGGTTATAGTCCTGATTTCTTCCTTTGTCATCGGGACATCTCCTCTAATAAACATATCGTCGGGAATTCCCCCGATATAATTAAGTTTCATTGATCAACACCACCAAGTTTAAGTTTTCAAACTCCATATCTTTCGCATCTTCCAAATTCAAATATCTGATATTTTCATTTTCATAGGATAAATTTTCGCCTACTATCATCTTTTTATTTGAGACTTTGCTACTTAAGACTTTTTTTGCGATAATTCCCGGTGTGTGCACCGCATCAGTTAAAAAAACCGTCTTGTGTGATTTAATAATTTTTTCCATGGGTACGTCTGATTTTCCATGCAGACTTACAATCAATGCATCGTGCCAAAGCATACCAAGTTTGGAAAAAAGGTATGTCATGGAAGAAATTCCAGGTAGAATCTCAAAATAGATTTCCGGGCATTTTTTCATTAAAAAATTAGTCAAGCTATAAAATCCTGGATCACCTGAAACAAGTACCGATATCATTTTTTTTTGGCTGTACTTTTTAATAAACGAAACTGCACCATCCAATCCATCCTCAACAAAAATTAGATCTTTTAGACCATTTTGCTCCAAATCTTCTAGATGTCTTTTCCCGCCGATTAAAGCATCAGACTTATTTATCAGCTCAAGGGTTTCTGGCAAAATAAATTTCGGATTTCCGGGACCCATTCCCAGGATAAAGACCGGATATTTATTTTTCATCAGACACACCTCTCTTTCAGGGAATTCGCCTCATCATTTATTGCAAGTATTCCGAACTCATTTGAAAAAACAACCAGACCTAACCTGATTCCATCACCCAATTTAAATCTGACATGGTGTTCGATTCTTTCAGCTATGTTTTTCATAACAGTTTCAAGCAATCCCTCGCCTTTCAGATGAGTCAATGCATCATCACAAGCAGCACAATCTAGAATTTTTGCAGTCAAATCTCTTGAACCGCCACATAGCGACGCATAGGCAGCCAATATTTCCATTCTTGCATCGGAATTGTGCGAATGGGTATTCATTATCCCCCCTGCCAGCTTTACCATCTTTCCAATATGTCCTACGAGAACTATTTTTTTAAATTTTAATTCAGAAGCTTTCTTGAGAACTTCTCCAAAATTATTTCCGATTTTGATGCTTTTGTTAAAATCAATACTTAAATTATCTTTTGCAAATTGCTTGCCATAATTGCCTGGAAAGACAAAAATTTCTTCAGAACCATTTTCTTTTATGACATTCATCTCCAAAAACAGAGAATCGATCAATGCCTTTTCACTCATTGGCTCAACTATCCCGGTTGTTCCCAAAATTGAAATGCCCCCCAGGATACCTATTCTTGGATTGAATGTCTTTTTTCCGATTTCTTCACCTTCAAGTGCATAAATTTCAATCTCGATGCCTCCATCATAGCCCAGCATACTACAAGCCTTTTTAACTTCGCTGGTTATCATTTGTCTCGGAATGCTATTTATGGCATGTTCACCTTTAGGTTGGTCAAAACCATTCTTTGTGACCAAGCCTATGCCCGTTCCACCTTTGATCTTTAGAGTATTGTCATTATTTCTTTTTGCGATTGCAGATATGGTCATACCATGGGTTGCGTCCGGGTCATCTCCACCATCTTTTACTACACCACAAGCTGCATGGTCTTTTGATATCGAGGCATCAACTATGTTCAGATCCAACTCCCATCCCTTAGGTGTGCTAATGCTTATATTTGAAACGGTTTCTTGCGTGATCAGCATTATTACAGCTGCTTTAGAAGCTGCAGCCGCACATGAGCCGGTTGTGTACCCGTATCTCAGATTTTTTCCATTTTTATTTATAAATCGTTCCATTTATCACCTCTCGTTGTCAACAAGATAAAGTATTGCATTTAAAACTGCAACTGCAACTGTACTTCCACCCTTTCTACCACTAACTACTACTGATGGTACCTCCATAGTGGAAAATTCATTTTTTGATTCTTCAGCACCTACAAATCCTACAGGGACAGCTACAACAAAATCAGGATCGGTCAAACCATTTTTTATGTGTTCAGCCAATGTGTATAAGGCTGTAGGTGCATTACCTATAAGAAACGCTTTTATATTTGGATCTTTACAAGCCTTTTCCATGGATACTATGCTTCTGGTAACTCCCCTTTCACCAGCCTCCTTTATTACGTCGTTATCTGCTACAAAGTTCACTATTTCGCAATTGAGTCTTTTTAAGGTCCGGGGATTAACACCGGCTTTTATCATGTTTGTATCTGCATATATTTTTATTCCCTTTGCCAACGATTTTTTAGCTTTTTCAATAGGATTTTTTATGAATTCGATCAAGTCACCGTATTGGAAATCCGCCGTTGTGTGTATTACTCGTTTTACCACCATTAATTCTTCATGTGAAAATTTTTTCAACACCTCAGAATTCATTTCGTCTTCTATGATGTCAAAACTTCTATCCTCTATCTCCATGGGTTTTTTTACATAAGACAATTATATTCCTCCCTCTATCACAAGTTCTCTTTCTTCAATGGCATCTTTTAAATGCTTTAAGTACAAATTTCTGATTTTTGGTAATTCTCCAAGCCCTTTAACAAATCCCCTAACTCTATATCCTTGTTTTTCCAGAATATTTTTCCAAGAATCTTCATCATCTCCAAGCATGTCTTCTTGTATGTGATCGCCCGCAACAAACATCAAGGGAGCCAGTTTGACAGTTTTGCAACCATGTTTTTCAAGTTTGTCTAAAACTGTTTCCAATGCTGGATATCCTTCCACCGTAGCTATGTGCACATTATCAAACCCTTTTTCATTCAAAATGAAATTAAGAGCCGGATAGGCCGAATTTCCATTGTGATCAGATCCATGACCCATAAAGACTACAGAAGATCCATCATCAAAATCATACTCATCATTTAAAATATCTATAATTTCAAAATAATCTTCCGTTGAACTCAGCAAAGGCCTGCCAATTGTGATTTTTGAAAATTTTTCAGCCGAATCCCTGCAATCAAAAACGACCCTTTCATATTCTGCTCCATTTATTATATGAGTTGGAACTACATCGATATGGGTAAATCCATCGTCGTAAAACCGCTGCAAGGCTTCAGATACTGTATCTGTATGGATACCATCTCTTTTTTTAAGTTTATTAATTATCATTTTTGAAGTAAATGCTCTTCTAACCGAATAATTCGGATATGATTCCTTGATGACGCACTCAAGTACATCAATATTTTTTTCTCTAGTTTCTTTATAACTAGTTCCAAAACTGACTGCTAAAATTCCTCTTTTACTCATACTTTGTTTCCTTTCGTCAACTTATTGATTGTTTTTTATGATTATCAAAGTGAAATAGCTCATATTTTCATTGAGCAACCCTTTAGCGACTGATTCATATTCTCCGCCACAATCGGTAACCGCATAAACTTTATCTTCGATACTCCTGTCTTTTACAACCTGATTAATAATACTTGTCGCAGAACTTGCTTTCATAATCACCAAATCTTGAAACCGGTCTAGAGCATCTTCCAATTCTTCTTTGCTTTTGATATCGGTCAACACAGCAAAACTTTCATTGCCTTGGGAAACTGGAATGTTCAACAAGGCTGCACTGGCACAGAAAGACGTAATTCCCGGTATGGTGACTGGCTTTACTCCGTTTTCTTCAAGATATGGGATCATATACGAATATGTACTATAAATCATGGGGTCTCCCAAGGTGAGGAATGCGGCATTTTCACCACCTTCAAGGATCAAAGCTATTTGTTTTGCGTTTGATTTCCATTTTTCATTCAACTGACCGTTATTTTCCCGCAAATTTATCATTGGAAATTCCAAATTCACTATTCTTGACGTGGAGTTCAAATATTCTTTGGCTATTTCATAGGCTTTGCTGCTCCTGCCTTTTGCCGTTACCGGTACGATCACCACATCTATATCATTCAAAGTTTTTACGGCTTTCATTGTCAATAGATCAGGATCTCCTGGTCCTACACCTATTCCGTATAACGTACCCTTTGTCATCTCCCACCATCCTTTATATTAGTTCAAATACTTTATAACTGGATTCGATCGTATATTTGATTTCTTCCGTGGAATGGGCTGCCGATAAAAACAATCCTTCAAACTGTGAAGGTGGCAACAAAATATTCCTTTTAAGCATTCCCTTAAAATATTTTTCAAACAGCTTCGTGTCTGAGTTCATTACATCTTCAAATGAGTTTACCGGGCCATCATTCATAAATACAGCCAGCATTCCTCCCACCCTGTTTACTGTAACTTTCTTTCCTGATTTTTGGGCACTTTCAGCCAACCCCTTTTCCAAATCTTTGGCCATGTTTTCGATTTGCTTGAATATTTGCGTGTTGTTTTTCAAATGATTCAACAAGTTGTAACCCATATGTACTGCAAGGGGATTTCCCGACAAAGTGCCTGCCTGGTATACCCCGCCCATGGGCGAGATTTCTTTCATTATTTCTCGTTTTCCACCATACGCTCCCACCGGCAAGCCACCACCTATGATTTTACCGAAACATACTAAATCAGGTTTTATTCCATAATAACCGGCAGCTCCTTCCAATCCTAGACGGAATCCTGTGATTACTTCATCAAATATCAGCAAAGCACCGTGATCAATTGTTAACTTTCGTAGTGTTTTTAAAAATTTTTCATCTGCACCGATCACTCCCATATTTCCTGCGACCGGCTCGATGATCACACCCGCAATTTTATTACCGAAATTATCAAATATCCTTTCCAAATCTGCAATGTCATTAAATCGGCCTACTAAGGTGTCTTTTGTTATACCCTCTGTAAGTCCTTTGCTTGTTGGCATGTTGAAAGTCAGTGCACCGGAACCACTTTTTACTAGAAGGCCGTCGTAGTGACCGTGGTAACAACCTTCAAATTTCAAAATTTTCTCTTTTCCCGTGTAGCCTCGCGCCAATCTTATAGCGCTCATAGTTGCTTCAGTACCTGAATTTACCATCCTGACCATTTCTGCTGACGGATACAACTCAGTGATCAGTTCTGCAAGCTTTAGTTCTTTTTCCGTCGATAATCCATACGTTATTCCCTTTTGAAATACTTCTTCAACTCCTTCGTGGACAATTTTGCTTCCATGACCCAATATCAAAGGACCCCAGCTCGATATGTAATCAATAAATTCATTGTTATCCAAATCTACTATCTTGCTTCCGAAGGCTTCTTTTGCGAAAATCGGATTCATTCCCACACTGCCAAATGCTCTAACAGGGCTATTCACGCCGCCTGGTATGTAGTTTTTTGATTTTTCATATATTGATTTAGAGTTGGTAAATTTCATAAGTCTTGTCCTTTCTTTTTAAAGATTCGGCTATTTCCTTTGCGAAATACGTTATGATCATATCTGCTCCAGCACGTTTTATGGACAACAGAGACTCGAAAACTATATCGCTGTTCAACAATCCGTTTTCAATCGCCATTTTTAACATGGAGTATTCTCCGCTAACACTGTACGCAACTACTGGAATAGAAAAATTTTCTCTTACTTTCGCTACAACATCCAAATAGGCCAAGGCCGGCTTGACTATGACAATGTCAGCTCCTTCTTCAATATCCAGAGCAACTTCCGTCAAAGCTTCCTTTTGATTTGCCGTATCCATCTGATAAGTTTTCCTATCTCCGAAACAAGGAGCAGAATCCGCCGCTTCCCTGAAAGGACCATAATATGATGATGCATACTTTGCACTGTATGCCATGATTGGAATATCAGTGTACCCGTTATCGTCTAATTCTTTTCTGATTTCTTTGATCCTTCCATCCATCATATCAGAAGGCGCTACCATGTCGGCTCCCGCTTTGACGTGACTCAATGCAGTTTTAGCAAGCAGTTTTACTGTCTGATCATTTAAAACCTTTCCTTTGTTGTCGATCAAACCACAATGACCATGTGATGTATATTCACATAGGCAAACATCAGTCAGAATATAAATCTTGTCTCCGAAATTCTCCTTAATGGTCTTGACAGCTCTTTGTGTTATTCCATCGTCATCGTATGCTTGGGATCCAATTTCATCTTTTGTCCCGGGAATCCCAAACAAAATAATTTTGTTGATGCCAATATCAATGAGTGCTTTACACTCCTTGACCAGTTCATCCAATGAATATCTGTATTGACCCGGCATGGATTTGATTTCTTTTTTGTTTTCCTCCAACTCGTCAACAAACAATGGGTATATCAAATCATCAATCTTTAAAAAATTTTCTTTTGCCATTCTTCGGATGATCTCATTACTTCTAAGTCTCCTTGGTCTTCTGCTGATTTCCATTATAACCCTCCATCCGTGCAAATCGCCTCTATCAAGCCGTCAACATCGTATGAGCTGGCCTGGCAGTATGAAAAAGAGCCATATTCATTCAAAGTTTCTGAAGTAATTGGACCTATAGAATATAATTTGGATTTTTTCAGCAAATCCATATTTTCACCGAGGATATGTGCAAGATTTTTTACTGTCGATGAGCTGGTGAATGTTATGCAGTCAATTTGGTCATCTGAAAGCAAATCTTGGATTTTTATGTTGTTTATTTCATTATCCCTTATGGTTTCGTATATTTTCACTTCGTCTACTATGCAAATGGAATAAAGACTCTCGAACAATACTTCTCTAGAACTTAACCCTCTGGGCAATAATACTCTATCACTCGGTTTTAAAATTACCTTAAGTTCTTCAAACAATGATTCAGCTACAAAATTCTTAGGTATCAAATCTGCTTTGATGTGCATTTTTTTTAGTTCATCAGCTGTCGCATTCCCTATGGCTGCAATCTTAACATTTCCGATTTTTCTTAAGTCATAGCCTTCTTCAAACAATTTTTTGAAGAAAATATTAACTGAATTTTGACTTGTGAAAATCATCCAATCGTAAGATTCAATGTTCACGATGGATTCTTTTGTTTTTTTGTCGGTATCAAGTTCTTTGATCTTGATCATAGGAAACTCTATCACCTCGCCGCCCAGATCTTGAATTTTCTTAGACAGAGTACTGGTTTGTGCTCGAGCCCTTGTAACCATTATTCTCTTTCCGCTCAATGGTCTGTTTTCGAAAAAATTCAACTTTTCTTTCAATTCAACGACTTTTCCAACAACTATCAATACGGGAGAAGATATTTTGTTTTCTCTCGCTACATCACAGATGGTCTCCAGCGTTCCTGTTACGGTTTTTTGCTTACAGGTTGTAGCCCAGTTGATTAGTGCTACCGGTGTTTTTGAGTCCATCCCATTATTTTTCAAGTTGGATGTAATATTTTCCAATTGTGCCATTCCCATAAGGAATACCAATGTTCCTTGAAGTTTTGCCAACGTCTCCCAATCATGTTCTCTATCTTCTTCTTTCAAATGCCCGGTAATTACATGGAATCCTGAAGCATAATCTCTGTGTGTGATTGGTATTCCTCCGTATGCAAGGCCACCAATAGCCGATGTGATTCCCGGGATGACTTCGAATTCTATATTTCTATCCCTAAGATATTCACCTTCTTCTCCGCCCCTTCCAAATACATAAGGATCTCCGCCTTTGAGTCTGGTTACTATTCTTCCTTCCGCTGCCTTTTGAAAAATAATCTCATTGATTTCATCCTGAGTCTTAGTATGATTACTGGATTGTTTCCCAACATAAATGAATTCGCAATCTTCTTTTGCATATTTCAACAGGTTGCCGCCTGCCAATCTGTCGTAAACGATAACGTCGGCTATTTTTACCGATTCCATCCCTTTTACGGTTATCAATCCTTCGTCTCCAGGTCCTGCACCCGTTATATAAACCTTGCCTTTTTTCATATTTCCAACTCCTTCTTGACCTGAATTGCCAAATCGACTCCTAATTTAAATGCATCTTGGATCTCACCTGTAATATTTTTACGTACAAGTCGACTTCCATCTTCTTTTCCAAAGATACACTCTAATGTCAGTTTGCCGCCTTCCACGCTACAACATGCACCTATAGGAACATGGCAACCACCTTTTGTTTCGATCAAAAATCCCCTCTCAGCTTCTATTTGGATCCTTGATTCCTTGTCTTCCAAACTCATTAAAATATCATGCAAAGTTAAATCGTCACTTCTGATTTCGAGCCCCAAAGCCCCTTGAGCCGGTGATGGTATCATCTTATCAGTGTCGAATTCATATAACGTCCCTCTCAGTTCACTTGTTAATCCAAGCCTGTTCAAACCGGCCTTTGCCATGATAATTCCATCATAATCATTTTCTTTCATTTTTTTGATCCTGGTCTCTACATTTCCTCGAATAGGCATTATCTGAAGATCTTCTCTTAATTTAAGCAATTGGTAAGACCTTCGCTTGCTTCCTGTGCCTATTTTTGCTCCTATCGGCAAATCATCGAGAGTCTTGTAACCATGATTCATGATCAAAACATCTCTTGGATCTTCACGCTTGGGAACTGCAGAAAAGAAAAGTCCTTCAGGTTGTTTTCCCGGCATGTCTTTCATACTGTGAACTGCAAGATCTATTTTTTTAGCGAGAAGGGCCTCTTCGATTTCTTTTACGAAAATCCCCTTCTCACCCAATTTATCAAGACTGACATCTTGGATTTTATCTCCGGTAGTTTTAATAATAATAATTTCATACTCCAAATCTTTATGAATACATTTAAGGTCTTCCATTACTTTTTTTGTCTGAGTCACAGCCAATTTGCTACCCCTGGTGCCTACTTTAATATTCATTATCAATCTCCTCACTCATTAATTTATCCCTGAATATTTTCAATTTTTCCATTTCTGTATTTAACAAAGTATTCAAGTGCATTTTTCTCGTTTTGCCTTCTTTGTAATTTTCAATAATATACTTTCTAATTTTTGAATGCTCTTTCAATTTGATCAATAAATCATTGTCAAGGCTGCTTTCCAAGTACTCGAGAATTTTTTTTGCTGCTCCGGGTGATCCTCCATTAGTGGATACGGATATTGTTAGATCGTCTTTTGTCATGTAAGCCTGATTATAAAAATCTGAATTACGCTGATTCGAAGTATTGTTGCATAAAATTTTTTTTAGACTACAATCCATTCTAATTTTTTCATTGATTCTTATTTCAGAAGTTGCAGCAAAAACCAAATAAGCCCCATTCAAATACGATTCTTTGTATTCTTTTTTGATCAAAGAAAGCTTTTCTGGATACCGTTTTTTTAATTCTTCAAAGTCTGGATGGATGTCTTTTGATAAGACTTTTACATAGGCTCCTTCCTTAAGCAATTTTTTTGATTTTCTCAATCCGACACTTCCACCACCAACTATCAAAATTTCTTTTTCCTTTACATCAATCATCACAGGATATCCCATCTCACCCACCGTTGCCTTCTGAAAATCGCTCTAAAGCGTTTCTTAAGTCTTGATACTCATCTAAAACTACCGGTTTTTTTAATTTTAATACGGGCTTTCTGAAATGTTCTTTCAAACCCAACATCACGAAATTGCCTATTTCTTCTCTTTGGCTTTCTGTTAATTCTGTGTTTTGCTCCAGGTATGATAGAGTATTGTTTCTGACCTCTTCACATTTCCTATTTATATAATTCAAAAGCGGATCCAGCCTTGAGGTGTTTTTCCAGTGTATGAATTTTTCGGCTTCTTTCTTAATATCGGAAGTGCATTCACTAACTACTCGTCTTCTGTACTCAAGATTTTCGTCGACCACCTGTTTCAAATCATCAATATCAAATAATGTAATGTTTTTCATGTCTTTAATCGACTGATCCACATCTCTGGGCATTGCAAGATCCAAAATAGTGAGTTCATTTTTTATATCAGACATATCCTCTGCTTTAAAAATTATATGTGGCGAAGCGGTAGCAGTAATTAAAACTTCCGTTTCTTTTAAAATATCATGTCTGTTTGCGTACTCTATTGGAAAAACACCTTCAATCCCTTTAATTGCATTCAATAATCTTTCATGCCTTCTATTTGTCATGAATACTCTGTTGGGCTCCTCATTCAAAACATGCTTCAAAGCCAGTTTACCCATGTTTCCTGCTCCAATGATAAGTACGTCTTTATTCTTGATTCCGCAAGAATTATTTTTTATCAACTGTATTCCCGTATAGCATGTAGACAATGGATTTTCCGAAAATCTAAATTTGGTTCTAATGAATTTGGAGTAAGTTACGGCCTCTCTAAAAAGTTTATTTAAAATTTTGGAACTGAATCCATTCTCCATTGAAAATTCAATGGCGTCCTTAACCTGACCTAAAATCTGATCTTCTCCCAAAACCATTGAGTCAAAACCTGTTGCAACACCCAAAAGATGCTCAGCAGCCTCCTGCTCCTCTTTGATATAAAGGTACCTTTTTATCACTTCATTTCCCAAGCTGTTTTCATACAAGTTCAAAGCAGCTTTGATAGCGTTTTTCAAATCCTTTGATGCTAAATATACTTCACTTCTATTACATGTGGATATGATAACGGATTCGTTGACACCTTCGGACTTCAAGTATTCTAATGAATCGATCTTTTTAGAGACCGTTTCAAAGGACACTTTTTCTCTAATCTCTATGGGGGCTGCCTTGTAATCCATTCCAATTATTGCTATTTTCATTGATTTCACTCCAATATTTATAAAGCTCGTATTCCTCTTTAAAAGCCGGAACTTTCATATTTTGATGAATCTTGATCAGCCAGGGTTGTTCCAGGCCGCATTCCTTGAGTTTATCATCATTAAGAAAAACTTCCGACGGATCACCCTCTAAAACATTGCTTCCATCCTTCAAAACATAAATATAATCTGTAACCTTATATATAAAGTCCATGTCGTGACTGCTGATTATAACTTTTTTACCTTCGCTTTTCAGATTGTGAATTATATTTATGATTTTCTCTCTCATTGACGGATCAAGGCCGGCAGAAGGTTCGTCAAACAAAATGATTTCACAATCCATGGCCATTGCACCTGCTATAGAAACCCTTTTTTTCTGACCATAACTTAAAAAGTGCACGGGTTTCTTTTGAACTTCCAACAAGTCCGTATCTTCAAGTGCATCAAGAACACGATTCTTGACAATGTCTTCCGGAATGTCTGAATTTCTCAATGCAAAAGCAATGTCATCGTACACGTTCGAAAAGAAAATCTGTTTGTCAGGATCCTGAAATACAATCCCTATTTTTTTTCTATAATTTTTCAGGTAATTTCTATCATAGGAAATTTGGGAATCCTTATACAGGATTTCACCTGTGCCAGGCTTTAGTATTCCCATAATATTAAGAAAAAGAGTCGATTTTCCGGCACCATTTTCTCCTATGATTCCGATCACATTTCCGTTGTTGAAATCGAGCGTCATGTTTTTTAATGCGACGCTCCCGTCTTTATAAACATAACTTAAACCTTTAACCTTTATCATTTTTCCCTCTCAAACATGGAAATCACCATTAAAATTTTTTGTTTCCAAAACTACTCGCCAATCTTTATAACCCCCAAGAATCTTATTGAACATCATTGCAGCCAGCAAAGATATCGATTTTCGAGATTTCCTTAAATCAGCAAATCCATTCTTTAGTATCAAAGCGTTGTAGCTTTCATAAAATGATTTTATGAAAATATTTATGAACCTATACATTAAAACAATCAATTCAATCAATACAGAGGGAAGTCTTAACTTTTTCATTATCACCACCATCTGATTGACCGGTATGGTAAGTGCAGTAAAATATGCTATGGATAGAGTTGCAAGGCACCTTGTAAATATCAACCATGACAAAGACAAGGAAGTTTTAACAACACCAAAGTAAAACCCAAAAATTTCTCCACTGATCAAAAAATTTTTTTGATCAGTGGAAATCGAAACCAACAGTGTAAGGATACTTAAAATTAAAAATGATCCTGGAATCATGAAAAGTTTCAGATAAACTCTAAAATCGACTTTTCCCATTATTATCACAATGATCGAAGTACCTAGGGCTATCAAGAGATGAAGTGTTGAAATGTCGAATACAAGTGCAATTCCAAGCAGTGTTCCAGCAAAAGCACCTTTCTTTAACGGGTTTGCATCAGTCAATCCATTTGAGTATGCATGTCGGTCCATGCTAAGCATTTTTCTTGCTGGCCTTCCTGTATCCCAAATAATATGCTATAACAGAGGCTCCTATTGCGGCCTGCAAGGCAAACAGAAAACTTTCTATTTCGCCGCTTGCCGGCTCTATCAAAGGTTCGAACCACGGTTCATAGCTAGGGGCGATTTGCTGAATGACACCCTCTGCCTCACCATCGGCACCAGAAAATTCAGCGTCGGGCAATAGTTTCAAGGGAACTACCACCAAAGCCACCAGTAATAGCAGAATAAATATTTTAGTAGATTTCTTCATATAAAATCCCTTCTTTCTCATTGTCTTTAATTTTGTTGAATATCAGCGCACTCAATAGTCCCTCACCCATAGCTATGGGGATTTGAGTCAAGGCAAAAATAGCCATGAATTTCAAGGATGAACCTATTATCCCTGACAATGGATCCGGAAACGCAAACCCTAGTTGTAAAGAAGTGATAACATATGTGGCCAGATTTCCTGTGGCGGTTGCTATGAATACCGAAAGATACAAATTCACTTTAAATTTTCTGAGGAGCAGGAATAAACCGTACGTTATAAAAGGTCCTGCCACCGCCATAGAAAATGCATTTGCTCCAATAGTTGTCAATCCGCCATGTGCCAATAACAGAGCCTGAAATAAAAGTACAATAACTCCTAGAACCGACATTACGGAAGGCCCAAATAAGATGGCACCCAAACCGGTTCCCGTAGGATGGGAACAACTCCCCGTGACTGATGGAAGCTTAAGAGCCGAAAGTAGAAATACAAACGCACCTGCCAGCGCTACCAGTAATTTTTTTTCAGGTTCGTCTTTGAATATTGCATTCAGCCTTCTCAACCCCAAAATAAAAAACGGCAAGGTTGCAACCAACCAAAACAAAGCCCATTTCACCGGCAAAAATCCTTCCATAATATGCATAGCTTTTACTCCGTCCTGATATAAAAGGACACTTGCGAACATTAACAATACGAAAATCTGTTTTTTCTTTTTGATCATTTTTCTCATCCTCTCTTTTTTTCTTGGAGGAAACATAAAAAGACCCGGCTCCATGCCGGGTCTTGGTTAAACAGAATTATGTATCCCATTTAATGCAAATCTCTTCCCTCCGAAGCTTTACAAATCTTGGATACAGGCAGGTCTCCTGGCTCGGAATCATCCTAATCCTAAACTCCTTCCCACAACGTCAAGTTGCAGTGGATGCGTTCAGTTTCGTTATCCTCACAGTAGCGGGGGCTGCTGAGGTATTTCACCTCATTCCCTATTAATCTTTAAGAACCTCTATCTCTATTAAATTATGTAATTAGGTTACCATAAAGGCATTTAATTATCAATACCTTTTTAACTATGAATTTTTTGCTTGTTAATATTTGTCAGAGTGGGCAATTCTGCTTGCAGCAGCTGCAGCTATCGCACATACTAAATCATCCATGAAAGTATTGACCCTGCTTCCAACTTTTGTGTCCAATTTTTTTACGATGCCGATTTTTTCCTTGTCAAGATACCCGTAGTTTGTCAAACCGATGGTCCCATATAGGTTAACTATGGACAACGGCAGTATTTCATCGATTCCGTACAGGGATTCATCAGTTTCAACTATTTCCTGCAAAGGTTGAGGCAAAAGCTTTTTTTCGGCTATCTCGTCTAAAGATATGCCTGTTAATATGGCATGTATAGTTTCACGCTTCGAAACAACCGCCTTGATATTTTCCAGACTTTCTTCCAATGTAAGATCCGGGTGATAATCCTTTTGTAAAAAAACTACTATTTCTGCAATATCCTCAAGATGTACACCTCTTTTTTCCATCGATTCCACAGTCATGTGGTACAATTTTTCCATATCGTATCGTCCCATCGTTGCATGTACCCCTTTCCATTTTGAATTTTGATAGTACACTTCTACAGGATTTCATCTCCCATATCTCGCATCGCATCTATGGTTTCCTGGATCAATTCTTTGATGTCCAAACCAAGCATCTCAGCTCCTTGACTGATGACCTCTCTTGAACAACCTTTGGCAAACCCAGGCGTTTTGAATTTTTTCATAACCGACTTTACCTCCAAGTCACTCAAGCTCTTAGAAGGTCTCATAATGGCTGTAGCTCCTATCAAACCTGATAATTCATCGGTCGCAAACAAAACTTTTTCCATTTCAAGCTCGGGTTTAACGTCGGTGACGATTCCATAACCGTGACTGACAATTGCTCTAATGAGTTTTTCATCGATTTCATTTTCCTGCAATATTTCTGCAGTTTTTTTACAGTGGTCCTGAGGATATTTTTCAAAATCCAAATCATGCAATAGTCCAACAACTCTCCAGAACTCTTCATTTTCAGGATCCTTTTTTTGGGCATAATAACCCAATATTCCTGAAACTATTTTTGCGTGCTTAAGCAGAAAAGAATCCTGATTGTATTTTTCCAACAACTTTTGAGCTTCTTCCATCGTAGGTATGTAACCCAAATCTACCACCTCTTTTTCTCTATATTATAGAGCTTATTCAGCGGTTTTACAAACACAAACTTCTTACAAAAGCTTCAGGATTTCACTTTTCAATTCCAACAATTTGTGAGACAAAAGTCTTTTGTCCTTGTCATCCTTGTGGAAATCCACGACTATCTCCTTTTGAATTTTTGCCGGTATTTTTGATAAAACATAAATCCTATCCGATAAATAAATTGCTTCATCTATATCGTGGGTTATAAAAAGCACTGTATTCCCCAAAATATCCTTCATTTCCAGAAGCCATTTTTGCATCTGGCCTCTAGTCACCGAATCAAGTGAACCAAACGCTTCATCAAAAAGCATTATATCCTCTGCAGTCATCAATGTTCGCATAAAACTCGCTCTTTGGCGCATTCCACCTGATAGTTGGTATGGGTATTTATTTTCATAACCTTGCAAACCCACAACTGGAAGATATTTTTGTATTTTCATATTTATATCTTCTTTGGCAACTTTTTTAATTTTCAAGGGCAAAGCTATATTGTCATAGACGGTTTTCCAGGGTAACAGCAGATCCTTTTGCTGCATGTACCCTATGCTACCTTTAACTTTAACAATTCCTTCATCTACACCATACAATCCGGCTATAATATTAAACAACGTGCTTTTTCCGCTTCCGCTTGAACCCAATACTGAAACGACCTCGTTTTTATTTACATGAAGTGAAATATCTTCAAAAACAGTCATCGGACCAAAGGTTTTTTTGACGTTGTTTAGAACTATGACTTCTTCAGGCTTATTTGTGGAGGAATTCGTTTGTGTAGGCATTATCAACTTCCAACTCCCTCTCGAGAAGACCATTTTCCATCAGAAAATCCGAATAATCTTTCCAGATGGATCCTTTCATGTCCCCCCATTTTTCTACACCTTTCATGTATTGTCCTGCCAGGAATTTTTGGCTTTCAATTACCAAGGTTCTATCAAGTTCCGGTGCTTTTTTCAGTAATATCTCTGCTGCATCCTCAGGGTTGTCGATGGCATACATGTATCCTTTTTCAGCAGCTCTTAAAAATGCCTCTATTTTTTCAGGATCTTCATCGATCAATGTATTATTGGTTATAAGTATTGGTGTATAGTAGTTCAATCTTTCGTCAAGATCCTTCAACGGCATATAATCCAAGTCAACGCCTCTTAATTCGGCTTCGATACCTGTCCAACCTTCAAAAATCCATACTATATCGATTTCTTTTTCTGTAGCGGCAAAAAAATCATCCGTACCAATATTTACATTTTTCAGAGCTTCATGATCTGCTCCAGCACTTTCCATAACCGCCTTCAGTATCGCTTCTTCAGAAGGTGATCCCCAGCCTCCGTACACCTTTCCTTCGAAATCTTTAACTGTAGTTATATTCTCAGATTTTCTTGAAGCAAATCCTGAAGTATTTTCCTGAATTATTGTTGCAATAGCCTTTACCGGAAGAGGCTCTTTGCCCGTGAGCGCAAATGTCACATCCTCTTGATAGCTAACTGCAAAATCACCCTGCCCTGCTGCCACTAAAGTTGTAGAGGAACCTTCCATGGGTTGAACGATCTCTACGTCCAGTCCTTCTTCTTCAAAATATCCCTTCTCCAGTGCCACGTAAAGACCGGTATGATTCGTGTTTGGAGTCCAATCCAATATGACGGTAGTTTTTTCATTTTTTGTTCCGTCACATCCAGCAAACGCAATTAGTCCTAAGACCAGCAATAACAATGTAAAAGTAATTTTAAAATTTTTCATTATTCTTCATCCCTTTCATTTTGCCAAACTAAAATTTTTTTACTCATTAACTCAATCAATGTAATGAGTAATATACTCAATCCTACAATTACAACAATGGAGGCAAAAACCCTATCAAGGGCATATGCATTTTTAGCTCTCAACATATAAACTCCTATACCTCTATCTCCACCGAGCCATTCACCTATGACCGCCGACATGATCATATATGTAGCACCTATTTTCAGCCCAGAGAAAAAATAGACCATGGAAAAAGGCAATTTCAAATGATATAAAGTTTGAATTTTGCTTGCTTTCATCGATTTGAAAAGTTTAAGGTAGTCATCATCAATGCTGTCCATACCATCCACCAAATTTATGGCTATAGGGAAAAAACACACGATCACCACCGTAACGATTTTAGGCATCATTCCAAAACCGAACCAAATAATAAAAAGCGGCGCCAGGGCTATTATGGGTATGGTTTGCGAGATCACCAAAATCGGGTATAGTAACTTTTTAATAAAATTGAAACTATCCATAAAAATCGATATAAGAAATGCAAGGATTATGGAAATCGCAAATCCCGCAAGTGATTCATAAACTGTAACGATCAAGTGATAATAGATTAAATCCCAGTCTTTTACAAGAGCAAGACCGATATCGATGGGTGAAGGTAAAATGTACATCGGTGTTTGTCTGATCACTACCAATGCCTGCCAAATAATCAAAATACCGAAAATTCCAATTGCAGGATAGATTTTATCTGTATTTATAAATTTTTTCATCTATGGTGACCCCATTTTTTTTCGAGTCTATTTTTACTACAGCAAGAACTCTATCTGCTCCCAAATCATAGCAAATTTCTTGCGCTTCTTTTACGATATTCATGAGAACTTCATAATCACCTTCCATGGTAGTCTCCATTGGACCAACTACATAAATCACTCCTTTTTCCTTGATCATATCGATCACCTTGTCAACTACTGGATATATTTCTTCTTCAGGAACCACTGGAATGATTTGAAGGCTGACATTAACATTTTTCATAATTATTATTCCTCCTATTTTGATTGAGATAATATTTTCGTAAGATTATCATATATTTGACTTTTGATCTCTTCTTCATCCATATTCAACAATATGGAAATTTCTCTGACTACCTTCTTGATTTCACTGGGATATCCCCTTTTCCCGTTAATCCACTTCAATGCATCAGGACCATCTGTTTCAGTCAAAATTTTATCTTTAGGTAACGATTTGACCAGATCCCGCGTAATTTTAGAGTTATATACATCCACTCCAATTGTAAAATAGCAACCTCTATCCACTAGCTTTTCAAATACATCCCTAGGTCCGCTATACCAGTGAATTATCGGATTTTTGATTTCATATCTCATCAGATATTCGAGAATCTCCGACTCCGCTCCTTTAGTATGCATGTTGGGACTTTTTTCGTATCTTTGACACCTTGAAAGCATATATTCAAACACTTTACGCTGATATGAATAAAATTTGTTGTTTGTGATCCAGTAAAAATCCAGTCCGATTTCCCCAATCAACTGTGATTCCATTATGCATGAATCAAAAACATCCAAATCATCGACGAATTTGTGAGC
Organism: Alkalibacter mobilis; assembly: GCF_015594845.1. GTDB lineage: Bacteria > Bacillota > Clostridia > Eubacteriales > Alkalibacteraceae > Alkalibacter > Alkalibacter mobilis. Next base: position 9,384 of record NZ_JADNRK010000015.1, on the reverse strand, counting down.
TTCCCAGGGGTGGATGCCGAATGCGGGTATTATGAGATCCTTGCCTTCGGCAAATTTCTTTGAGTATTCATAAGATCCGGGATTCATAGAACATGCAACAGACATGATTTTATCTTTTTCCATTTTATTTATGGCATCACCTATTTTGTCTTCGAACTGCTCCAAGTGGGTATGTGCGTCTACATACATCAAAAATCACCTCTTTTTTGATTTAAACAGAAAAAAAGCACCATAATATCTACAGTGCTTGGGATTTTTAAATAAGCTTTCCTCCGGCAGTTCTAACCGCGTCAGGTTCAAAGGGTTAAAGATAAACTTCTCTCAGCCAAAAGGCACCCCTAGCACATATATTTACTTGTGAACCGATTATATCATATGTAATTTAAATAAACAACCTGAATTGAAAATTTTCAATCGATTTTCAATAAAACATCAAAGTACATTCTCCATCCATTGACAGGGTTATTTAAAAGTCGTAGAATTAGTTGAATTTTAAACAATGGAGGCATAAACAATGTTCAAACCAAAACTTTTATCTATGATCAAAACCAAAAATCCGTCACTTAACAAGAAACAAATCAAAGATGACATTATCGCCGGGATAATCGTAGCCATAATAGCGCTGCCCTTGTCGATCGCTTTAGGGATTTCTTCCGGAGTCGATCCTGAAAAAGGCCTGGTCACTGCAGTTATTGCCGGGTTCTTAATTTCATTTTTTGGTGGCAGCAGAGTTCAAATCGGTGGTCCTACCGGAGCTTTTGTAATAATTGTTTACGGAATAATCCAAGAATACGGCATACAGGGACTTACTATTTCTACAATTATGGCTGGACTGATAATGATAGCTTTTGGCCTTTTAAAGTTTGGAAATTTGATAAGATACATCCCATACCCCATCACCATCGGGTTTACTTCAGGAATTGCCGTTGTGCTGTTTTCAACTCAAATAAAAGATTTTTTAGGTCTTAATATCTCAGAAGTTCCCGCCGACTTTTTTGAAAAATGGCATGTCTATATTGAAAATGCAAGTTCAGCGGGCATACCGACTATTTTTGTCGGAGTTCTCTCGATCTTGATAATAGTATTATGGCCGAGAGTCAACAAAACAATACCCGGATCCCTCGTTGCTCTTATCTTCGGTACACTGATAGTATCTATTTTCAAGCTTGATGTTTTAACTATAGGGAGTCTTTTTGGTGAAATCTCCAACAAGATATCTTTTGTTGAATTTTCTTCTATCGACCTTTCTGTCAATACACTAAAAAACCTTTTTCCTCCCGCAATGACCATTGCATTTTTGGCCAGTATAGAATCCTTGTTATCCGCCATGGTCGCTGACGGGATGATCGGAAAAAGACATCGATCCAACACAGAGCTTATAGCACAGGGTATAGCAAATATCGGTTCTGCAATTTTCGGTGGGATCCCCGCTACCGGTGCCATAGCCAGAACTGCAGCCAATGTCAAAAACGGCGGCAGAACTCCAATAGCAGGCATAGTACACTCTCTGGTACTTTTTCTTATAATGATCATGTTTATGCCTCTCGCCTCTTTGATCCCAATGACCACCTTAAGTGCGATATTGATGGTCGTTTCCTACAACATGAGTGAGTGGCGATCTTTTAAAGAACTTTTGAAATCTACCAAAAGCGACGCTTCTGTTCTTCTTTTGACATTTACTCTTACGGTCGTATTTGATCTCATCATTGCAATTGAAATCGGAATGCTCGTAGCCATGGGATTATTTATCAAGAGAATGGCTGACAGCACGGCGATTGAAAATACAAGTAGATCTTATCTGGACCTTTTTGAGGAAAACTATCATGAATCCATGGAAGATGTTTCAGATTATCACAAGCACATGGATAGTCAAATCCTGCTGTATGAAATAAACGGACCTCTATTTTTCGGAGCTGCCAATACTTTTGTAGATGTACTTGATGAGTTAAATATAGAAACAAAATTTTTGATCCTTCAACTTAAAGATGTCCCCATAATGGATGCAACTGCACTTAATTCGCTTCGAAGAATCAATCATCGTTGCATTGAAATGAACATAGATTTATTCTATTGTGAATTGAAACCACAACCACATCGACTTCTTGTCAATTCTGGATATATAGAATCTGTGGGGGAAGGTAAATTCTTTAATACCGTTCAAAACGCTATCCTGACGGCCGGCAAAATGTTGTCAAATTGATATTATACCACTCCTTTTTAACTTGTTATTGACACCTTTGAATGCGAGTATTATAATATGACTAACAAGTCACATGACCACCAGGACACATCGTAAATCAGGAGGGATTATAATGATCAATGTTAACGGCCTGTACCATGCTTATGAAAAAGGAGGTCCTTTTGCTGTAAAAAACGCTGCTTTTAAAGTTGAAAAAGGAGAGATATTTGGCTTTTTAGGACCTTCCGGTGCTGGTAAATCAACTACACAAGGCATACTCACCGGTTTGTTGCCGTTGCAAAAGGGAGAAGTAACTGTTGCCGGATGCGACATGAAAAAACCTAAAAGAGAAATTTTCAACAAAATCGGTGTTTCTTTTGAGCAGTCAAATGTTTACGGCAAACTCACCGCAAGGGAAAATTTGAATTTTTATTCTAAATTGTTCGATGTAAACACCGTTGATGCAGGAACACTTTTAAAGTTGGTCGGTCTTGATCATGTAGCAGATAAAAAGGCCGGTGAATTTTCAAAAGGAATGAAACATCGACTTACATTTGTCAGAAGCATGTTAAACAAACCTGAATTATGGTTTTTGGATGAACCCACCACCGGCTTGGATCCTGCAATTGCCAGCCAAATCAAAGATATAATCAAGGAAGAAAACAACAAGGGAACAACTGTATTCCTTACTACTCACAATATGTTCGTAGCTGATGAACTTTGCGACAGGGTTGCTTTTATAATTGATGGTGAAATCAAACTGATAGATTCACCTAGAAATTTGAAATTAAAGTATGGTGAAAAAATGGTTTCGGTCGAACATAATGAAGACGGAAAATTAGTCAAAGAACAACTATCTTTGATCATCAAAGAAGATCAAGATAGGCTAAAGACCATCATCAGCAGAGGCAACATTGAAATCATGCACACGAAAGAAGCAACTCTTGAAGAAATATTCATAAAGGTAACTGGCAGGGGGTTGAAATAGAATGTCAAAACTCTGGACAACTTTTTTAAAAGATGCAAAACTTTCCTTCAACGGCCTATACTTTTACATAGAAATAGGTTTGGCATTTATATTTGTTGCTGTTATGCTCTTTGTTGTTCCTGAAAATTTTGAGTCTGGACAAAAGATAAATGCATTCGTAAATTTAGATGAACCAATAAAATCTCAAATCGAGGAGCAAATCACTTCCGAAGATGATTCTCTTCTGTATGATTCAAGAACTGCTTTGGAGGATTCTCTGGAGAAAGATAGATCTGCTGTAGGGATCGAAATCAAATCAAATGGATCTGGTGAAATCATTTACGATTTTGTGCTTCAAGGCTACGAAAATGATAGAATCAAATCACTCTTAAAATCAACGGTGGAAGGTGAATTCTTATCGTCGATTCCAGGATTCGAAAGCTCCGTGAGCTATGATGTTTTGGAACCTGATTCCCAAAGATTGACTGACCGTGCAAATATTCTTCCCATATATCTAACTATAAACGTAGGACTTATGGGTTTGTTTATAATTGCTGCCTATATATTTCTCGACAAAGATGAAGGTGTCATTAAGGCGTATGCAGTTGCACCAGTTAAAATATGGCAATACCTTGCAGCCAAAATGCTGATAATGTTGTTGATGGGACTTATCACTTCTATTATTCCGGTATTAATGCTTGCTGGCACTGACGTTAATTTCCTATTGCTCATAGTAATGGTTTCCAGCTTCAACTTATTCGGATCTGCTTTGGGATTGTTTGTATCCAGTTTCTTTGACAGCATGGTCAAAGCCATGGGCGGTTTATATGCTGCTGTAATGCTAATGGTCCTTCCTTCCCTGTCTTACTTTGCACCATCTTTCAACCCTGCTTGGATAAAAGTTTTTCCTTCTTATCCAATGATGTTTGCCTTTAGAGAACTTCTATTGAAAAATGGCGACACTGGCTATATTTGGATGCAAACGGTATTGTTTTTGATCTTGGCATTGTTGGTTTTTTTCGCTGCCAACCTAAGATTCAAAAAGACTCTGACTGTTTAGTTCGGGAGGTTGAAATGAAAAAAATATTGACGATAATCGGAAGAGATATAAAGAGCGGTACAAGGGACTGGTTAATAATTTACTTGAGCATAGCACCAATTTTGTTTGCACTGGTAATAAAAGGTTTAATGCCCGGTGTGGAGTCTACCACTTTAAACGTGGTTATGCAACATGATACTCCTGCTGATATTTCTGAATATATGGAATCCTACTTCGATGTCGAATACGTTTCCGACTTGGAAGCAATGAATGATCGCATACTTAGATTGGATGATGTTTATGGGGTTGTTTATGATTCAAACAATGAAGGTTTTGAAACTATAATGCAAGGCAACGAATCCGCAGATGCCCATATAGCTTTGGGGTTGATTCTGGATCAATACGGATTAAGTGAAGATACGGTTCTGCCCGTCACTGTAGAATTTTCTGATGTTGGCTGGGAAATGTCACCCTTAAAACTTTATGGCGCCAATATTATAATATTATTTACGACAGTTTTAGGCGGTATGATGATCCTTTTAAATCTGGTTGAGGAAAAGATGAACAACACATTAAGTGCGGTGAATGTTTCTCCAATCACCAGAACAGAATTCATTATCGGAAAAGGTTCCTTGGGTGTGTTACTAGCGCTGCTGGGTTCCATAGCTGTTATTCTAATCCTTGATTTTGGTAGTATAAACTACCTAATGCTATTGACAAGTTTGTTGGCTATTTCATTTATCAGTGCTATCGTCGGTTTTGGTATAGGCGTTGTCAATGATGAACCCATAGCCGCAATTGCCAGCATGAAAGTCACCTTCGTTCCGGTATTGGCTTCTATCTTTGGATCCATGTACTTGCCGGAAAAATGGCACTTTATCTTGTTTTGGTCTCCCTTTTATTGGGCATACAACAGTATAAGAGATATTCTGCTTAAGACTGCGCAGTGGAATCAAATACTTCTAAACAGTTTTATTATCCTTGTGCTTACCGCTATTCTATTTTTTACTCTGAGAAAGCGAATAGCACACGGATTAAAATAAGGAGGGTTATTAATGGATGGTTTGGCTTTACTAGGTTTGTTTTTGATAATTTATTCTTTTGCTGTGGTTGCACTGACTGTAAAAAAACCAAAATCGATTTGGGAGATGGCCAAGATCAGAATGTTCAGAAAAATACTGGGTGAAAAAGGTACTGTTATATTCTTTTACATCTTTTCGATTGTCGCTTTTGCCGCTGGCATATGGCTGATGGTTTTCAGGAAGTAAATTTTTTCAAAAAAGGGCATGAGCCCTTTTTTTATGTTATAATGCTCTTTGATAAAATTCCAGATAAAGGTGAAATATGAATATAAAAAATCTTTTTACAAAAAAAACAAACGTTTTTATTTTAGCAGTGTTTTGTACTCTTTTATGGGGCAGCGCTTTTCCTGCTGTGAAAATCGGCTATGAATTATTTGAAATTTCTCAATCGGATATTTTTGGGAAAATCGCTTTTGCAGGTTATAGATTTACACTTTCCGGAATAATGGTTATGATTTTTGATTTTCTCATAAACAAGAAGTTGTCTACCCCTTCAAAAAAAGAATTGCCCAAAATTTTTGTTTTGGGGTTATTGTTGACCAGCATAAATTACACCTTGTTTTATGTCGGATTGGCCAACACAACCGGGGTGAATGGTGCAATACTCAATTCAACGGGAACTTTTTTTTCTGTTATTCTGGCGCATTTCTTCTTTCGAGACGACAAACTCACATTTTTAAAGTTTGTAGGCGTTGGCATTGGATTTTCAGGTGTTGCTTTAGTAAATTTGACCGACAGCATGATATCCACAAGTTTCAACTTCCTGGGTGACGGATTTATAATAATTTCAGCTTTAATCGGCTCAATCGGATTCATATATTCCAAAAAACTCAGTAGTAATATGAGTACTGTAACTCTAACCGGTTTCCAATTATTTTTTGGCGGTTTGACAATGATGATAATTGCATGGCTAAACGGCTCTTATTTGACAGGCTTCAGCCCTCGTGCATCTTTACTGCTTGTCTATCTGGCTTTTTTAACGGCTTCTGCCTTCACAATATGGACTACTCTTTTTAAGTATAATAATGTTAGCAGAATAACGATCTACAAATTTTTGATCCCTATATTTGGTGCGGTTCTATCAGCATTATTCTTGAAAGAAAAATTGTTCAGCTGGGTAAACTTGACCGCTCTTTTTCTGGTAAGCATAGGAATTTATGTAGTTAATTCTGTCAAGCCGATAAAAAACAAAAATGCAGGAGCCTGAATCATCAGTATGGGTCCTTATCATATTGTAATGACAAAAAAACCGTGATAATATCGTAGTAACAAAGAATATCATATGGAAGGAAAATGAATATGAATAGAACTGAACTCTTGGGTCGTTGGACCAAGGAAAAGTCAGAAGAACTATATGGCATAAAAAATTGGGGTGCAGGATATTTTTCCATTTCGGATAAAGGTGAGGTTTTGGTCAACCCTTATCCCAAAAACAAGGAATCAGCTGCAAGTTTGATGGATATAATATCCGGTATAAGAGAACGTGGTCTGGATATGCCCGTATTACTCAGATTTGAAAATTTATTGGATGCTCAAATTTCTTATCTGAATGAATCATTCAAAAAAGCCATGGATAACCTGAACTACAAAGGCAAATACAGGGGTGTTTATCCTGTCAAGGTTAATCAGCAACAACAAGTTATTGAAGAGGTCACTAAATTTGGTCAGAGGTACCATCACGGGCTGGAGGTTGGAAGCAAACCGGAGCTTATTGCAGCGCTTTCGCTCTTAAAGGACAAGGAAGCTGCACTTATATGCAATGGCTATAAGGATGAAGAATTTATCGACCTTTGTCTTTTTGCGGTGAAGATGGGTTACAAATGTTTTTTTGTTATAGAGGTACCCAATGAATTGGATCTTTTATTGGAGAGATCCAAAGCTCTAGATATAAAACCGTATATCGGGATCAGGATCAAGCTGGCTGCAAAAGCGGGCGGACACTGGACTGATTCAGGAGGAGACAGAAGCATATTCGGGCTAAACGTTTCTCAAGTTATTACAATGGTCGACAAGTTGCGCGATTATGGCATGCTGGATTGCCTGAAATTGATGCACTATCACCTAGGTTCTCAAATCCCCAATATAAGAGACATTAGATCAGCTGTCCTTGAAGCGACTAGAGTCTACGCAGAGTTGGTCAAGGAAGGCGCGCCCATGGGATATTTGGATCTGGGTGGTGGTTTGGCTGTAGATTATGATGGTTCTAACACCAATTATACGAATAGCAGAAATTACTCCGTCGAAGAATATTGCACTGATATAGTTGAAGCTGTTATGTCAATTTTAGATCCGAGTGATATTCCGCACCCAATTATTGTCACAGAATCAGGTAGAACCACAGTGGCATACTACTCAGTCCTTCTTTTCAACGTTCTTGATGTGGAGAAATTGGAGAATTATGATTTACCCGACAAACTTGATGAAGCAACTCCGGATCAAATCAAGTATCTATTTGAAGCATACAAAGGGTTGACCTTAAAGAATATTCAAGAGTGCTACAATGATGCTCTCTACTACAGAGACCAAATTCGTGAGATGTTTAAACACGGGTCCATCAGTCTTAGAGAGAGATCTTTTTCTGAGAAAATATTTTGGAGTCTGATCAGTAAAATCGCGAAAGAGAAACAAAAACTTAAAAATGCTCCACCGGATCTGGAAGATTTGGAAAGTGCGATTGCAGATATTTATTACTGTAATTTTTCAGTATTTCAATCTATTCCCGATAGTTGGGCCATAGATCAACTATTTCCCATCATGCCGTTACATCGTCTGAATGAACTGCCGAAAAGAGATGCGATCATCGCTGATATAACCTGCGACTGTGACGGAAAAATCGACAGATTTATCGATCTTCACGATGTAAGAAGCACTTTACCTTTACACGACATGGAAAATGGAGATAATTACTACCTTGGTGTTTTTCTTGTGGGCGCTTACCAGGAAACCCTCGGAGACCTCCACAATCTTTTTGGCGACACGAACGTTGTGAGTGTAAGGATCTACCCTGATGGAAACTACGATTTTGTGAAGGAAATACAGGGTGATACAGTGGCTGATGTGCTTTCTTACGTAGAGTTCGATCCTAAAGACATGCTTGAAAGGTTTAGGGAAACTGCTGAAGATGCCGTTAGAGAAGGTTTGATAGATCCTAGTGATAGAAGAGAAATAATGAAAGCCTATGATCTGGGCCTAAGAGGATACACCTATTATGAAAGATAACTTAAAAGAGATTTTTTAATCTCTTTTTTGTTTATCTTTTACTTAATGTGGTATAAATGATAAGAGTTTTAATGTCACTTAAAATGACAAAATATTTTAAAACTGGAGGACTATATGGAAAATCAAAAGACGTTAAAAAATTTAATGGAAGCATTCGCCGGTGAATCACAAGCAAATAGAAAGTATCTGGCATATTCTCAAAAAGCGGAATCTGACGGAAAGAAAAATGCTGCGAAACTTTTCAAGGCAGCCAGTGATGCCGAAACTTTACATGCCCTAAAACACTTTGAAGTGGCTGGTAAAATCAAGGGAACTGCAGAAAACCTTCAAGACGCGGTAAACGGTGAAAATCACGAATATCAAAGCATGTACCCTGAATTTCTGGAAGATGCCAAAGCTGAAGGCAACAAGGAGGCAATCAGAACATTTACTTATGCATTAAAGGCTGAAGAAGTCCATGCCAGACTTTATCAAGAAGCATTGGAAAACATCGATGATGAAAAAGAAGTATTCTATTACTTGTGCCCGGTATGCGGCAACATCGAAAAATCTCGACCTGACAAATGTTTCATTTGCGGAGTTCCAGGGGAAAAATTTATCAAATATTAATATTGAGAGCGGCATTCAAATTAGAATGCCGCTTCTTTTAAGTTTATTGCCAACCTTTTGTTTAGATTTATATAATCGATCCCAACCAAACTGTCGTAAACTAAAATTTCCACACCTGCTTCAGCTGCAATAACAAGATTTTTTGAAAACTCGGGGTCTGTATGCATATAGTCATCGGATAGAGCACCCTTTTTCATAGAATAGAGCCACTTCATCCATCAAATAGAGCCATGATTTTCTTGGCAGGGCCATCACAGATGTGACAGCCCAAGCCTGTTATTTAATACCG
>NZ_JADNRK010000014.1 GCF_015594845.1 Alkalibacter mobilis | reverse complement strand
TGTTATCGGACATGTTTCATAGCCTCCTTTGGTTCGATTTTGTGTGGTAACTTGATTTTACCAAACGGCTATGGACACGTCCATTTTTCGTTATTTTGTTTTTGCGAAATTAATTATACGTTATCTTTTATATTTTATCTCACTTGATGTATATTATCAATAACAACATGGCTGAATGAATCCCCTTAAGAATCAACAAAAAATGAGCCTAAGCTCATTTAATTTATCTTTTCCTGTATACCTTCGACAAACTCTTCGAAAGCCGGCAATTCCTTTAAACTTCCAATGTCGGCATATTTTAGAAATTCCAGCGTCGTTTCGTACAAGATGGGCTTTCCTGGTGCATCCAGCTTTCCAGCTTCCCTGATAAGCGTTCTATCTATCAACGTCTGTATCGAACTGCTTGACTTTACGCCTCTCAATGATTCGATTTCGACCCTGGTCACAGGTTGCTTGTAAGCTACGATAGCCAATGTTTCAAGAGCCGCCTGTGATAAATTCCCCTTGTTTTTCTCATAAAGCAGTCCATGAATATACTCGTAATTATCAGGATTAGTGCACATTTGATATTTTGAATTCATCCTTTTAATAAGTATTCCCCTATTTTCTTTTTCGCTCTCTTCAGCGATTTCATCCAACACATTTTTGATTTTACCCGGTTCTAAATTTAGCGACTGGGCAATTTCATTGGCTGAAACCGGTTCGCCCATGGCAAACAAAATACTTTCAATTATAGATTTTTGTTTATTCTTATCCACTCAAATCACCCTTCGCACCTGCTGATAATGATATTTTCAAAATTCTTGTGTTGCTTGTAGGATATAATGTTATTCTTAATCAATTGCAACAAAGCCAAAAACGTAGTGATGACGATTGTTGCAGATTTGCAACCTTCGAACAACTCTTGAAATAAAACTTCATTTCGCATTTCCAAAACCCTTTGGATTTCAATAACCTTGTCCTCTATTCTTACAGTTTCCTTCTGTATCTTGTGAACCTTAAAATCGTCTTCTTTCAAGAGATCAGCCGTAGCAAGCACATTTCTCAAAGCTTTTAACAATTCATCAAGATCAATTTCCGTTTCGATTTCTTGCTTGATTTCAACATATTCCGGATCTTTAAAACAAGTCCGCAAATATACTTCCTCTTTACTTTTCATAAAAGAGCTGATCTCTTTGAAAATTTTGTATTCGTATAATCGCTGAGCCAATTCTTCTCTCGGATCTATTTCGTCGCCGTTTTGATCTTCCTCTACAGGAAGCAGCATCTTAGATTTTATCTCGATCAACTTTGAAGCAACCAAAATAAATTCACTTGTCAATTCTAGATCTTTCTGCTTTATGCGATCGAGATATTCTAGATATTGCCTTGTTATTGACGAAATAGGTATGTCAAAAATATCGATCTCATGTTTGTTGACCAAATGCAACAAAAGATCAAATGGGCCTTGAAATTCTTCCAGTTCCACTTCGTAATTCATTTTCGCACCTTTTCTTGATTCTTATAAAAATATCTGAACCAGATTTATTATTCCCACTGCCAAATAGTTGTAAATGGGGAAGATGATTTTAGAAACCATTCCGCTGACCGCCAACCCCAATAGTATCATGTATCCAATTTTTTCGTACTTCCATATAAAAAAAGAAAGATTTTCAGGAAGGATACTTGCCAACACTTTTGAACCATCCAATGGAGGTACGGGCAACATATTGAAAACTGCAAACACAACATTAAACTGAAAAAGCATTCCTAAGAAAGAGCTCCAAATTCCATTGGTGGCAATCAATAGTCCCATGGAAATGGTGGCTATTATAACATTTGCAACGGGCCCTGCTAGAGCAACCAATAAAGTACCCATTTTTTTGTTTTCAAAATATTCAGGATTGTAAACTACCGGCTTAGCCCACCCGAATCTGAATAAAAACAACATCAGCAAACCTGTTGGATCAATATGCTTTATAGGATTCAACGTAAGTCTACCCATACTCTTTGCTGTAGGGTCTCCTAGTTTGTATGCAACCAATCCATGAGCCAATTCATGAAACGTCAAAGATATTAAAAGCGCTGGAACTATGTATATAAAATCTTTAATATTATTCAAAAGTGAGTCCATCAATCATACCAACTTGGAATGCGATCCTTGGATACCAAGTCTGCATATGTCTCTCTTTCAACTATAAGTTGATCCTCATTTCCCTTTAAAAGAACTACTGCAGGTTTGGGTAATCTGTTGTAGTTGCTGGCCATGGAATAATTGTAAGCTCCAGTGTTTAAAACAGCCAATATATCTCCCGCTTCACATTTTGGCAGCAATACGTCTGTTATCAATGTATCCGTTTCACAACATCTTCCGCTTATGGTCACAAGTTCTTCATCGTCATCATTATATTTTGGCTTATTTGCAACCACTGCATGATATAGTGCATTGTACAAAGCAGGTCTCGGATTATCTCCCATGCCTCCGTCCACACTTATGTATTTTCTAGTGTGCGGGATTTCCTTTATAGTACCTATCTCGTATAGGGTGATTCCTGCCGGGCCGACAATGAATCTGCCCGGTTCCACCAGTATTTTAGGAAATTCGATATCTAATTGTGTCGATTTTTCCTTTATAAACTCTACGAGTTTCTTGATATAATTTTCGATATCAAAGGCCCCTTCATCATTTAAATAAGGGATTCCAAACCCACCACCCAAATTGAGCTGTTTCAATTCAAATCCATTGTTCGTTAATTTTTTCATTAATTCCAACATTGTTCCAGCAGCTATTAAAAATGGTTTTTCATCAAATATCTGTGAACCTATGTGGCAATGAAGTCCAATTATATTTAAATTTTTGTATTTGTTCGGATCTGACAATACGCTTTCCATCAATTTCAGCGGCACCCCAAATTTTGAATCTATACGACCTGTTTGAACATATTCATGGGTATGAGCCTCTATGCCTGGCGAAACTCTTACCATGACATTGGGTCTGACATCCATCTCTTCTGCAATCTCATTTAAAATTCCCAATTCATATTCACTGTCAGCGACAATTTTTCCGATTTTATTTTCATAAGCCATTCGTATTTCTGAAATTGCCTTGTTCGAACCATGAAAACATATTCTGTTTACAGGAAAATTTGCAGTGATAGCAGTGTATAATTCTCCTCCTGAAACTACGTCCAATGAAAGCCCTAGCCGCTGTATGATTTTGCACATTGCAGTAGTCAAGAAAGCTTTTCCTGCATAATTTATTTCGTAATCTATCATCGTTTTTTCAAAAGCAGATTTTATTTTCATGGAATTTTCTTCGATGATATCCTCACTCAGTACATAAAGCGGTGTGCTGTATTTTTTTGCCAATTCAACTGTATCGTGATTGGAAAATATGAAATTACTCATTTGCTTACCTCCGTTTTTCTTTTGTAACATTCTAATTTTATCATATGAATAATAGATTCAAATCTAATGATCCAATATTTTATCCGCAAAGCTTTTCCCGTTTCTAATTGGTTTGGTTTCTAATAATTCTGCAACTGTCTGACCAATGTCGGAAAAACTCTCTCTGATCCCCAAATCAACATTTTTAATTTTAGTTCCATAAACCAGGATCGGTACATACTCTCTCGAATGATCAGTACTTGCCGTAGTCGGATCACATCCGTGGTCAGCATTGATTATTAGGATATCATCCTCTTTGATTTGTTCCATAAGTTCGCCAAGTTGTTCATCAAACACCATCAAGGCCTGGGCATATCCCTCCACATCATTTCTGTGTCCGAATTTCATGTCGAAATCAACCAGATTAATGAAAATCAGACCTTCCTTCACAATTTTCATGTGCTCCATTACTTTTAACATACCATGCCTGTTATCATTCATTTTCGAACTTTCACTAACTCCATAACCATTAAAAATATCATGAATTTTTCCTATTCCGTATACTTTAAGACCTTTATCTTCTATTCTGTTCAAAACCGTATCATGAAATGGGTCCAAAGCATAATCGTGCCTATTTGCGGTTCTAACGAAATCTCCATTTTTAGAGCCCGTAAACGGCCTTGCAATTACTCTGCCTACAGCAAGATCTTCTTTTAACAGCTCTCTGGCCTTCTCACAAATCGAATAAAGCTCTTTTAAAGGGATTACGTCTTCATGTGCAGCTATTTGAAAAACGCTGTCGCCCGATGTGTAGACAATGGGCGATCCGGTTTCCATATGTTTTTCACCTAAAATATTTATGATTTCAGTTCCGCTTGCTGCATAATTTCCTAGAACCTTTCTTCCGATGGCATCTTGAAACTCTTGAATAAAACTATCCGGAAAACCGTTCGGGAACAGTGGAAAGGGCTTTTCTAAAATTATTCCCGCCATTTCCCAATGACCCGTGGTCGTGTCTTTACCCGGAGATTTTTGTCCTGCTTTGCCAAACGCACCGGCGGGTATTTTTGTTCGGGGAATATTTGACACCCCTTGAATATTTCCCAATCCAAGTTTTTCCATGTTTGGCAATTTTAGCTTTGGCATTGCTTTATAGAGATTACCCAAGGTATTGCTGCCTTCATCACCGTATAAATTAGCATCTGGCAGCTCTCCGATTCCCACACTATCTATTACTATCCAAATAATCCTCATTGATGCTGCACCTCCAATCAATCATTTGCCAATACTAGGCTCCTATACATAGTAATTGCCGCCAATGTTTTACCATCTTTGATTTTTCCCTCTTTTATCATTCCATCCAGACTTTCCATCTCAACTTCAACAACATCAATAAACTCATCTTCATCTCTATTGATTTTTCCAACTAACAGTTCGTTAGAATAATACATGTAAATTATCTCGTTGGAAAACCCGGGAGAAGTATAAATTTCTCCTAGTTTTATAAGTTTGCGCGGGATAAATCCGGTTTCTTCTTCCAACTCCCTGACAGCACAAGCTTCCGGTAATTCGCCTTCATCTATTTTACCTGCAGGAATTTCTAGCAGATCCAAATCAACAGGTTTTCTATATTGCCTTATCATGACTACCTTGTTGTTATTGACAGCCAATACTGCACAAGCGCCGTTGTGTCTGACTATTTCACGGTAGGAAATTTTTCCGTTTTGCAACTCAACCTTTTCCACATCCAAGTCAAGTATCTTTCCTTTGTAAATTTCTTTTGTTTCAAGTGTTTTTTCGTAACTCATATATTCTCCTTTAGAAAAAAACCCTGTTTAAACAGGGTTGTTCTCTTTCAACAGCTTATTCAATTCATCTATAAAAGTGTTTAAATCTCGAAATTGTCTGTACACAGAAGCAAATCTGACGTAAGCAACTTCATCAACTTTCTTCAGATGTATCATTACTTTCTCTCCTATGGCAACCGATGAAACTTCTCGATCAGATGATTGATAAACTTCTCTTTCAATATCATCAACTATGGATTCAATTTGATTGATTGAGATCGGCCTTTTCTCACAAGCTCTGAGAATTCCGTTTATGATCTTGCTTCTATCAAATTGTTCTCTATGACCGCCTTTTTTCACAACCATAAGAGGTATGTCTTCAATTTTTTCGTATGTAGTAAATCTCTTTGAACAACTGAAGCATTCTCTTCGTCTTCTAATAACGTTTCCTTCTTCAGTAGGTCTGGAATCCACTACTTTACTCTCCATATGATTGCAAAATGGACATTTCAAAAATAACTCCTCCTAAAACAACATGTAATAATTATAACCGATGTTTTTTTTAATGTCTATAAATCTTTAAATCACAACGGGCCGTCAACAACCCTCTCAAGTTGAAAACGGCCTGAAATTCAATATTTAATCTAGCTCTCTATTTATTTCGTTTTAAAAAATTCGGGATATCAAATTGATCAAAATGACCTTGATTCTGCTTGCTCTCTCCAGTTTGAACCGGCTTTCCATGCTGTTGAACAGTTGATTGAGTTGCTTTATTTGAAAATCCTGTAGCAATGACAGTAATTTTGATTTCATCCTCCATACTTTCGTCTATTGCCGCTCCAAATATTACATTTGCATCCGGATCTGCTGCTTCTCTTGCAATTTCTGCTGCTTGATCGACTTCGAACAATGTCAAGTTCGATCCACCGGTAATATTCAGAAGAACACCAGTTGCTCCATCGATCTGAGTCTCCAACAACGGACTATGAATAGCTTGTTTAGCTGCTTCCACGGCTTTATTCTCTCCTGTTGCAACTCCTACACCCATGTGTGCCAATCCTGTGTCCTTCATTATTGTTTTTACATCTGCAAAGTCCAAGCTCACAAGTCCCGGTATGGCTATTAAATCAGAAATACCCCTAACCCCTTGCAGCAGTACATTGTCTGCCATTTTAAAGGCATCTCTAAGGGATGTGGTCTTATCCGCCAACTGCAATAATCTATCATTTGGAATGGTAACCAGGGCATCGACATTTTCGCTTAAAAGTTTAATTCCAAGGTCTGCATTGTTCATCCTTACTTTTCCTTCAAAAGAAAAAGGTTTTGTAACCACACCTACGGTTAATACACCCATTTCTTTCGCAACCTTGGCAACTATAGGAGCAGCTCCTGTACCCGTACCGCCACCCATTCCGGCGGTTACGAACAACAAGTCAGTTCCCTTGATCGATTCCCTAAGTTGATCTTCACTTTCCTCTGCGGATTTTTGACCTATTTCCGGGTTGGCTCCAGCTCCGAGGCCTGCAGTTGTTTTTTCGCCTATTTGTATTCTTTCTTGTGCCAATGACAAGGATAAAGCCTGATTGTCAGTATTGATCACTGCAAAGCTCACACCTTTGAGGCCTGACTCGATCATTCTGTTCACGGCGTTGTTTCCGCCGCCACCTACACCTATAACTTTTATTGAAGCAAATTGTTCAAATTCCATATCAAATTGAAGCAAATTAATACCCCCCATGAATAATTTTATGTTATCTGTTGTATTTTTCTTCTATTTTTTTTAATATGATCCTGCGAATTATAGCAAAATTCTGGAACATTCTCGTTCCAAAAGTGAAGATTGCAGCATAATACAGAGGAATCCCAACCCTGTCCCCGAAATAAGCCAAAAAAGTGGCTATAATTATATTTCCGAAGAAACCGGAAATAAAAATATGGGAATCAAATTTATTCTCCAACTCGGCTCGCACACCGCCAAAAACCGAATCAAGTGCGGCCAGCAGTGCGATCGACATGTATGAAGTATATGAAGACGGAAGATCCACTGGAATGATAAAACCAAGAAAAACCCCCAGTGCCAATCCCAAAATCGCTAAAATCATTTTATCACCTTTCCATGCGAATCCCTAGAGATTATCTCTGCTTTTTATTAGAATTTCATCTCTTTCGCGGATATTCACCATAATGTCCCAGTGTCTTAACAGCTGGACGATACTATCTTGTGACTCCAATCCGGCGTATAGTTTTTCCTTGTCACCTATGGCTTCTATAACAAATGGTGTTCCAGCCACAAAGTCATCGACGTATATTACAGGGCCTGCACAATCGATATTAGAATCCCATGTAAGGCGGTATCCGTTTAACGCTATGACTTCTGCTCCGTTGGATCTTAATTCATTGATAATTTCTAATACATCACTATTGTGGATAATGAAATTATTAATATTTTCCCCCGGTTCCAGGATTCTGGTGCTGTCCGCCAACTCGATGCTTATTCCCTCACCTTTTACATCCAACTTTCCTGTAATTATATCATATTTGGACAATTCATTGAACAGTTCATTTTCCAATGCGTCATAATCCGGATTCTCAAGAGAATATTTCTCAAGTTTTCCTTCGAGTTCGGCAATTATTTCTTTCAGTTCATCATTTCTTGTTTTTTGTTGACTTATTTCAGTCTGGAAACTGTATATGGTTTTGGCCGTTACGATACCACTCCAACCATCATCGTCTCGTGATGTATTTGCAAAAAAGAATGAGATAAGTATTCCTATTACCGCAAAGACAATGAATACATTCAAATTCATTTTCCCGGTTTTTGCTTTCATCATTCACTCACCACCGGTTTTGCATACCTGTAACTTATGACCCCTTCGTATTTACCAACCAAGAGTTCAGACTCGTCTTCGATATCCACACTTATATAATTTGCCCTCATTATATCCGCTATCCCGGCTCTGATCAGTACTGCCGATCTAAGTGTTTTCGTGTCTCCGATAACTTTAAACACAAACGGCCTGGAGTGTTTTTTTCCATTGATATTTATATGACTTCCCGCCAGCCTGATTTCCGAAGTGCTTATTATTCTCTCGTCGTTGATCGATACTGCTTCAGCTCCAGCTGCATTAAGTTCATTTACCATAAGAAGCAACAACTCGGAATTGTATAAAAAAGGATCGAATCCGTCATTCTCAACGCTGTCATAATCCAACGTAATGGTTACACCGCTACCGGTCACATCAGTTTGTCCTGAATACAGTTTGGCATTGTTCACATCTGAAACCAATTTCTCTATATACCTGTTATTGTCTGCTGCCAAAGATTCAAAGTCGGTGACTGCTTCTTGTAATTCTTCAGTCCTTATACTTAATTGCTCGTTCTCACGTTTCAACTGATTTAATTCCAGCAAAAGTTCATCAGCTCTTTGAGAGCTGACCAAGCCGCCCATATTGCCGATGGTTTGACCCTGCATCACCAGCATTATACCAATTATCGCAAATATGAATCCTATTACCGGTCTTCCTAAAAATTTTTTCAAAATATTTTCTCTCCTCGTTACCTTGGAGTATATGTGGGGTTTCCTCCATGGGTAAGATCAATTATCATCCTATCGTCATTATCATTAATGTATGTGTAAATAAAATCTATTTTGCTCTCCAGATTTTCCTTATCTTTAACTTTAATTATACTACCACCATTCGTATATATGTGCAATTGTTTTTCATTAGTCACGTATATTTCCGAAATTTTTCCAGTCAATTCATACTGCTTTAAGAGCGATATCGAAGTAACCAGGTTGTTCCCCACCCATAAAGGATCGGTTTTAATTTTCTCAGACTCTTTCGGATCACTTAAAATCCCATCCAAACCGGTCACGAGTGGTATGTTCAATCTTTTGACCTGATCTGAGATTTCAGCAACAGCACCTTCCTCATCCGCATAAACAAATTTTCGTTCGTTCTTGATTATAAATTCGGGTTCTCTTTCAGTTATGTAAATCTTTATGGTGTCCGGAAAGACCCTGATTATGCTGACATCTTTGATATATCCAAGTTTCTTAAGATTAAGCGCAGCCTCTTTTTTTTTGATAAGAATGATATTTTCTCCAAGTTTAAGTCCTGACGATACCATAAGCGTTTCCTTGTCGATCTTTTGGAATTCAGGGAATTCAATATTTTTAACTTCAAAGAAATCAGTAAAGAAAACAAAATTCAAACCAAAAACCAACAACACTACAAAAAACAACATCTTCAAAATTCCGATAATTTTTCTTTTTTTCTTTCTTTTGTTCTTGTTGTCTCTCTTTATATTTCCCATTTTTATGCATTTCCATTCAATAAGCGTTTTATCTCATTATAAAAGATCATTTCGGAGTCTATTATCGCTTTTGCCTTCATTCTTGCACGCATAGTCTCAAGCTCGCATCTTTTATCCGCCAACCAACTTATTTTGTCAAACAAAATTCCCGGATCATTCGCAAGATCACTATCCAATATCAAGATTCCTCCCCCTGAATCCGTCACAGATCTAGCGTTGTATTCTTGATGATTGTCGGTGGCATAAGGATATGGAATGAATATTGCAGGTGTCCCAACTGCAGCCAATTCAGCAACACTCATGGCTCCTGCTCTTGAAACTGCCAAGTCAGCACAACCATATATCTTATCCATTGAATCACTGTAAGATAAAATTTTAATTTTGTTGTTTTGATCGGGATCTATTCCTCGGGAAACTAATTCGGCCATAAAATCATCATATTTGGTTTTTCCTGTAATATGAATGATCTTGAGGGAATCAATCGTCTCTGCTGATGTAATGACCTGGATCATCGCCTTATTTATAGACTCAGCCCCAAGGCTTCCTCCGGCCGATACAACAACAAAATCTTCTTTCGAAAAACCCAGGTCATTTCTGAATGATTCGTAATCAGTTTTAAAGAATTCTCTTCTAACCGGGTTTCCGCATAGAAATATCTTGTTCTTGTTTTTGAAATATTCACGGGCATTTATGAAACTTATTCCTATTCTATCGACAAAACCACTCAGGAGCTTGTTGGTAGCACCCGGGAAAGCATTCTGTTCATGAATTATCGTTGGAATTTTCATTCTTGAAGCCCATAACAAAATTGGGCCACATACGTACCCGCCCATTCCTATGACAATATCCGGCTTGTATGCTTTTAATAATCTTCTTGCATCTCCCATACCCAAAAACAGCTCCTTGAAGCTTTTCAATGTATTAAACGAAAGTTTTCTATCAAACCCTTTTACCCTTATAAGTTCCAGTTCAAAACCATTATCGGGTACTATTGAAGTTTCCATACCTCTGTTAGTTCCCACAAACTTGATTTGTGAATCGGGTTCCATTTCACTGATATGTTTTGCTATCGCTATTCCAGGATATATGTGTCCGCCGGTCCCACCGGCTGCAATCAATACTTTCATATTTTTCTCCTCTTTGACGGAATGTGTTTCGAAATATTTAACATTATTCCCATACCGCCCATTAAAAATACTATCGAAGTACCACCGGCACTAATAAATGGCAATGGTATCCCTGTGACAGGTATTAGTTGTGTAACAACCGCTATATTTATCACGACCTGAATTCCTATCATGAATATCAGCCCGAAAGCCAACAATGAAGAAAAAGTGTCAGGAGCTTCCATGGAAACTTTAATTCCTCTCCAAATCAACACAAGAAACAGTATCAGTATGATCAATGTGCCAATCAAACCCAGTTCTTCCCCTATATGGGCGTATATAAAGTCGTTTTGGGGTTCAGGCAAGAAAAACATTTTCTGTTTTCCATTTCCCAATCCCTGTCCAAATACGCCACCTGAACCCAGAGCCAATATGGATTGCCTTGACTGCCATCCGGTTCCTGTGAGGTTTGACTCCGGATTAATAAATGCTTCCCAGCGATCTTTTCTCCATCCTGTCAAGATCAAATACACAGCTGCAGCCGCAACACTTCCGAACAAAGATCCTAGATAAATCATATTTCCGCCTGCAACAAAAAGCATCCCTATGATAATCATGGCAATAATCAAAGTTGTACTCAGGTTTGGTTGCATGATAATGATCCCACATACGACAACCATTAGAAACATGTATGGCAAAAATCCAACTCGGAATGTCCTAACCTTGTCTTTTATACTGGTAAGGGAAGCGGCCATGAAGATTATGACCGCAATTTTCGCAACCTCGGACGTTTGAAGTGATACTCCGAAAATTCTGATCCACCTGTAAGCACCATTTGCATAATGACCTATGCCTGGCACGAAAACCAGAAGCAAAAGCACTATGGATAGCACCAAAAGGTGAAACGCATATTTCTGATATATCTTATAATTTATTCTTGATACAAAAAACATGGTGAAAATTCCTACAACTGAAAAGAGCAGCTGTTTTTGAAAAATGGCGTATTGATCATCGTAAATAGCTCCAGATTGATAAATGCTTGCGCTAAATACCATCATTACTCCTATACAAGTGAGTGTTATTATGCAGAATGTTATCCAAAAGTCACTTGGTGAAGTTTTTTTCCTTCTTACGCTCTTTTTTTGTTTTTTATTCGGGTTTCCACTTACTGCAGATTTCAAAATATCACCCTCAATATTTTACAGTTCATTGACCAACTCTTTGAATATGTTCCCTCTTGTTTCGTAATTGTCAAACATGTCCCAACTAGCGCATGCCGGCGATAAGAGGACTACTTCTCCAGCTTTGGCCTCTTTATGACTCTTATCTACCGCTTCATTTAAAGATGAACAGATCTCTACACTGAAGAATCCCAGTTCTTCAGCCCTGTTCATTATTTTTTTTGCAGTTTCACCAATCAGATAAGCTTTTCTGACTTTGCCTTCAAATTTGTTTATCCAATCAGTAAAATCAGACTTTTTATCATATCCGCCACCTATTAAAATTACAGATCCATCGATCGCATCCAGAGCGGTTATACCTGCATCAGTGTTTGTACCCTTGGAATCATTGTAGTAAGTCACACCGTTCAACTCCCTTACGTACTCCAGTCTATGTTCTACCCCTTGAAAATTACATAATACCCTCTTGATCACATCAACATCAATTCCATAAAAATAAGCCACTGCTGCTGCCGCCAGCACATTCTTGACATTATGCATACCTGGTATTTTGAGTTCTGATATGTGCATCAAGTCTATTGATGAGCCATTTTTTGCCACTTTTATCATTCCTTGATCTAAAAAAGCTCCGTTCGTCACTGTTTCTTTAATGCTGAAAAATATTACCTTTGCACGAGTTTTTTCAGCTGACTTCCGCAATATATGATCATCCGCATTTAAAACGAGAAAGTCGTCTTCTGTGGAATTTTTATAAATATTTTCCTTGGCTTTTATATATTGTTCCATATCTTTGTGTCTATCAAGATGATCCGGCGTGATATTTAGCATAACTGATATTACAGCTCGGAAATTTTCGATAGACTCCAACTGAAAACTTGACAATTCAGCAATCACCACATCTTCTTTTTTAGCATTATCTACGCAATCAATTATTGGATAGCCAATATTTCCTGTTAAAAAAGCGTGAATATTCGTCGATTTGAAAATTTCATAAATCAAAGTTGTTGTGGTAGTCTTTCCGTTGGTTCCCGTGATTCCTATTACAGGCGCTTTCAAATGTCTGAAGGCCAACTCGATCTCACCTATGATCTTTATTCCTTTTGCACTGCACTCCAAAGGAATCTTGCTGTCGAGGGGGATCCCCGGACTTATTATCGCCAAGTCGACTCCATTAATTTTTTCAATCGGCATTTCATCTCCGAATACTCCATCCACCAAATCATGATGTTTTTCCAGAATTTCTATAAAATCTCTGCGTTTGAGACAATCTTGAGCATTTTTATCATACATGACTATTCTAAAGCCTTTTTTTAAAAGAAAATTTGCGCTGGCAATACCACTCCTGCCAAGACCTATTATTAATTTTTTATTCATTTGATCCACCACCGGTCATATTATACTTGCTATAGCCAAGAGCGCGCAAACAGCCGCTACGCACCAAAAGGACAAAACAACTTTTACTTCGCTCCATCCGGACAACTCAAAATGATGATGTATGGGAGTCATTTTAAATATTCTCTTGCCCCCGCTGACTTTAAAATAAGCGACCTGGATCACTACCGATAGTGTTTCCATAAAGAAAACTCCACCTCCCAACAACATCACAAGAGGAGATCCGGTCAACAAAATCAAAGCACTAACAGCACCTCCAAGAGCCATGGAACCAGTATCGCCCATAAAAACCCTTGCCGGATAAAAATTGAATTTTAAAAAACCCAACAATGCACCGATCGCAGTCGCAGAAAATACACGTACAGCTTGTACATTCACAATAAATGAAGCAAAAATAAAGAAAATAAAACTGAACACCGATACCCCTGAAGCCAGTCCGTCAAGCCCATCAGTAAGGTTCACTGCATTGACAAAGGCCAACACTACAAACACGCCAAACGGAATATAAAACAAACCTAAATCAAATTTAGACTCCATGAATGGGATCATTAATTCAGTCCCCACATTTTTGTAAGACCAAACAACAAGAACAATAGCCAATACAAACTGCATCAATATTTTTTGCCATGCCCGCAATCCCAAATTTCTTTTCAAGACCACTTTTATATAATCGTCTATGAACCCAATCAGGCCAAAACCGGTAAATGCCGTTAAAATCATTAATTGCGTAGGCCCCCGCTCAGAAAAGACCACGGTACCAATAATGGATGCAAATATAAAAATAACCCCGCCCATTGTTGGCGTCCCGCCTTTAGACATATGGCTTTTAGGTCCTTCTTCTCTTATGGTCTGTCCAAATTTCATCCTGGTCAGAATCGGTATCGTAATGGGTCCTAAAACAAGCGCTGCCAATAGTCCTGTAATCAGCCAAATCAAAACATCCGTCATCAAATCATCCCGCCTTTTAACACTTCAAATATTTCTTCCATTTTGAGACCCCTGGAGCCTTTGATCAAAACAGCACATTCCGTACTGGATACAATCTCTTTTAAGAAAGCCGCCAAATCTTTTTTCGACAAAAAATGTTTGGAACTTGCCTTCTCAATGCCTCCCAACTCTCCACCTTCGTTATAATAAACAGCGCTGGCTCCATACGTCAACAAGAGGTCCACTCCCCTTTCAGCAGCATATCCACCTATTTCTCTGTGGAATTTCTCTGCAAGGTCTCCTATTTCAAGCATATCACCCAAAACCGCTATTAATTTTGTGTTTTTGCCTTTATACAAACCAAGAACGTCCAAAGCACTCTCCATTGATTGCGGATTTGCATTGTAACTGTCGTTAATGATAACACTTTTATTTATAGATATTATATCCATCCTGTTCTCATCTGGTAAATAATTATCTAAACCCTTTTGAATGCTCTCGTTTCCTATGCCCAGTAATTTCCCTACAGCTACGGCTTCAAGACAATTGTATACATTGTGCAGTCCTGGGTATCTGAATGTAAACTCCCCTGAAATGGATTTATCTCTACTCTCTAAATGCATTACCAAACCCGTTTTCTCCATTCGGTAAGAAACACATTTTAAATCCAAATCTTCCGAATTGATGCCAACTCTTAAAATTTTATAAGTAACATCTTTTATAGTTGACAATAGATCATCGTCTTGATTTATCACTGCAGTTTGATCTCTTGCAAGAGTTTCAAATATTTCCATCTTTGCTTTTAAAATATTTTCCTTGCTTCCCAAATTTTCCAGATGAGCTGTCCCTATATTCGTAATAACTGCTATCTCAGGCTTCGCAATTTTCGTCAAGACGCTAATTTCGCCTAAATTGCTCATTCCCATTTCAAATACAGCAGCTTCGGTCCTTTCGTCCATCTCTAAAATACTCAAAGGCAAGCCTATATGATTATTTTTGTTTCCTCTGGTGGATACGGTAAAATACTCGGTTTGTAAAATCGATCTTATCAAGTTCTTAGTAGTGGTCTTTCCGCTGCTGCCTGTTATGGCTACTATAGGAATTGAAAATTTCTTTCTGTAATGAGCAGCCAGTCTTTGCAAGGCTTCAACTGTATTTTCCACCATGATCACAGCCAGCCCTTGAATTTTTTCAACATTTTTTTCACAGATTGCAGCGACCGCTCCTGAAGATCTAGCAAAGTTCAAAAGGTCATGCCCATCGACCCGCTCCCCTTTGATCGCTATGAACACATCGCCATTTTTTATGGAACGAGTGTCAATATCAACACCTTTAACCATTGTTTCAGGTGTTCCCCAAAGTAACTTCCCGCCGGTGGCACCTGCAACTTCATCTAAAGTCATCGGAATCATAATTATTTAAAATCTCCCTTGCAATTTCTCTTTCATCAAAAGGAAACTTTTCGTCTCCAATGATTTGAACCATTTCATGCCCTTTGCCGGCCAGTAGAATAATATCTCCTTGATCAGCCATATGAATCGCCTTTTTTATTGCCTCTTTTCTGTCCGTTATCAATAAATAACTTTCCGTTACAGCAGATATCCCCGACTGAATATCCTTGATTATTGAATCAGGGTCTTCTCTTCTGGGATTGTCACTGGTGATAATGCTGAAATCACTTAGTCGTCCCGATATAGCTCCCATTTTACTTCTTTTTTCTTTATCCCTGTTCCCCCCACATCCGAAAACAGTTATCAATCTTCCTCCAAGATTTTTCTTGAGAGATTTCAATACATTTTCCAATCCGTCCGGTGTATGTGCAAAATCTATCACTATTGTAAATTTTTGTTCAGAAGGAATGATTTCTAGTCTACCCTTAACTCCTTTTACATTTTTTACGCTTTGCTTTATTGCCGTTTCTTCCAGGTCTTCCATTTTAGCGGCCAATATAGCCCCACACATGTTAAAAATGTTGTACTCGCCAATTTGATTCATCTCATAATTGAGGATCTCATCCTGATGTTCTATTTTAAACTCCGTTGTGCCTTCTTTAAAATCAATATCTTTGATTTTATATTCAGCATGATCTTTCACACCGAAACCAACTACCCTTTCAATATTTCCAATTTCATTTTTTAGTCTGAAACCATAATCATCATCCACATTTATTATGCAAAAATCCTGATCAAAGTCGAACAACTTTCTCTTGGCTTTGTAATATGACTCAATATCTTTGTGAAAGTCCAAATGATCCTGCGTAAGGTTTGTGAAAATACTCCCTTGAAATTTCACATGATCCACTCTATTTAATTCAAGTGCATGAGATGAAACTTCCATAACTACATATTCAGCATTTTCCGATACCATCATATCGAGGATCTTATGGATTTCGATGGATTCCGGTGTCGTGTGAGTAGACTCTAAAAAAACATCTCCGCAAATATTTCCCATCGTGCCAATTACTCCAGTTTTATATCCAGAATATTCTAGAATCTGTTTTAGATAAAATGCCGTGGTGGTTTTTCCATTTGTACCTGTAATTCCTATCACTTTGATCTTTTGGGAAGGAAAATCATAAAACATTGATGCTACTGCTGACATGACTTCTCTTACATTGTTCACTGAAACAACCGTTAAATTTGAGTCTTTCAATTTATCGATCCCACTCTCAGACAAATCGTCGGTCACAACGACAGTCGCACCGTTATTTACTGCATCGGCTATAAATCTATTACCATTTATTTCATAGCCCGCAACAGCAAAAAACAAGCTGTTTTTCACGCAGCGTCTGGAATCGTAACAGAGATCTTCGATATCCGTGTAAACATTTCCCTGTACTAGAGTGTACGATATATTTTTCATCAGCTTTTCCAAAATCATTATTATCACCTATATTGATTTATTCAACGTGCTCAAAAACAACTTTTATTGTACTACCGGCTTCAACAAGCTCACCTGATGCAGGAATTTGCTCAATCGAAAAACCCCCACTTCCTTGAATTTCCAACTCAAGTCCTTTACTGTCAAGGATTTGAGACACTTTGCCAATGCTCATGTCCAAAAGGTTCGGGACAATCACCATTCCTTCATCATCTGACACAGATGATGAAAATTGGATCGATATTTTAGTGTTATCTTCCAATATCCCTCCGGGCATGGGATCTTGATTAAGTATTACCGCCCCAACTTCGTCACTATCGCCTACAATAGAGTAGTCTATTCCCAGTCTGGTCAATATTTCATCTGCTGTCTCGATGTCAAGGTTTCGTAAATCCGGTATTATTTCTGTCTGGCTGAAAGTTTCTGTGCTTTGAACAGGGACATTTAAGTACTTCAGCGAGTTTTTCAATATTTCTATTGCCGGTATTCCTGCAGTGCTTGTACCGGTGATGCTACCTGAAGTATAACTTTTTTCCGCTTCGTCTACAATAACCAGGATAGCAATTTGGGGATCGTCCACTGGAGCAAACCCAAAAAAAGATGTAATATATTTGCCTTTTGCGTAAGCTCCATCGATAATTTTCTGCGCGGTTCCGGTCTTTCCGCCCATATTGTATCCGTCGGAAGCGGACATCAGCAGATCACTTCCTAGAACAACATTTTCCATGGCTTCCTGCAGTGCCATAGCCGTATATTCGGAAGCCACCTTTCTTGATACTGATCGATCATATGTTTCGATAACTTCGGAAGTTTCACTGGATATAGTTTCTTTAACTATTGTTGGTTTTATATAATTTCCATCATTTACTATTGCCGACAATGCCGAAATCAGTTGAATTGGAGTAACAGATATTCCTTGGCCAAATGATTTAGTAGCATAATCTACATTTTTTTCATTGGTATTAACAGGAATAATACCGTATTGTTCACCATCAAGTTGTATTCCCGTTCGATCTCCAAACCCAAAATTATATACATGTTTGTAAAAATCCTGCGGATTCAATCTCATGATAGTTTCAACCATCACCGGATTACAAGAATTGCTGATAGCTTGGAGAAAGGTCTCCTCACCGTGGTTTCTAGGATAGATATGACACCTTATGCGTATGCCGTCAACCATAATATAGCCTTCGTCGACAAAAACGGTATCCGGCTCAACTACACCTTCCTCCAAGGCAGCAGCACCAGTAATAACTTTGAATGTGGATCCCGGTTCGTAATTCAGACTGACAGCTGGATTGTTCCACATTATTTGTTGCTGTTCACCAAGACTCTTTCCCTCCAATTCGGAAGCCAGTCGAATTTTAATTTCATCTGTTACCGACCTGGGATCATTTAAGTCATAGTCCGGTTTTACTGACATGCCCAACACTTCTCCAGTATTTGGATCCATTGCTATCGCGATGGTTCGCTTAGGATTCAAGTCTGTCATGACGTCTTCCAATGCAGATTCTATAAAATGTTGTATTATGCTGTCTATTGTCAAGACTACATGGTTACCGGGGATTGCTGGTATGGTATTTTGAAATCCTGAAGGCACTCTTTGATTTTTTCCATCTTTTTCATATATCAGAACACCGTCTTCTCCTCTAAGATCTTCGTCAAAAATTCTTTCTATGCCATAAAGCCCCTGGTGATCCGTACCTGTAAAACCTAAAACATAAGATGCGAAATTTCCATTGGTGTAATATCTTTTTTTATCTTCAGAAATCTCTATGCCTCTAATATTTTTATCTTCGATCATAAAAGCCTTGTCGTTGTCGACTTTCCTTGCTATCAAAACCAGGGAGCTGGTTTCATCTTTTAGCTTTTCAACAATTTCATTTTTATCAAGTTCCAGGATTTCACTTAGATAGAGTCCTGTTATTTCAGGATCTTCAATTGATGACGGTCTTGCATAGATGCTGCTTGCCGAGGCATCTTGAGCGAGAATATTCATATTTCTGTCATAAATATCGCCCCTGGTAGCAGTAATCGGGATTTCGCCCATAAGTTGATTGATCTGGGCATCTGTCAGCTCTATCGACCGATAGGCTTGAATATAGGTTAGTTTGATCGCCAATATGACGAATAGTATCGAAAAAACAAAAAAGGCAAATAATAGCCTTTTTTTTCTTCTTATGTGATATAGGGACATCTTGAGACCTCCATATCAGTTGATCAAATTTACAATCCAAGATACCAGTTTGCTTTCTGCATTCGAAGCCGTCTCCGTAGATTTGTCAATACTTGCAGTTTTATAGCCTTGGTTTATCGCCATATATGTATACTGTTCATTTTCAGGGGACACCATTCCCAAAGTGTCTTTGGCGTAGGTTTCAATGTAATTCAAATCCAGGCTCGAAAGTATTTGTCCTTCTTTTGAATCGTTGATCATCTGAATTTCTTTCAAATCGTTTTCCAAAGCGATAATTTCCTTATTCACTGCGTTGATCCTCGAGTATTGAAACAATACGCTCAATCCCAACATGAAAAGAACCAGCACAAATAAAATGCATTTGATTTTTGAACTGCCCTTGATACGTCTCTTTTTCTCGTATTTATTTCTAATTCGGGTTATTGCTATATTATCATCTTCCAGATAATAATTATATAGCTTTTTTTCTGATATTACCATAACAAACACTCCCCGGAATTAAATTTTTTCTGCAACTCTGAGTTTCGCACTTCTTGCTCTTGGGTTAAAATTGATTTCATTTTCATTTGGATATATAGGTTTTTTGGTTATGATTTTGACAATGGGTTCCCTTCCACATTGGCAAACCGGAAAATCCGGTGGGCAAGTACATGGATCCTGAAGCTCCTTAAAACGTTGTTTCACAATTCTATCCTCTAAAGAATGAAAAGTTATGATTGCGATCCTTCCTTTTTTGCCGAGGCACTCGACCCCGTCTGTCAAAGCCTTTTCCAGCACTCCCAGTTCATCGTTGACCTCAATCCTGATAGCCTGAAAAGTTCTCTTTGCCGGGTGTGGTCCCTCTCTTCTGAATTTTGCCGGTATGGCCGATTTAATGACCTCGGCAAGGTGCTGAGTGGTCTTGATTGGAGCTACACTCCGTTCTTTTACTATAAAATTTGCTATTCGTTTTGCAAATTTTTCTTCACCGTAAATCTTGATGATTTTAAATAAATCTTGTTCAGTATATTCGTTAACAACTTCAAACGCGCTCAGCCCACTTCTATTGTCCATTCTCATATCCAAATCTGCATCTAACATGTATGAAAATCCTCTTGAACCATCATCCAATTGGAATGAAGATACTCCCAAATCAAGAAGTATTCCATCTACCTTCTCAAATCCCAATTCATATATTACATTCTTCATGTTCTTGAAATTGTCCCTTACAAGAATCACATTGCATTTACAACCTTTCAAGCGATCTTCGGCTTTTTTCAAGGCATATTCGTCCTGATCGATGCCTATGAGTGTCCCAGAACCGTTCAATCGGCTACAAATTTCATAGCTGTGTCCTGCTCCACCCAGGGTTCCGTCCACATATACGCCATCAGGTTTTATGTCAAGATTTTCAATGCATTCATTCAATAAAACACTTTCGTGTACAAAATCCATCAGGCCACCTATATTCCCAGCATGGCCATCTTGTCCGCAATGGCATCATAGCTAAGGTCATCTTCCTCGTTATATTCATTCCAGTTGCTTTTGTTCCAAATTTCCAGACGTCCCGATACGCCGATGATGAATGTTTCTTTTTCGATGCCAGCGTAGTCTCTCAAATTTCCGGGAATCATGATCCTGCCTTGTTTATCCAGTTCACATTCAGATGCTCCAGCGAAGAAAAATCTGGAAAATGCTCTGGCATCTTTGCTGGATATGGGTAGTGTTTTGAGTTTTTCTTCGAATTTGTGCCATTCGTCCATAGGAAATACAAAAAGACACTTATCCAAGCCCTTGGTGACGATAAATATTTCGCCTAAAGCGTCTCTAAATTTAGAAGGTATTATCAATCTACCCTTAGCGTCAATGTTATGTTGATACTCTCCTATGAACATTTACACACCTCGATTCCCCACTATAACCCATATTATACCACTAGCCCCCACTTTACACAAGATTATTAAGCGTTTTAAAGGAATTTTTTAAAAAAAATCTTTTATATAAAATATCAATAAAAAAAACACCCGGTCAACTAACCGAGTGTTGGCTATTTTTAAATTTTATTGCGGGTCGTTCTGATTTTTTTTAGTAAAATTAGACAAATCAAAATGGAAAAAATACTTATAATTTGAGCTATTCTCATATTCATGAACATCAAACTGTCTGTTCTTAATCCTTCTATGAAAAATCTTCCCAGTGAGTAAAAGATTCCATAAAACAAAATCAATTCCCCTTCGTATTTTTTGCCCACCTTCTCATATATCAAAAGTATGGCAAGAACTCCAAGATTCCACAAGGATTCATACAAAAAAGTGGGATGGACTTTAATAAGTCCTTTTAACGGATCCATAACCGTTATTGCCCATGGTAGATCTGTTTCAGAACCGTATGCTTCCTGATTGAAATAATTGCCCCATCTTCCTATACTCTGACCAAGGGGAAATGCTGGAGCAAACACATCCAAAACAGTCAACACATTTAGCTTTTTGACCTTGCACACCAAAAAACCGGCAATAAATGCTCCAATAAGACCGCCGTGAATGGCCAATCCACCTTCCCAAACCATGAAGATTTCTTTTGGATTTGCCAGATAATAGTCCAATTTGAAAATCACGTAATAAATTCTGGCTCCAATCATTGCTGCTGGAACACTTACCAAAACGATGTCCAAAATATCATCACTAATGATATTTTTTTTCTTCCCTCTTATGACTGCTATTCCTATCCCAATCAAAATGGCCGTTGATATAAGAATACCGTACCACCTTATTTCAAGCCCCCAAATGCTAATAGCTACAGGATTTGGCATTTTATCACTCCCAGTTCATTTTATGCTTCAACCACGTTTAATTATAGCCACTTACATGCAAAGTGACAAGAAAAAAGCCCTTTATTCAAAGGGCTTAAGGAAGACTTAAGTTATATTATTTCAACCATCTGTCCGTTTTTAACACCGGCCGCATTACCTTCTTCAACGTCTACGTGCATCTCTAGAGCATATTTGTCGCTGACGCGCACCAGGACATTGGAAAAAATCAAGCCACGCTTTCCATCAACTTTCACCTGTACCTCGTCCTTGTCTTTCAGTCCAAACTTTTCAGCATCATCTGTGTGCATGTGTATATGTCTGGATGCAACTATTGCGCCCTGCATGATTTCGACCTTTCCTTTAGGCCCTTCCAATGTGACTCCGGGCGAGTCTTTTATGTCTCCAGAATCTCTTACAGGAGGAGCTATCCCTAGAACAAAACTGTCTGCAACTGAAACTTCCAATTGTGTCTCCGGTCTTGTTGGTCCAAGAATCCTCACACCCTTTATTGCATTTTTGGGTCCATATACGTCCACTTTCTCTTCACAGGCAAACTGTCCCGGTTGCGAAAGATCCTTCATTTTTGTCAATTCATATCCCTCGCCGAACAGGGTTGCCAAATCTTTTTCAGACAGGTGTATGTGTCTGTTTGACATTGCTATAGGAACTAATTTCTTCATTGTAAAACCTCCATACTATCTTATTCCACAATATTGTAACACACTGAAACTTTGTTTAATAGATAACAAGTCATGTTTTTTATTGTTTTTTAGTTATTTGATGTTTTTGCTCAAGATTTCTCTGGCGTGATCCAAACTCTTCTTAGTTTGTCCTCCGTCAATCATATTGGCTAGAGCCTCAACTCTCTGATCAAAATCCAAGTATTTGAATCTTGTAACATTCCCTTCTGATGTTCCTTCTTTAATAACTTCAAAATGATTGTCAGCCATAGAAGCTATCTGCGGCAAATGGGTGATGCTTATTAGTTGGATATCTTTGCTGATTTCTTTGAGTTTTTTGCCTACTGAAGTAGCAGCCAAACCACTGATTCCAGTATCTATCTCATCGAATATCAGAGTTTTCATGCCGTAAGATTTACCTATAACGCTCTTGATAGCCAACATTATTCTGGATATTTCTCCTCCTGATGCTATTTTTATCAAGGGCTTGTCTTCATCGCCTCTATTGGTCCTTATGAGAAATTCAACGTCATCCAACCCTGTTGCGGCAAAGTTTTTTTCTTCATTCAATTCTCGAAATATGATGGAAAAATATGCATCTTTCATAGAGAGGGCTTTCAGCTCTCTATTGATGTTGTCTGCAAACGTTTTACCCGCTTCTTTTCGAACTTTTCGCAATTCCATGGACTTGTTCTCATATGCCTCCCTTGATTTTAACAATTTTTTTTCAATTTCATCAAGATAAGCATCTTTTCTCTCTAGCTTGTCGATGTTTTCCTCCAATGTTTTCTTGAATTCCAAAACATCTTCCAATTCAGGTCCATATTTTCTCTTTAATGCATTTAACTTGTTCAATTTGTCTTGAGATTTGTTGAGTTCAGAGTCATCGAAAGAAATCATTTCTCTATAATCTCTAAAATAATAGGCTATGTCTTCCATATTCAAATTTATTTCATTCAGTCTATCTTCGTACTGGGACAATGAAAAATCAGCTTTTTCCATTTCTTGAATATTTTTCAATGCCTCGCCTATCATATCCTGGACTGAAGTATCCGAACCGTATAAGATTTCATATATTGCACTTGCATTCTTGAAGAGAATTTCTGCATTGCCCATAATATTTATTTTCTTTTCCAAATTTTCATCTTCTCGGACTTCAAATTCTATTGAAGATATTTCCTTGAGTTGAAATCTGAATATATCGAGATCTCTTTCTTCTTTGGCAATACTGTCTATCAAGTTTTCCTTTTCTCTTTTTATTCGTTTCCATTCCCCGTGCAATTCTTTTACCGATTCCAATATGTCGTATATTTTTTCTTTTCCATACATATCCAAAATCTTCAGATGCTCTTCTTTGTTCAAGATCAAATTATGATCACGTTGACTATGAATATCCACAAGTTTGTCTCCGATTTTTTTGAGATCATTGACTGTAATGTTGATGTCGTTTATCCTACAAACATTTCGTCCTGATTTATGTATCTCTCTGGATAAAATCAAACCGCTGTTTTCATAGTCGACCCCCAACCCGGAAATCAAATCACTTATATCTTCAGGTAAGCCTTCAAATGTAAATATTGCCTGCACAACAAGCCTTTCCTTACCTCTTTTGATCATGTCTTTATTTCCTCGGGCACCTAAAGCCTGCATCAAAGCATTAATTATGATGGATTTTCCCGCCCCGGTTTCACCCGTGATAACGTTAAAACCCTTTTGAAATTCGATTCTGAGATTTTCAATCAAAGCATAATTCTTTATGTTTAGTTCAGCCAGCATGGCACACCTTCCCGGACTATTTTATTAATTTCCTGAACTTTTCAATTGTCTCCAGAATATTGAAATTATCTTTTATTGCTACAAATATCGTGTCATCGCCAGCCAAACATCCGACTATTTCCGGCCAATCCAGCGAATCTATAGCCACAGATGCCGCCATTGCACCACCGGTGAAAGTTTTAAGAACCACGAGATTACCACTATGCTCGACAGTAATTACAGACTCCTTGAAAACGTTGGAAATTCGTTCACTCATCTGACTGCTGGTATCCTTGAACGACGCATAGTGATACTTGCCCGACTTGCTCATGATCTTGATCAATCTAAGTTCTTTAATATCCCTGGATACTGTGGCTTGAGTTACTTTATATCCCGATTCTTTGAGTTTTTCCGCCAATTCCTCTTGTGTTTCGATTTCGCTCATATCTATCAATTCCAAAATCTTTGCTTGTCTGGCACCTTTCATACAAACGCTCCTCGCAATTTATTATATTCGTTCTGATAATTTTCTTCTTAAAATTTCGAAGAAGTTGTTTTCCTTGAATTTTATAAGTTTTACCGTAGAAACGGCTTTCTTTATGTGAATGGGTTTTTGGTTCATCTCAAAAAACTTTTGACCGTCTATAGCTACTATTAAGTTTTTGTCCTTCGACTCTGCAAATACACTGATTTCCTTGTTTGCATCAAGGACAATGCTTCGATTGTGCAGTGAATGTGGACAAATTGGAGTGACAACCAATATGCTGTCGTTTGATGGTTCTATTATTGGTCCACCAGCCGAGAGAGAATATGCGGTTGAACCGGTTGGTGTTGAGATTATCAGGCCATCCGCTCTGTATTCTTCTATCAGATTCTCATTGCCGTATATCTTGATGTCTATAAGCCTCGTATTGGCACCTCTGCTGATAACTACATCGTTTAGCGCCGTAAAACCGTGTTCTTCCGAATCAAACCCATCGATCTCCACGTCCAGCATCATACGTTCTTCTATTGCATAGTCATTCTTCAATAATCTGTCAAGGGAAACATCAATGCCATTTTCTTCAACTTCAGCCATAAACCCAAGGTTTCCATAATTGACTCCAAACATCGGTATGTGATTTTTCCCCATTTTTCTTACTGCTTCCAAAATCGTTCCGTCACCTCCGAAAACTATAATACATTCGGATTCCGAAAACATTTTTTTTTCGTCGATCATGATACCGGTTTCCATCATCTCAACCTTTGTATTTTCAGCGCCGTAAACTTCCACTCCATTGTCTTTTAGTATTTTTACAACACGCTTTGCATTCTCAAAACTATGGCTTTTGCTTGGGTTTATGTACAAACCAATTTTATTCATAAGCACCTCGATTTATTTCAATTAATAATTATTATATATTATTACATAAATATTATAAACCTTCGTTTGCCTTTTTAACGATTTCTTTGATTATTTCTTCTGAAATCGTGCCTATTTCTGAAATGTCATATTTCACAAGAATAAGATATTCAATATTTCCTTTTGCACCTTTTACAGGAGAAAAATCTAACCCAATGACACTCATACCCGAATTTTCAAAAAATATGATCACGTCTTTGATAACTTCGAAGTGAACATCCGGATCTTTTACTATTCCTTTCTTTCCAACTCTATCTTTTCCAGCTTCAAACTGTGGTTTGATCAAAATTACAGCATTACCATTTTCTTTCAAAAACATCTTTATTCTATCTACAAGTTTTGTTACCGAAATAAATGATACGTCCATGACTAAAAAATCAACCTTTTCACCAATTTCATCAAATTCCATATGTCTAAAATTTTTTCTTTCCATCGATACGACCCTTGCGTCACTCCTGAGTTTCCAATCTAATTGACCGTATCCTACATCCACTGAATAAACTTTATCGGCTCCATATTGAAGCATGCAATCTGTAAACCCTCCCGTGGAAGCCCCAACATCCATGGCAATATTACCCTGCAAGTCAAGCCCAAAGGTTTTGATCGCCTTATCGAGTTTAAATCCGCCTCGACTTACAAAGGGACACTCTTTTTCCTTGACGCTAATAATATCTCCGTCTTTTACTGTCATCCCAGGCTTGTCTGCCATTTTTCCATTTATCGAAACATTTCCGGCCATTACGTTCCGTTTTGCCTGTTCCCTGCTATCGTAGAAACCTTTTTCGTGTAAATATACATCCAATCTAGACAACGCCTTTACCCCCTTTCCCGTAGCTAAAGGGATTTTTAAGGAAAGCTACGATACAACCGAATCTATAAACGATCCTTGTATTGTTTTCCATTGCAATATTTTTACCCATTGCTTTTCCTCCGACCGTGACGGCTGCCAGAAATCCATTGAATATAATCACCAGAATAGTGGTTTCGGTCAAAGTGAATCTTGTGCCAATTTGATATACTATGCTTATGGCTGTAGCTCCACTGACTATACCACAAATGTCTCCTATTACATCATTGCAAAAGTTAGAAACCTGACTCGCATTTTTTACTATCTGTACTGCCTCTCTGGATCCTTTTACTCTATTGGCTGCCATTGAATTAAAAGGTGTGAGATTTGCTGAAGCTACAGCAATCCCTACCATATCAAAAAATATTCCCACCGCGACTATGGACACCAATATTAAAAATGAAACAACAACATCCGAATTGTTTAAAAACAATTCGGATACCAAATTAATGCCTATAGAAAGAAAAAAGGTCCATATCGTAATAAATATCAACCACTTCTTTTGTCTTTTTTGTTTTAACTCTTTATTGCTTTTTTTAGTTTTTTTTACTGAATCTTTATATTTCAAATTTAATCCTCCAAAAGGGATTGTATGATATGGTGGTAGCACAATAAGTAAACTTTGCGTCTTAGGTCCAGCAGGTTTTCCCAAAAAGAGACCGGCTTGTCACCAAGCCAGCGGTTTCCCTTGCCCTTTTTTCATTTTGTCACCAAAAATGAGGCTGGATTGCCACTTAGTACACACTGTAATCCTCACTGTGCCTCTAAAGAACAGTCTAGGAGTTTTCCTCAACAGTCACATCGCTTCCTAGCCTCTTTTGCAAAACAGGTTTCGAAAAGCAATACCCGCAGGCTTTGAGCTCACAAACCGTACGGACTGATCTTATCATCTCCCTGTTTCACTCAAGGCAGGCTACGCTGCATCCATATCTCGTCGAAACGAAACATTTCGGCAGGTTTCTCCCGTTAACCGGGTCTCCGCGGGAGCAGGGTCTACGCCCGCATGCCATTGCGGATCGCCCCATCTCCCTTTACTCCCTGTAAAAGCCCCCAACTGGGCGTCGAAAGCCAATACAAGAAACTTCATCGATGTGCCCTTTGACGGATTTTTAGCCCCGCCTTGAGAAGCGATAGATCTGACTAGAATACTGCACCACCATATAATTAAATGAATTATATCACATGGTCTTTTTATTTACAAATATATGAACTCAATAATCCCTGTTACAGATAAAACCTGTCAGATCGATCAAGAATTCGTTTTCTACTTCCGCTTTTTTCAAGCATTCAATTGCCTCAGTGTATAAATCATCAACAATTTTTTTTGATTTTTCCATACCGTATACCATCGGATAAGTAATCTTATTGTTTTCTGTATCTTTCCCGGTTTCTTTTCCCGTTATACTTGCATCGCCGGATATATCAAGAATGTCATCGACTATTTGAAATGCCAGCCCGATCAAATCGCTGTATCTTTCAAGCAATTGAATTTTATTATGCTCCAGTTTTGCATAAACAGCCCCAGCCAACACTGATGATTTCAATAAAGCACCGGTTTTTCTGTTGTTTATACTCTCAAGTTCTTCTATTGTCAAATCAGATGATTCATTCTTTATATCATCAACTTGCCCGCCAATCATACCTCGTGGCCCTGCGCCGTTAGCAATTATTCCCATCGCCTTTAAGTACCCCTCGTTCTCTCTTAATGGGATATTCTGAAGCATTATTTCAAAAGAATAATTCAACAATGCATCGCCTGAAAGAATCGCAACATTTTCACCGTATAGTATGTGATTGGTGGGTTTGCCTCTTCGCAAGCTGTCATTATCCATAGGCGGAAGATCGTCATGAATAAGCGAATAGGTATGTATCATTTCAATGGCACAAGCCAGTGGCAAGGCGAGTTCATGATTTTTTGCTTTTGTTCCTGCAAATTCCATGGTTAAAATCGGCCTTAACCTCTTTCCGCCAGCCATCAGGCTATACTCCATTGAATCGTATAAAACCTTCGGCACCGTATCTCTTAGTTCAAAAAGATATAGTTGCATTTTTTTTTCAATTTCATTCTTTTTGGAATTGTAAATATCTATAAAACTCATGACTCTTCACCTTCAAATGGAACTTTTGTAATTTCACCATCCCTGTCAAGCAGCTTAAGAACCTTGCCTTGAGTAGACTCAAGCTCAGTTTCACAAGATTTTATCAATTTTATTCCCTCTTCAAAATACTTAAAGCTTTCATTTAAAGGTATTTGGTTGGATTCCATATGCTTTATGATTTCTTCAACTCTTTTTACATTGTCTTCAAATGTGTTTTTTTTCATAATTTGCTTCCTTCCCGATAATCTTGGATTTTGCAACGCCGTCTACGAAAACTATGTCAACCTGAGCATTTATTTCTATTTCATTCAAATCAGTTATATACATGCCTTCTTCATTCCTGATTGCAGCAAAACCTCTTTTCAGCACATTTGATGGATCCAACCCCTCCAACCTGGACTTCTTTTCTGTTATTTTTGAAAGTTTATATTGAAGGTTCGATCTCATCTGGTTGACAATGGTGTTTCTTAAGACATCCAATGTTTGAGCATGCTGAATGAAGAACATTTCTGGGTTTGCGAAAAAATATGCGCTTTTTAAGTTTTTGATTTTTTGTGAGCAAACGTTTAATTTATTATCGATATTTTTTGTCAATTTATCTTCAAAATAACTTAATCTATTCATAATTTCGTCAAGAGACGGCACAGCGATCTCCCCTGCCGCTGAAGGAGTGGGCGCTCTTAGATCCGCTACAAAGTCACTGATCGTAAAGTCGGTTTCATGCCCCACTGCACTGATTACCGGAATTTTTGAATCATGTATCGCACCGGCTACAATCCGTTCGTTAAAAGCCCAAAGTTCTTCAATGGAGCCTCCACCCCTGCCGATTATTATTAAATCGACTTCTGCCATGGTATTGAACACTTGTATACCTTTGCTTATTTCACCGGGTGCCTTGTCACCCTGCACTGAAGCAGGATAAATTTGAATCTGAATATTTTTAAACCTTCTTGTTATTACTGAGATCAAGTCTCTGATTGCCGCTCCTGTAGGCGATGTTACGATCCCTATCATAACCGGCATCTTAGGCAGAGATTTTTTATTTTTTTCATCGAACCATCCCAGATCCGACAATTCTTCCTTCAATTTCTCAAATTGAGCATATAAATCTCCCACGCCTTGTATTTGGCACCTTTTAACATACAACTGATATTGGCCGTTTTTTTCATAAACAGATACATTCCCCTGAAGTATGACGTTATCTCCGTCTTTGAGTTCACCGACCGTATCAGCAACGTTTTTGAACATAACGCAATTGATTCTGCCTTCATTGTCTTTCAAGCTAAAATAAGCATGTCCTGATGAGTGTAGCTTGAAATTAGAAATTTCACCCTCAACTAAAACGTTTCTCAATATCACATCGTTGTCAAATATGCTCTTTATATATTTCGTAAGTTTACCCACACTTATAGTCTTTTGCTTCATATTTTGTTCTTCCTTCCGCTTTCTTTGTACTGGTCCATGCCTATTAAAGCGACGCCATAGGCATTATCCGTACAATCTTGGGATCGACAAAACAAAAATTCCAAGCTGACTGCTGAAGATTTTTGTTTAAGGTAATTTTTGATCATGCTATTGGCTGCAACTCCTCCGGTAAGTATCACATCTTTGATTCCCGTTGACTGTGAGTAAAATTTTGACAAGTCATAAATCAATTCTGCAATATTTCGAAATGTTTCGTAAATGATAGACTCTTTTGCAGCCCCTTCATCTATCTTGCGCAAAAGATGATTTTCCAATCCGGA
Organism: Alkalibacter mobilis; assembly: GCF_015594845.1. GTDB lineage: Bacteria > Bacillota > Clostridia > Eubacteriales > Alkalibacteraceae > Alkalibacter > Alkalibacter mobilis. The sequence goes on along the minus strand of NZ_JADNRK010000014.1, from coordinate 24,161 downwards.
AAGATTGAGTTTAGAGTCTTTGAAATACGCCTTATAGCTGTAGTTTTGAACTTTATCTGCAATAGTATATTCTGACAAATACCGTTCCATTTCTCTCCCTGCAGGAAAGGAAAATCCCAGTTTTACGCCTATCCGATCGATCAATTGGCCTGCACTGATATCAGAAGTTCCTGTCAACAATTCTTCGTTTAAGAATCCGTCCATATAGCAAACCTTCATTATTTCCAAAGTTCCCCCACTTAAATGAATTGCCAGAAATTCAGTTGGTACATCTAAATTATTTTCTATCGCAGCTCTAATGTGACCTCTTTGATGGGAAGTATCAATAAATTCAGCACCCATAAGCGATGACAACAATTTTCCGACGCTCTTGGATACTTCGAATACCGGCATGTATGATCCATCGAGCATTCGTGGTCTGGACGAAGCTGTTACAACCGCTATGTTTCTTGACTGATTTTCGATTTTCTCAGAAATTTCGTTCAGATTTTTTATATGTTGAAAGACCGCTTCCTGCTGTCTCAAACCTCTACCGCCCTCTCTTACCTTAAGAGGGATTCTGATATCAAAAATCCTGTTGCCGACTTCGTCTACTAAAGCCATACTGGTGGTGTAGTTGCTGGTGTCGATACCTAAAAAAGTTCTGGTGCTCATTTCAATTCAACTTGTCCAATACGGCATTTATGTATTTTGTAGAATCAGAGTCTCCAAATCTGGAAATAAGATTCAGAGCTTCATTTATAATTACGGCTTTAGGCGTTTTTTTCAGAAAAAGAATCTCATATGAGGCAATTCTCAACATGGCGGCATCGAGCATGTTGAGCCTATCGATTTTCCAATTCACAAGGTGTTTGTTGATTTGCTCATCCAGAATTTCCTTCTTTTGCTTAACTCCTATTATTATATCCTTGATATATCTTACATCTTCTTCGCTTAGTTCATGAAATATTTCTTCTTCGTTCATTTCGGTATTGTCGTATATAAGTTTTTCTATCATGCTTTCTTCGAGATCGCTCTCTTCGATTTCAGTTGCGAAATTCATCTGAAAAACTGTTTTCAGCACGATTTCACGGGCAAATTTTCTGCTCATATTTTTTCCTCCATTTTCTGGTGATGCAATTTAAAAACTCCACAAACACAATAATGCCCCCATAAGTATAAATTACAGGGGCGCTTAAAATCATTCAGTCTTATTTTGAATCATTCGAACTCCTTCGACATTTACATTTACCTGAATCACTCTTGAGCCAGTCATGGCTTCAACGGTGGTTTTAACTTTTTTCTGAATTTTTTCAGCTACCTTTTGTATTTGAACTCCGAAATTCACATCAACTGACAAGTCAATGATCAACTCATTATCTTTTTGGACCACCCTGATGTTTTTCCCATTAGTCTTTTTCCCAAATTTTTCAGCAATGCCGCCTGTAAATCCTTGATGCAGATTTGCCACGCCTTCAACTTCGACAACGGACAAAGCAGCTATTGAAGAAATCACATCTTCACTAAGAACGACGTTGCCTTTTGATTCAAATCTATCTTCCATAGGTTATCCCTCCATAATGCTATTTTACTTCTCTTTATATTATAGTTTTAAATGGAAAAAAACACAAACTATAATTGGGTTTATTATCTTTCAAGCCTTGTAATTACAAGCTTTAAGCCTGTACGAACAAACAACAATATGATATCCTTTACAAGTGTTTTTTTGTGTACATTCTATTGAATTACCCCTGGCTCTGGCATATAATTAAGCCATCACATATATAACCCCTATCTTATAGAATTAATACCCCTTTTTCTATAAGAGCAAATCCCCAGTTAAGACTATGGCAACATAGTCTTCGAAATCAAGCAGCAAGCTGCTTTAAACAAAGAGAGACTCCATGTCGACAAAGTCGATTCGAGTCTCTCTTTTAATTTAAAAAAAACGGAGCTTTCGCTCCGTCGTTTAAAACATTTTTGCCAAGACATACTTTGCAGCATCATTCAAGATTCCCAATTTATCAAGGTATCTAAAAATTGTGAATCTATCTCTGATGAAACCTGCTTTCAAAATCATTTCCTCCAGGTAAGCCTCATCCACTCCGTAACCTTCCGGTGAAACGGGAAGCCCGATAATTTCCAACCATTCTTTTGTCTGCTCGACTGTTGGAACATACTTATCCACTGCTTCAATTACAGACCGACTGTCATCTTGAGTTTTGAAGATTTCGTTTTCTTTCAAGAACTCATAAAGCATGCTTACGACCAATGTTCCAAAAGCAACGGTTATGCCATGTGAAGGAATCATTTCACCCTTCTCAATATTTTTCATCACCATGTAATGTGAAATTAAATGTTCACTGCCTGATGCAGGTCTTGTATCATCTGCCATGGACATGGCAATTCCTGATAAAACCAAGGCTTCGATGAGATGCTTTATAGACTCAATATCTCTCTCAGCTATTTTTTTAGAATTTTCTATGCAGATATCGGTAGAATCTTCCACTAATTTCACGATATCGTCACACCAATATTCACCTGTCACCACCCTTGACAAAGCCCAATCTGCAAGTGATGTCTTTTTACCGATTATATCTCCATAACCTGCCTGTATCATTTCGAATGGTGCATTTGCTATTACATCCACATCACCATAAATAGCTGTTACTGGAACTGCCTTTAAAGTCTTTTTTGCACCTTTTACAACTAATGATGATCCTGCTGCTGCATATCCGTCCATCGAAGGAGCCGTCGCAATACTTATTACAGGAATTTCCATCCTGCTTCCTACAAATCTTGCCAAATCGTTGATGGTACCTGATCCTACCGCTAAAATACCATCAGTACCTCTCACACTGTGCATCAATATTGCTCCTACTGCTCTTTCATCAGGCACCAGTTTTTTGTCGGTAAATCGTACTACTGTCAAATTAAAGCCTTTACCTTCAAGCTCTTTTAAAATTTCATTGTTTATCTGTTCATCAGTGTGATAGTCAATTACTACCAACAATTCAGAACCACTAATATATTTTTTTACAATATCTGTAACGTTTGATGCCTTGAAAGTAAAATCCACATCTTTTATTGGTACAAAATGAACTCTGCCGCAATCACATTTTACATCATTATCAAGTAATTTTTTATAATCTTTCATAATTTCATCTCCTTAAATTTTTTCTATCATTTCTTTAACGGAATCAAAAATAAAATCTGCTTTGACATCTGACGCTTCATAATCATTCATTGTACTTTCACCGGATAGAACCAACACCGATTTGATACCAAGGTCATATCCCATTTTTATATCAGTATATAATCTATCCCCAACCATCGCCACTTGTTCCTTGTTCAAATCATAAATTTCCAATATGGCGTCCAGCATATGTTCTTTGGGTTTTCCAATAACAATCGGTTCCTTTTCCGTAGATGCCTTGATAAAAGCTATCATAGCACCTATGTCAGGCATAAATTTGCCTCCTTCCAAAGGACAATTAAAGTCTGGATGAGTTGCTATATACGGCAATTTTCTAACATAATCACATGCCGCCCAAAGCTTTTCATAAGTTAATGTTGTGTCAAAACCCAAAACAACACACTCAACAGCTTCATTCCTCTGTGTAAAAACATTGAATCCTGCTTTTCTAAAGGCATTTCCCAGTGCAGGTGTTCCCAGCAAAAAAATGTTTTTATAATCGGTATTCTTTTTCAGGTAATATATGGTGGCATCTCCCGATGAAAATACCTCGTCACTAGTTGCCTTGATGTTCAAATTCGTAAGTTTGTCAACGTAAGCGTCCTTGTCTTTAGAAGAGTTATTTGTGAGAAAAATATATCGTTTGCCTTTGCTCTTTATCTCATCTAAAAAATCTTTTGCACCTTCTATAAGTTCGTTGCCCAGATAAATCGTTCCATCCATATCCAATAAATAACACTCTACATTTTTAAGATCCAAAATAATACCTCCATTATTTGATTTAATTTTATCTTGGTATGATTCATTATATCTCATTGATCAATGATGTTAAATAAAAAAGCCGCAACAAACAATCCCAAAGGGATTTGTCTGTTTACGGCCTACACTTTTTTACACTGGCAATTTATTCAGTTTTATTAGCCTATCAACATTTCTTGAAGTTCTCTAAGCTTGAATATCAAAGTTGACTTGTCAAGTTCGATATCATCGTACGTGATAACTTCACCTGTTTTCTTAGGCTTAATCAATTTTGTGTTCTTTGTTATAAGTCCCAAAGGAACTGCTTTCTCAGCTTTTGCATTTTCGTAAGTTTCAAATGTACCATACACAGTATAACCGCCGATACCATCAAGCATGTCGCCTGCATTTAAGTCTTTCTTTGCAACTGTGATAGTTTCTGCAACCGGCTTTCCTGGCAATGGAACTATGGTAGGTTCGTTGTATATCACTGCTCTTGCAGCCGATAATGGAGTTTCCAAACTTGTTAAGTGATATGGTCTGAAGAGTACATAGTTCGGTCCCGGTCCCATACTTAGGTATTGCATTTCATGGTGGATCTGTGGAAGATCAGTTGTTACTATTACAAATACTCCAGGTGCTACACCATTAACATAGTCAACGATTTTTGTATTGTTAAGAATTCCACCATTTTCCTTTAATTGGAAAATTCCCGGCAAATCTTTTACTCCTGCAGTTACTGCGTGGCCTCCTCTAACATCTGGCAAATAACCTGTTGCGTTTGCCATTGCTGTCATTTCAACCATGGTCTTTGTTCCATCTTTGAACGCGGTAAGCATTTTTGGACTTACGCCCTCTCTCATTGCTTGCTCGTATACAGTTTCAGGGTTGCATCCTGCAACAATAGGGTTATTCTTTCCTTTACCTACAGCTACGATGTCCATGCCCATTCCGTCAGCAAAATCGTATAACTCCATAACTGAACCTGGCTCGTCTCCTGCTGAACCGGTATAGATTACACCTGCGTTATCAGCCAATTTTTTCAGATAAGCTCCGATTACTACGTCAGTCTCAACGTTCAACATTACAACGTGCTTTTTGTTCATAATAGAGTCAATAGCTATCTTTGCTCCAACATCCGGTACTCCAGTAGCATCAACAACTACATCCGTCAAGTTTGCGGCAGCCGGTATATCTGCATTAGCAGATGCAACATACTTCCCTTGCTCCATGGCAGCATTGGCTTCGCTCAACAAATCAGTCACTACGATTTGATCCTTTGCCACTCCAGCCAATGTATAAGACTCAATTGCATTGTCAACATTGATGTCAACTACGATTGCAGGGATCATACCCTTCATTTTCATTACCTGGCTTACCATACCCTTACCCATTTGGCCAGCTCCGATCAAACCAAGTTTAATTGGTTTGCCTTGCTCTTCAAGGGCTCTTAATTTTCTATTGAGATTTAACATTAAAATCTCCTCCTTTATATTATTGTGATATATTTTCCAATTTCTATTGTAGGAACTCCATCTCCCTTAAGGTGGATGGATCCTGGCAACTGGGGTTCTTCTGCTCCGTCAAATCTTAAAGAACAATGTCCCATGGTCTTTAAAGTATGATTTGCCTCGTCTCCTACAGATGTAACAAAGTATTCCTTGCCTCCAATTTCAACCAGGTCACCTACTTCAACCTCTGATGCGAGTTCAGATATTTCGTGTAAAACAGAAATTTCTTTCAATTCGTTAGGTGCATTCTCGTTAAAAATAATCAACATATTTTCTGTTAGAAAATCTAGGGCCATATCTCCATATCCTGTAATTTTTACATTATACTTCATAATTACCTCCTTGTTTTTTATGACATACGCCACTGCTTATATTCATTTAAGCTTTCTCAAGCACTGAATTACACATTAAAATCTATCATGAACATTATGCCCATCCTAACCGGCATAAATGCTGTTTTCAAATTTAATTTTAAAACTTATTAATTTACAAGCACATTCTTAAAACAACTACAGGAAGCACTCTGATTTTTTAAAATTAAGGTGCGGCTTAAGCCGCACCATTTTTTTAATAAAGTCCGAAACTAAACAACCATGCGATTACTACAGATATAGGACCAGTGATAACTCTTGAGAACAATACTGCAGGAACACCAATTTCAACTGTTTCCGGCTCTGCTTCTCCAAGACTCAAACCTACTGGGATAAAGTCGCAACCAACTTGTGGGTTTATAGCGAATAATGCAGGCAAAGCGTACTGAGGAGGGATGTTTCCTTTTCCAATCTCAACTCCAAGGAAAACTCCTACTACCTGAGCAATAACCGCACCAGGTCCAAGAATTGGCGAAAGGAACGGCAATGCACAAATAATACATACTATCAACAGTCCAGGAAGACTTCCTGAAACCGGCGCAATAGCCTCAGCTATAACATTACCTATGCCTGATTCTGAAATAATACCAATCAACATCGAAACAAAAGCCATAAATGGCAAGATATTGTTGATTACCATTTGAACGGTTTGTCTACCAGCTGCAAAGAACTTACCTACTACTCCACCAACTGCTTTACCCATTCTGACGATAAAGCTGCTCTTCTTCTCATCTGCTGGAGCTGCTTTTGCTTTAGATGAAGAAGACTTTTCTTCAGTTGCTTTTGCAGCTTGACTGATCGTAGCCCCTTCTTCTGCAAGCGTTACATCTTCAGGTTTAACTCCTGATACATAAATATCTTCTTTGATGTATTGAGCCAAAGGTCCTGACTGTCCAACAGGAGTCAAGTTAATGGTGTAAACACCTTTTTTAGGATAAACGCCACATCTGGCTGTTCCACCACAGTCTACGACTGCAACGAAAACTTCGTCATCAGGAATGGTTGTTGCAAAACCGTCAACAACTTCACAACCTGTCAACTCGGCAACTTTTCTGGAAACAGGATCTATTCCTCCTCCAGTTACTGATAATACTTTATTTCTTTTCTCGTCTGGCTTGATGATCAATGGTCCACCCCAGCCAGCTTTTCCTTTAACAATCTTGATTGCATTGTAAGTCATATCAGTTCACCTCTTTTCTTGCCATCATCATTAGGGTAATTCTCTCAGTAACGATACCTCGTATGAATATTACAATAACACCAACTATAAAGTATCTTACTGCCAGACCTGCAGTCGAAAGACCAAGCTCTGTGATTCCCTGTGCGATTCCAAGCCATACAAATAACTCACCTGCGTTACCGTGTGGGAACAGTCCTGTTATAGGATGTGCAAATGATACTGCCGCATCGTAGAATGCAGGCTTGTACTTCTCATCCAAGAACTTTCCAAAAGAGTATGCCATTGGGTTAGTCAGGAAGAACATTGCAAGAACTGGAAAAACTGTGTATCTTGTTATGAAGTTTCCAGTCATTTTCTTTGCGAAACCTTCTACCTTATCTTCCCCGATAAGCATGATGATTGAGTTTACAAAGGTAATCAAAACAACTAGTGTAGGTATGATTCCTGTAACCAATCCCATGAATGTTGCTCCACCGGCGTTGAACAAGCCGATAAAGCTTTCTGCCAACTTAGCTAAAAAATCCATCTAAAATCCTCCTTGTTAATTATATTTAACAGAAATATGATTTCTGTTATTAACTTAATTGTCTTTTACTTCCAGTTGTTCGGATTCCAATTTATTTTCTTCCATAATTGCCATCTGATCTTTCATTGTCTTGATGGCTGTCGATATAGCTTTCTTAAGTTGTTCATTCTTGATTTTCTTTACCCAATCTTTGGATTCAAAAACATTCTTTCCATCGAAATCATCTATGATCTCAAATTTTTTAAACACTGTTCTACCAAGCATGCAACGGGTTTCCAAGATTTCTCCCTCAGGTGACAAAGCCATCATCACTATACAGCCTGCTTTGAATCCACCCTTTGCCTGGCCAACCAGCATATCTCCTTTTTTCCTGATTTCGATTGTGTTTTTTCTGTAATTTTTTACTTGAAAATATGTCATGCCCCCCTGAACTATCAGAAGTGCGAAAAAAACAAAAACCCATTTTACCACTATATTCACCCCAATTTTTAAACTAAATTTTCAGCAACTGACAGATCGGTGATCAAAACATTTACGATCCCTGTATTGACAACTCCCTTGATTGCTTCAAATTTGGTTCTATGCCCTGCCACTGCCACCCTTAACGGTGTTCTCTTGATATCTTCAAGAGTAATTCCAATGACTCTTTCATTTGATTCAAAAGCATCTCCGTTGCCGTATTTGTCAATAAATATATTACAGACGTCCGCAACGGCCCCTTTGTCCCGTATCGATTCAAGCTCCTTGTTGTCGATAAACTCCGCTATCATCTTTACAGTAGACTGAAGTGTGCATGATCCGATTCCCATAACTGCAATATCGAGCTTTTCAGTAAGCGACAAAACCGATCTGATGCCCGGGTCTCCAACCAAAATATTTTTGTTCTCTATTTTTTCTACCATGGCGGGAGCGTGAAGAATCTTTGAGTTGGCCTTGAATACCCTTGCAAAATTAAGTGCAATATTATTCGTTTGAATGTTGGGTATATATTGACCATTGCCACCTACCATCGGTATGAAGGTATAATCATTGGTCTTTGAGTTCTCTATGTGTTTTGGTATTTCAGCCAAAGTCGTTCCGCTTGAAACTCCTATCAACATTCCTTGTTTCAACACACGGCTTAGATACTTTGCGGCCTCCTTGGCTATAGCTTTTTTAACATCGCTCTCATCATCTGATTCCAAATCTGCGATGATCACTTCGAGTAACCCATACTTCTTTTCTATCTTTTTTTCCAACTGAATTATTTCTTCAGGGTAAGGGTTGTTGATCTTAAATTCAACTATTCCCTTTTCTTTTGCGTAATTGATTATTCTAGACACAGTTGCCTTGGATATTCCCAGTCTGGCGGCCACTTCATTTTGTTTCAGGTTCTCTTCGTAATGCATCTTAACGCATCTGACTATCAACCTGATATCATATTTGTAATCCATCACATTACCCCTTGAAATTAATTTCATACACTGATATTCATTTCATTTAAATAATAGCTTGTTTGATCATCGATGTCAATACTTTTGTATATTTTTTTATTGTAATGACAGCTTTTTTTCTTATTTTCTCCAAAAATAAACCAGTGTATTATAACACCGGTTTATTTTTGGTCTTTTTATTCAAATTTTTGTTGGCAACAGCCAGCATAAGCTTGATCCTGTTCAATTGATTTACCTCACTTGCACCGGGATCGTAATCTATAGCTGCAATATTTGCATAAGGATATGTTGCCCTGATCGGCTTCATCATGCCTTTGCCCATTACATGGTTGGGCAGGCATGCAAATGGTTGCACGCATACTATATTTTCAATACCGTCTTCGATCAGTTCCATCATTTCACCGGTCAAAAACCATCCCTCTCCACCTTGATTTCCCAAATCAATGAGTTTCTCCGCCAAACTAGCCTTGTGTCTTATCCGGCTTGGAGCTCTGAATCTTTGACTTTCTTCCAAGGATTTTTTCATTGTTTTTCTATACCATTCGATCATATTGATAAACCTGCTGCTATTTTTCATCGATTTCTCGCTTGAATCCAAGGCCTCAAATTTATATACGCTGTTATAAGCGCAGTACAAAAAGAAGTCAAGAATATCAGGGACCACAACTTCTGCACCCTCATCTTCCAGCACTTTGATCAAATTGTTATTAGCAGTAGGATGGTACTTGACCAGAATTTCTCCGACAATCCCTACTTTAGGCTTCAAAGTGTCATTCAGGGGCAATCGGTCAAATTCTTTCACGATTTCTTTGGTGATTTTTCTAAATTCCAGTAAATTGCCTCTAAGAATATTATCTTTTGCTTTTCTTGACCATTTTTCATGTAGTTTTTCGGCAGATCCCGGAACTTTTTCGTAAGGTCTGGTCCTGTAAAGAACTCGTTGAAAAAGGTCACCGTATACCATAGCCATTATGGCCCTGTTGGCCAAAGGCAAAGTTACCTTAAAGCCAGGGTTTGATTCAAGTCCGGTCAGATTGGCACTTATAACAGGTATATGACCCATATTATTGTCGCTAAGGGCTTTTCTGATAAAACCAACATAATTGGAAGCTCTACACGGTCCTCCTGTCTGACTCATCACCAATGACACATTATCCAAATCGTATTTACCTGATTTCAATGCTTTGATCATCTGACCCACTACCAAAATAGTAGGATAACACGCATCGTTGTTTACGTTTCGCAATCCCTCATCAATTGCCATATTGTCTACATCCGGCAAAACTTCGACTTTGTAGCCGGATTTCGACATTGCCGATTCAATAAATTCAAAATGTATAGGTGACATTTGCGGTATTAGGATCGTATGTTCCTTTTTCATCTTTTTTGTAAATTTAGGGTAATCATAAATCCTGGTTTGTGGCCTTAGTTCGTAATCATTGCTGAATCTGTCATCCATGGCAGCTTTTAGAGATCTTAGCCTGATTCTTACAGCTCCAAGGTTATTGCCTTCGTCTATCTTTATCAAAGTATATATTTTGCCTTTTTCTTTGAGTATGTCTTGAGCTTGGTCACTGGTCACTGCATCGATTCCACATCCAAAAGAAGTTAGTTGGACAAATTCAAGGTTTTCGTTTCGGGATACAAATTCTGCTGCAGCATATAACCTGGTATGATACTTCCATTGATCCAACACTCTTAACGGTCCGTTGATTTTACCCAAATGAGATACGGAATCTTCGGTGAAAACCGCCATATCTAGCTCTTTGATCAGATTTGGTATCCCATGATTGATCTCTGGATCCACATGGTATGGTCTTCCTGCCAAAACCACACCCTTTAAGCCGTGGTCTTTGATATATTTTAGTGTTTCTTCACCTTTTTTCATCAGATCTTTTCTGAAAGTAATCCTTTCATTCCATGCCGCTCTACACGCATTTTTTATCAACTCTTCACTCAAATTTCTTTTCGTAAATTCCTTGATCAATCTGTTTTCTGCTTTGGCATAGTCTTCCAGTGTTATGAAAAAATTTACAAATTCAGCTTTTGATTTTTTTATGTCGTCCATGTTGTGCTTGATTGTTTCCGGATAAGATGTGACGATTGGGCAACTATAACTATTTGCCGCCTCCTCAAATTCTTTTTCTTCGTAAGGTATGCACGGATAAAAAATCATGTCTACGTCAGATTTCAACAGACTGGCTACATGCCCGTGAGCAAGTTTGGCCGGATAACAAACCGACTCCGAAGGTATTGTTTCTAAACCCATTTCAAATATTTTCTTTGAACTTGCAGGAGAAAGTCTTACATTGTATCCAAGTTCTCTGAAAAATGTATACCAGAACGGAAAATTTTCGTACATGTTCAATACCCTTGGAATTCCAACGACTCCCCTAAAATTTTCCAGGTCAGGTATTTTTGTATAAGCAAAAATCTTTTTATTCTTGTAACTGTACAAATCAGGAATTTTAATTTTTTGGGAATCCTCAACTATGCCTAATCCCCTCTCGCATCTATTTCCCGAAATAAATTTTCTTCCATCGGAAAATTTGTTGACAGTAAGCAGGCAATTGTTCGTGCACAGTTTGCACCTTCCAAAGCTTATGTCAACGTCAAATCGGTCAAGCTCCATCTTGCTCAAGATGCTACTCTCTTCTTTTTCTTCGTACCTTTCTCTTGCAATCAAAGCTGCGCCGAATGCGCCCATAATTCCAGAAATATCGGGTCTGATGACTTCCCTACCGGAAATCAGTTCCAATGCGCGTAATACTGCATCACTGTAAAAAGTTCCGCCCTGCACAACTATGTTTTCTCCCAATTCGTCCATGTTTCGAATTTTTATTACCTTTTGAAGGGCATTTTTAATTACTGAATAAGATAGACCTGCTGAAATTTCTCCAACTGTAGCCCCTTCTTTTTGAGCCTGCTTGACTCTTGAATTCATAAAAACAGTACATCTGGTGCCCAGATCCACTGGATCTTTTGCTAAAAGTGCCTCCTTGGCAAACTCTTCAACATTCATGCCCAATGATTTGGCAAATGTTTCTAAAAATGAGCCACATCCCGATGAGCATGCCTCATTAAGGACGATATTATCGATGACACCATCAACTATTTTCAAGCATTTCATATCCTGACCGCCGATATCAAGTATAAAATCTACTTTAGGCTGAAAGTATTTTGCTCCTTTATAGTGTGCCATGGTTTCTATTTCACCTATGTCTATTTTCAGGGCAGACTTGATCAATGCTTCGCCATACCCTGTTACCGCGCTCTTAGCAATCTTAACATCTTCAGGAAGAAGATCGTACACTTCCCTTAGAATAATTTTAGCCTGGTTGAGAGGACTTCCTTGGTTTCCGCTGTAATAAGTATATAGAAGTTGTCCTTCTTCTCCAACAAGGGCAGCTTTGGCTGTTGTCGATCCTGCATCGATTCCCAAAAACACCTTGCCTTTATAATTTACCAAGTCATCCCGAGGTACCTTTTCCCTTTGATGCCTTGATTTAAATTCCTCCAGAGAATCAACACCGGAAAACAATGGCTCAAGCCGGTGAACTTCCTTCAACTGAATGTCACCCATTTCGTTTGTTCTCTGGACGATTTCCGAGAATTCGATTATATCTTCATTATCAATAGAATCGAAAGCTGCCCCTAAAGCAACGAACATTTGGGAATTGTCAGGAAATCTGATTTGATCTTCTGTCAATTCGAGAGTTTCTATGAATCTCTTTCTCAACTCGGACAAAAAATAGAGCGGTCCGCCAAGAAATGCAACATTGCCCTTTATTGGCTTGCCACAAGCCAAACCGCTGATTGTCTGATTAACTACAGCTTGAAATACCGAAGCCGCTATATCTTCCTTTTTTGCACCTTCATTCAGTAACGGTTGTACATCTGTTTTTGCAAAAACTCCACACCTTGAAGCTATTGGGTAAATAACACCGTAATCTTTTGCCAGATTGTTTAGTCCTGCTGCATCACACTCAAGAAGTGAAGCCATTTGATCGACAAAGGCTCCTGTCCCCCCTGCACATGTACCATTCATTCTCTGTTCAATAGAACTATCAAAGTAGGTTATTTTTGCATCTTCTCCACCCAATTCAATGACCACGTCCGTATCAGGTATGGTCTTTTCCACTGCAAGCGTTGAAGCAATAACTTCTTGAACAAATTTTATATTCAGCCATTTTGATACAGATAAACCCCCGGATCCTGTAATCGATGCTTTAACGTTGATGTTTCCAACCTGTTCGTAGGCTTCTTCGATAATATCTTTTATTGTTGACTTAATATTTGACAAATGTCTTTTATAAACGCTATAGGTCATTTTACCTTTGTCCAAAATAACCATCTTTACAGTCGTAGACCCGACATCCAATCCCAAATTAAAATGTTTTGTACCAGACATTCAGTTTCTTTCCTCCTCTGAATAAATGCGATTAAATTATATCTTATTCTTATTACTAATTATTGTCAATATCTTCATTTTGCATTCGTTCCAACTCCACATATACGGGTTTAAGACGTTGGTAAATTTTCGAATAACCCTTATGATACAATTCTTGATATATTTGCTTTCTACCTTCATCCGGGTAAAATTCACTGGAAATATGTACCATTTCGGCAATTGCATGACTAAAATCACGATATTCATTAAGCCCTACAAATGCGCATATTGCTGCTCCCAGACCCGAAGTTTCCGAAGTTTGAACTTTATATGTTCTCCTGTCAAAAATATCTGACATAATTTGACATATCAAATCGCTTTGAGCACCACCGCCGGATATGGCGACTTTACTTATTTCAGTTCCTGATTTTTTTTCAATTTTTAACATGCCTTCCTTTAGTGCATACCCAATTCCCTCAATAATTGCCCTGTATATATGATATTTCGTATGCTCCTCATTAAATCCAATTATTGCCCCTCTTGATTCAGGTCTCTTTAATTCGTTTCCCCAGTACGGCTGAAGTATGAGTCCTTGAGACCCGGGCTCGATCCCACGGATTTTTTCGTTTAGTATTTCTTCCGGGCTTTTTCCGGATAACATTGATTCTCTCAGCTCTTCTTCGCCAAATTGTTCTTTAAACCAGGAAACGAGCCAAAACCCTCTATATACGTTGATCTCAGGATTGTACATTCCCGGTATTGCAGATGGGAATGGTGGAATGAATCGTTGAACCTCGTAGTATCGAGAACTTGCCGTTTCGATCGTTGCCTGCGACCCTAACGATACACTGGCAATTTCTTCATTTTGACAGCCTGTTCCCAAAGTTTCACATGCTTTGTCCGATCCTGCGAGAATCAAGGGCATGTCTTCTCTTAACCCTGTTTTATCGGCAGCTTCCTTTGATATGCCTCCCACGACTGTTCCTGCAGGATATATTGGATAAAGTTTTTTTGGGGGGATTTGAAAAATGTTTCCTTTAAGACCCCATCTATTATCCCAAATCTGCTTCTTGTAATTCAATGGCATGTGACCTGTTTGAGCAGATATCGAATCTGCAGCAATACCAGTCAATTCGTATATCAAATATGTTGACAACATTAAATATTTATTGGTTTTTGACCAGACATCAGGTTCATTTTCCATTATCCAGTGAGCTGGAGTCTCTTTGCTGAATACATCAACGGTTTTCTTCATACCTATGATTTTTGTTCCCAAACTATATATCGGATTCAATGATCTTGATTTCTTTGATTTTCGGTTATCCAACCAAAGTATTGCCGGCCTCAATACATCATAATTTTCATCGACCAAAACGCAGGTATCCCTTTGAGTCGTAATAGAAACAGCCGATAATTCATAAAACAAGTCGGCAAAATTGTCTTTTAACCTGTTGGTTACTTTGCACAACTCATCCAGATAATTTCTTGGATCTCTTTCCGCCCAATTGATTTGGGGAGATTCGTAGGGAATTTCATAAATGATGCTTTCTTTTGCAAGCAAATTCCCCATTTTGTCAAATATCAATCCTCTGATACTTTGAGTGCCGCAATCTATAGACAAAACATATTTTTTCGATTTATTCATTATCTTCATCCTGATCGATTAAATTTTTTACTCTTTAATTATACCTTAGTTTCTTTAATGGATTATTAATTTTTTGATACCATACCCGGTTGACTTGATCATGCTCTGAGTTATAATGGTGTATAGACTATTTACAGGAGGCCCCCAATGAATTTAGAACACATCTATGAAGAATCAATACTACCTTTACGTCAACATTTTTTAATCGTCAAAGCGATAATAAAATCTTCTTTGGTTTTTTTGTTGTACCTTGCTGCCATTCCCTTTGCCAGTTACAGCTTTATGTACATTTATATGGGAGATGGAAGCTTTGAATCAATATCGTCTATCCCTGATTCCATAATATCAATTGTCTTTATTTTGAATTTGATCATTTTTCTTTTTTTGATCCCCTTTATAATGTTGCTGACAAATAATTTTATAACCGGCAAAAATTTTGGATTCGTGGAAATCATATCAAAAGCAACCACCAAACTGATCCCCTTGTTTTCAGGCTATTTGTTGATGATTTTAAGCATATTTTTGCTTTCTACGGTTATTGTCTCCCTGCTCCCAGTGTTTTATGGGAACAGCTTGATTTTTAGCATTTTTTCTATGGCCATTATATTGGTAACAGTGTATTTTTATTTAAACATAATGTTTTGGAGCCATTATGTGATTATTAATAATTCAAGTGTTGTCAAAAGTTTTAAATCCAGTAGAAAGCTTTTCAAAAAATATAAACTTTATGTATTGAAATATAGTTTAACATTTTTTTTACTTTCATTTATTCTAATAAACAGCTTTGATTATCTGACTTCCACTATAATTAAAAACGCCATGGCATCCAACTTCACCCTGGCGTTTTTTCAAAGTATGGTATTTATATTTGTGCAGCTTTTATTAAGCAGCCTTTTCTTAAATTTATCGAAGTATGACGCTACTTCTGACAATCTTTAATAACTTGATATGCGTCCTTGGAAATCACTTTTTCTTCATCCACTTTGGTTACTAGGATTTCTACCGACATTTTACCGTTTGATATAATTCCGGGACCCTCGAGCTCCCGGTTTTTTTCTGCGTCGATCTGAATTCCAAGAAACTCCATATTCGAACAAACCTTTTCCCTTACATACCAAGCATGTTCACCGACTCCCCCACCAAAAATCAATGTGTCTATACCGCCCATAACCGCAGCGTATGCACCAATATATTTTTTTATTCTGTGGCACAGGGACTCGATTGCATTTAAAGCTCTTTCGTCACCATTTTGTGCCGCCATATAAACATCCCTTAGGTCATTGCTTATTCCAGTCATACCATACCAACCACTTTCCTTGTTCATGATATGATCGACCTCATCAGGAGTCAAATTTTCTTTTTTCATTAAATATGTATATACTGCCGGGTCTGTATCGCCGGATCTAGTAGACTGAATCAAACCTTCATGAGGAGTGAAGCCCGTACTAACGTCATATGAGATGCCATCTACAGCCGCATTGGCAGTAGTCCCGCTTCCCAACATTAAAAGCACTGTCTTCTTACCATTTAGATCGCTATTCAAGGTTTCCTTGGCCTCATCCGTCATGCTTCTAAAAGCGATGCCATGAAATCCGTATTTTCTAATGGAGTACTTTTCAGCATAATAATAGGGTATTGCATACGAATAAACCTGTTTTTTCAGGGACTGATGATATCCATTGTCAAAAGCTGCAACTTGCAGTACATCAGGGAGCATTTTAGTGCATGCCCTGATTCCTGCCACATGAGCTGGATTATGGAGAGGCGCCAAATCCGATATGGATTCGAGATAATCGATCAATTCTTGATCCACAATGACTGATTTGCTCATTTTTTCTCCGCCATGAACAATGCGATGACCTATTGCTTTTATTTCTGTTTTATCAATGATTTTGTCATCTCCATCGAATAATATCCCAAGTATTCGCCCTATTCCTTCCTCATGATTAAATACTGGTGCGATAAATGACGAATTTTCCAAGCCTTGAACAGAAACACTTATATGAGCATCTTCCATTCCCAAACGACTGACGCTTAACGATGCAATAACTTCATATTGAGGCATTACAACCAATTTGCACTTTATAGATGAACTTCCGCAATTCATAATCAACATTTTCATAATATTATCCATTTGGACGTCATTTTCTGCCTACGCATCTCTAAGAATCAAATTAAGCTTTTCTTTGCAGGCGATTAAAATCTTGTCCATCCGCTCCTTTATTTCTATTTCCGTCAAAGTTCTGTCTTTTGCTTGAAAATATAGTGAGTAAGCCATGCTTTTTTGACCCTTTTGAATTTGGGATCCCTGATAAACATCAAACAAGGATACTTCTTTCAATAAGTTCCCTCCACTTTGTCTGATCAAGCTTTCAATATCTCCTGCAGGAATTTCTTCAGATGCGAGAAAAGCCAAGTCTCTCTGCACACCAGGATATTTAGGCAATTCTTCAAATTTTATCAAATCCGAAAACAACTCATGCAAAAGATCAAAATCAATTTCGCCTACATAAGTTCTGTTTGGCAAATCATAATTCTTTACGACTTTTGGATGAATTTCCCCAATAAGTCCCAGGCATTTACCGTCAACATGAATTTCAGCGTTCCTGTTAGGATGAAACATGGTTGAGTTGCCCCTTATATATTCGACTCTCGATTCATCAATTTTCGCCTTTTCAATCAAAAGCTCCAAGATCCCCTTCAAATCAAAGAAATCACCTTGTCCGTACTGACCAATAGATATCATGTTTCTTTCTATAGGGAGTGAATTTTCCTTGTTGTTTTTTCTGTAATTCATCGAAAATTCAAAAAATCCCGCTCTTGGTATATTCCTGTTAAAATTATGAGAAATCACCTGCAACATACCCGGTATCAATGTAGTTCGCATAAGGCTGTTCTCTTCTCCCAGCGGATTTACCAACCTAATGCTTTCTGTCACAAGTGGTGATTTTTCAGTCAGATTTAAATCCGCAAGTTTATTATCGCTTGTGAATGAATACGTTAGAATCTCGTAAAAATTTTTATCTGTCAGCAAAGCTTTTAGTTCTGCGCGTAATCTTTGCTTTCCACTTCTGCCGCCTTCGGTGGCGGTTCCGCTTATTACAGTATTTGGTATATTGTTATATCCAAATAGCCTTGCTATTTCTTCAGCGATGTCTTCTTTGATTTCAAGATCTTGCCTGAATGATGGAATCTCAACTTCAATTATACCTTGGTTCAAATTTGCATTTAAAGCAAGTCTCTCCAGATATTCCACCATCTTATCATCTTCGATATCGATCCCGACAAACCTGTTGACCCATGAGCATTCTACTTCAATAATTTTTTTAAAGTTGTTTTCTTTGTAGACATCGATCTTTCCCTTGATCAATTCACAAACTCCCAAATCCAAAAGAAGTTGCACAGCTCTGTCAGCGGCCTCACCAGCCAAACCAGGATCTATCCCCTTTTCGAATTTTGTGGATGAATCCGTCCTGAAATTAAGATTTTTAGATGTTGCCCTGATATAATTTTTATTAAAATTTGCTGACTCAATTACTATCGTTTGAGTACCATTTTCGATGTCCGAATTTTCTCCACCCATGACTCCTGCTATTGCCACAGGGGTTTTCCCATTTGTTATGACCAAATCTGTAGAACTCAGGATTCTTTTATTGCCATCAAGTGTAATGATTTCTTCATTTTCTTCAGCGTTTCTAACAAGAATATTGTTGCTACCCAATTTCATATAATCAAAAGCATGAAGTGGCTGTCCCATTTCCAACATGACATAATTCGTCACATCTACAATTGCATTTATGGGACGTATTCCACAGTTCAAAAGTCTATTTCTCATCCACGACGGCGAAGGTTTGTTGTCCACAACTTTCATCATCCTGGCTACATATCTAGGGCAACCTTCAGTATTTTCAATTTCCACTCTTAAGTAATCTTCAATGTCGTCAACGCTGTTTTCCTCGTTGATTTCGATCAAAGGTAAAACCAAATGCTTATTGAAAGTAGCTGCACTCTCTCTTGCCATACCGATTATTGAGTGACAATCCGGCCTGTTTGCAGTAAGTTCGAATTCAACCACTACATCCTCCAGCCCCAAAAGAGCTTTGGCATCTTCTCCAATCTGAACATCCTCTTTAAAAATATAAATTCCTTCAATATCTTCTTTTGCCATTAGATTAGTTCTTAGCCCCAATTCACCGGCTGAACACAACATACCCTCTGACTCGATCCCTCTGAGTTTGCTGGTCTTAATTTTCATTCCACCGGCAAGTTTCGCACCGGGTACTGCGACCGGTATCACGTCATCGACCTTTATGTTTGAAGCCCCAGTGACGATTTGAAGTATCTTATTCCCTACATCGATTTTGCATACTACCAGCTTATCAGCTTGCGGGTGAGGTTCTATTTCCAAAATCTTACCCACTTTCACGTTTTCAATATCTTCTCCAAGGATTTCCAGTTGCTCTACCTTGCTTCCCGACATTGTCATCCTATCTCCATATTCCTTAGGATCTATTCCTTTTATATCGACAAACTCATTCAACCACTCAAGTGTTATATGCATTGTATTCCTCCTCCTACTTAAATTGCTTCAGAAATCTTATGTCATTTTCAAACATAAGTCTTAAATCACTGATTCCGTACTTTATCATTGCTATTCTATCCAGCCCCATTCCGAAGGCAAATCCACTGTACTTTTTCGGGTCTATCCCGCATACTTCAAGAACATTGGGGTGTACCATACCGCAACCAAGGATCTCGATCCACCCGGTATTCTGACATACCCTGCAGCCTTTTCCATTACAAGCAAAACAAGTTACGTC
The DNA here is from genome assembly GCF_015594845.1 of Alkalibacter mobilis. GTDB lineage: Bacteria > Bacillota > Clostridia > Eubacteriales > Alkalibacteraceae > Alkalibacter > Alkalibacter mobilis. Next base: position 4,372 of record NZ_JADNRK010000014.1, on the reverse strand, counting down.
CATTTCGGCACTGGGTTCAGTAAAATAGAATTGATGCGGCCTAAATTTGGTTTTGGTATCTGGTCCAAACATTTCTTTTGCGAACAAATCCAAGGTTCCTTTAAGATCACTCATTGTAATACCTTCGTCTACTACCAGACCCTCAGCCTGATGAAAAACCGGAGAATGGGTAGCATCAATTTCATCCGAACGATACACCCTCCCAGGAGCAAGAATCCTAATAGGCGGTTTTCTTTTCATCATTGTCCTAACTTGAATCGGAGAAGTTTGAGTTCTCAATACCATTTCATCATTCACATAGAAAGTATCCTGCAAATCTCTGGATGTGTGCTCTTTCGGAATGTTTAAATGATCAAAGTTGTATTCCGCCCATTCGATCTCAGGTCCTTCTTCAACTGTGAAACCCAGACCTATAAAAATGTCGTTCAGCCTTTCAACAACTATATTAAGTGGATGGTGACTCCCAAATGGAGTTTTTTTGCCAGGAAGTGTTATATCTATTGCTTCATTTTCAAACATTTTTTCATATTCAATTTCAATTATTTTTTCCTTTTGGCCTGCCAAGCTAACTTCTATTGCTTCTCTTACTTCATTTGCCAGTTTTCCCATTTCAGGACGTTCTTCTTTGCTGAGTTTTCCCATATCTCGTAAAACCAGTGTCAGTTCGCCCTTTTTCCCAAGTACTTTTACTCTTATATCTTCAAGATTTTCAGAAGATGTTGCATTGTTTATCTCTTCTATATAGATCTCTCTGATTTTAGTAAGTTTTTCTTTCATTGATTTCTCCTTCCAAAACGTTTATTTCTATTTATTTAGAATAAAAAAGCCCCTTGCATTAGCAAGGGACGATAAATACCGCGGTTCCACCCAATTTGATAAAATGATATCCTCTCTTTTTATAACGGCCAGGCCGACAGAATATACTATGATTTCCATTCTGTACTCCGGAGTGAATTTCGACCTGATTCGATAAAAACACTTTCAGCGTATGTGCTCTCTCTCTTGAAAGAATCTTACGGTCTCCCGTCTCCATCATTGATTTTTGTATGCAATTATTATCGATTATAACATTTAAAGATAAAATGTCAATACTGACTGATCTCAAACTCCAAAGTAATAAATCAAAATACCCGCCGCTACAGACACGTTTAAGGATTCAGCTTTGCCTAAAATTGGTATTTTAACTTTTAAATCACTATTTTTTAATATTTGGGGATCGATACCTGAGCCTTCATTCCCAAATACTACTGCAAATCTAACAGGCTTTTGAATGTCCGTATAATCCATTCCGCCTTCTAGGGTAGATGAAATGATTGTATATCCATTTATTTTTAGAAAGTCAATGACATCACTTTGATTCAGATCATCGTAAATTTTAACGTTTAAAATCGAACCCATCGTTGCTCTTACAGTCTTTGGATTATACAAATCAGCGCATCCCTTGGTACACAGGATCGTATCATAACCTGCTGCATCCGCCGTCCTGATTATAGTTCCCAAATTACCAGGATCCTGTATCCTGTCGAGCAAAATTACCTTGGGTGTCGTTAAAGACATCAATTCATCCAAATTTAATTTTTTGTATTTTACTACTGCAAGAATTCCTTGAGGCGCAACAGTGTCAAAAACCTCTTTAAGCAATTTTCCTTCGACCAAATTGAAGTTTCCGTGGTTTGCCAATCCAGATTCAACCAACCAGTCGTGTAATTTAAATTGATATTCTGAGTCAACAAAAATACTCTCAATTTCTTGATTTTCAGTCAAAGCGATCTCAATTGACCGGGTCCCTTCAATAATAAACTCTCCCAGGCTGTCTCTATATTTTTTTTGCTTCAGCTTGTGTAATTTTTTGATTTTTGGGTTAGTCCTACTGGTAATTATCGTCATAATCTCTCTTTTCCAGTTTCTTTAAGCGTTGACAAGGCTTCGTTTTCTCCTACACCTACTACTACATCGCTTTCTTTGATGATTTCAGTAGCCTTAGGCGATATCTGAACATCGGAATCTCTTTTAATAGCAATTACATTTATTCCATGTTTTGCTCTTAAATCGAGATCAGAAAGGTTTTTCCCCACCCAGCTTTTAGGCACGTTTACTTCTATAACGCTGTGATCCGGATCCAGTTCAATCAGATCCAAAATATTACTGGATGCAATATGTTGCGCAACCCGTCGCCCCATGTCTCTCTCCGGTAAAAACACCTCTTCGACACCTATCTTATGCAATACTTTGGCATGCTGCTCATTTTGAGCTTTTGCGAACAACTCTTCGACTCCCAATTCCTGGAGATTTAGTATTGCCATCAGACTTGCATTGATATCAGATGCTATTGACACAACAGCGGTATCTATATTTTTGAGACCTATCGATTTCAATGTATTTATATCGGTAGCATCAGCTTGAACAGCATAAGTTACATGATCTGCTATGGACTTTATTCTTTCTTCATCTTTATCTATGGCTAAAACATCATAACCCAATTCATACAATTTTGTAGCCAAACTAAAACCAAAACGCCCTATTCCAAGTATGGCAAACTGTTTCATTCAACAACCCTCATTTCGATTAACTAGACTATAACTTTTCCTTCCGGGTACCTGTATTTTCCGGCTTCCATATCCGATTGAACCTCACTGATTGCAAATGCTATGGTAAGTGGTCCAACCCTTCCTGCAAACATGGTGATCATTATCATAACTCTTCCAACTGATGACAGTTGCGGAGTGATCCCCATGCTCAAACCAACTGTTCCAAATGCTGACACAGCTTCAAATACTATTTCGACCAAACCTGCATCTTCTGTAAAAGTCAATATCAGTACATCGATGAACAACAATCCCATTCCGATCATGATGATTGAAAGCGCACGTCTAACCGTGTCAGCGGAAATAGTTCTTCCAAATACTTCTGTTTCTTTCCTGCCTCTGAGAACTGATATGAGTGTATAAAGCAAGACACCGAAAGTCGTAGTCTTGACACCTCCTGCAGTAGATCCCGGAGAACCTCCTATGAACATTAAAAATATAACAAAAACTAGTGACCCCATAGTCAATGATGCCATATCAACTGTATTGAATCCTGCGGTTCTTGGTGTCACCGCTAAAAATAAAGTCGATAGAAATTTGCCATGCAAGGGTAGATCCTTCACAGTATCAAGATTTCCTGACTCCAAGATGCCAAAAATAATGAAAGCTGTAATTATCAGAACAGCTGAAATAGAAAGAACTATTTTACTGTGAAAATTCAATCTCTTAAATTTTTTTATCTTAAAAACATCATTGACAACAGAAAATCCCAATCCTCCAAGTATTATCAAAATTATTACCGTCAAATTAAGGGATATATTGTTTACAAAGGGCGTCAAACTTCTAAACCCTCCGACTAAATCAAAGCCTGCATTGCAAAATGCCGATACTGAGTGGAAAATAGACAACGCTACCCCTTTTACCCCTCCGTATAAGGGAATAAAAGTAAAAGCAAGAACTATTGCACCTGCCAGCTCAGCTAAAAATGTAAATGCCAAAATATATTTGACAAATCTGACAACGCCTTCCAGTGTGTTGCTACTTAATGAATCCTTTATCAAGATCCTTTCCTTGATAGTAATTCTTTTTCCAGCTATTAGAAAAATAAGTGTGGTCATGGTCATAAAACCCAAACCACCTATCTGTATTAGAAACAAAATCACACCCTGTCCAAAGTTCGACCAGTAAGTTCCAGTATCAACAACGACCAAACCCGTAACACAAACTGCTGATGTTGCCGTAAATAAAGCAGTCAATAAGTCTGTTCTGTCCCCCGAAACAGATGAAATCGGCAGTGAAAGTACCATGGCACCGAAAAAAATTATCACTGCAAAACCGAGAACTAAGATTTGAGGAGGCCTGATCTTATCTCTTCCAACAAATATTTTTATTAGAATTCGGGAAATTTTTCTCAATAAAATCCCCTCTCTGTATTATGACGTCATTTAATTATATCATATTCCAAAAAATGACTCATTAAAAAAACTCAGCGAAATCCACTGAGTTAATTATGTAAGTTGAAAATCTTCTTAATGGTAATCACCTTGTATCCATTTATTCCAGGTGATTACATATGGTGCCGAAGGCGGGATTCGAACCCGCACGAGAATAATCCCACTGCGCCCTGAACACAGCGTGTCTGCCAGTTTCACCACTTCGGCAACATCAATGAAATTATAATAACATAATTTCCCTTTATTTTCAAAACTTTTATTATTTGTTGTTGTTAACTTGTGATAATGTCACCTTTAGATTCACTTGATAAAATGTCACATTCTATTAAACTGAAAATATGAAAAAAGGATGGATCACTTTGTCGCAAGAGCAGTTAAAGACCTATAAGGTCA
>NZ_JADNRK010000013.1 GCF_015594845.1 Alkalibacter mobilis | reverse complement strand
CTATTTTCTTGCCTTCCAAAGATACTGAGTTGAATAGACCTGGCTTGTTGCAAAACTTCATTGATTCCAGACAAGTCATTTCGTTGGGGCTGTCTACTGCGATAGGTGTGTCTGTAACTTCCTGTACAAGGTCGATCAACCACTTCATTGTTTCAAGTTCGATGTCGTCGTCTACTGATGCACATACGTCAATAAAAGTTGCTCCCGCTTCTGTTTGGATCTTTGCAAGATTTCTGATGAAATCAGCATCCCTTGCTGCAATGGCCTTCGCTACTGAAGGTATGGATCCGTTGATTTTTTCTCCGATAATGATCAAAGTTTTCCCTCCTAAGAATAGATTGTCATCGATTTCATTTGATCGATGAAAGGATAATGATTTTGCGTTAAATTTATGTATGCTTAAATTTTACATGCTCACAATTCATTTGTCAATATTTTATTTAATCTTGTTTGTAAAGCCAGAATGTTATACAATATTAAAAATAGTACAATTTAAGTCATCATAATTTCATGTATGAAGGAGAATATAATATGAAAAAAATGATTAAAGTCGACTTTCCAAATCTAAATAAAAGTATAGAAGTCGAAGAGGGAACCAAGCTTTCTGAGGCCTGCGCAGTAGCAGGGTATCCATTGAATCTTGTGTGCGGAGGAAGAGGTAAGTGTAAAAAATGCGGCGTAGACATAGAAGAAAACGGTGAGATAAAAAGAGTTTTGTCGTGCCAGGTAGAAGCATATGACGGCGTGAGAGTGATGCTTAAAGAAGAAGAGCAAAAAGTTCAAATATTAACCTCGTCTACTTTAGACAATACTGTAAACGATCCCTCCCTGCATGTATTGCATTTTACAAAAGATCAGCTAGCAACTGAACTGGGAGACAACAATTGGGATACTCTAAAGAAGTTGACCGACAATAAAATACAGAAGCCGAGCTTGGAGATATTAAAAAGATTATCTCACAATTACCACCATCCAAAGGGCATTAAACTGGTTATGGATCACTGTGAGATACTGGATGTTCTGCCGGGAGACGATGACAAAAAAATATATGGCATAGCCTTCGATCTTGGAACTACTTCAGCGGTTGGATATCTTTATGAGATGGAAAGTGGAGAGCTAGTAGGTGTAAGCTCAACGATGAACAAGCAGACGGAGCTTGGCGGGGATGTTATAACGCGCATAAATCATGTAATAATGGATAAAAGTTACGGTGAAAGGCTGCAAAAACTCGCAATAGATACGCTCAATGAAATCATTGAAGATATATGTGGAACTCACAAAATTGCCACGGATGATATATATATGGGTGTAATTGTTGGCAACAGTACCATGCAGCATTTGATTCTAGGACTTTATCCGGAATTTTTAGGGATGAAGCCATTTACGAGCACGACGCATCATTTATTTGAAACAGCGGCGAAAGAATTGGGTCTGAAAATTAATCCACTTGGAAGAACTACTACACTTCCTTTACTTGGAGGGTTTGTTGGTGCCGATACAACTGCGGTATTGTTATCGATACCCAATGACAACAAAGTCAGACTGATGCTTGACCTTGGAACCAACGGAGAAATAGCTGTGGGTAAGAATACAACTTATAATGTTTCTTCTACAGCATGCGGTCCTGCTTTGGAAGGCGCGGGCTTGTCCCACGGCATGAGAGGAACTCACGGAGCCATTGAGAGAGTTTTAATCCAAGACGGAAAACTGTCCTACAAGGTAATAGGAAATGTAAAGCCTGAAGGAATCTGTGGTTCAGGCGTAATAGATTTGGTGGCTGAATTATTCAAAAATGAAGTTATAAATGAAATGGGAACATTTAACGCTATTGATGAAATTGACAGCGAGGACCTTAAAAAAAGAGTAAGAAAAGAAGGCGTGGAAAATGTATTTGTCATAGCATTTGCAGACGAAACTGAAAATGGACAGGAGATATATTTTAGTCAGAATGACATACGCCAAGTTCAGATGGCAAAAGGGGCCATATATACAGGGTGTGTAATGGTCGTAGAAGATTATGGTATCCCAGGAGAAGATTTGGAAGAAATCGTAATTGCCGGAGCATTTGGCAACTATATAGACGTGAAACATGCTCAATCAATAGGAATGATTCCTGATTATAATGGAGTGCCGGTTCGATCCCTTGGTAATGCTGCGGGGACGGGATCCCAGATGTATCTAATTTCCAAGGAAAAACAGCAAGAGTGTAGAAAACTTGGATATGAAGCCGTGTTTGTTGAATTAGCCAACAAACCAGGATTTATGGACAGATACATAGGTAACTTGAATTTTGAAAACCTGTTGGAAAAATAATTTTAAAAATACAGCGTGATGCTGTATTTTTTTTTATACATCTAATTTTTAATGAGAAAAATATTTTAAAAACGTATTGACTTATAAAATTTTATGTGCTTAAATTTAAAGTGTAAAGAAAATTTATAACGAATGATCTATAACATATCTCAAAGAATCTTTAGAGCTACCGAAGCCCGGTGGCTCTTTTGTATAAAAAATCAATTTATGAGGTGATTGTATGGTCGAAAATGCACAAGAAAAAAAAGTATATCGCACAAAACTATTCGAAGATCTATATACGGGTATCATTCCGGACAGGATACCTGTGTGGGATGCAATAGGTATTGAAGCATTGATACAGTATTCAGGCAGAGATCTTATGACGACTCAGTACCAATATAATGCGGAAATGCTTATAGATATCTACGAAAAGGGCATGGAAATATGCAGAGGTGATATGCCTTCAGGTGGATTTGCTAGAAATCCAATTGCATATATGTTCCAAAGATCGAACTTGATGGAACTCAGTACAACTGGTTTCATCCAGCATGCCGAAAGATCGGTTATGGAAGCAGATGATTACGATGAATTTATAAAAAATCCACACGATTTTGTACTTGAAAAGCTCGAGCCAAGGATAAATAAAGGTTACAGCGATGAAGTGAATAGAGCAAGAAACTATGCAAAGGCCGTATTGGCGCATATGGATCAAGCAAAAGAATTTGGCATTGCTGAGGCAGTTATGATCGAACGATATGGATTGTTTACAAGACCTTTTGGTTCAGTGGGGATGCAAATAGTACCTTTTGACTATATTACAGACATGTACAGAGGATTTTCTAAAATTCCGTTGGACATGAAAAGACAGCCGGAAAAATTGATGGAGGCACTTGAGGCAGTTATGCCTTATGCAATTTGGATGGGAAAACCTAATTATTCGACTCCGCTAGGTTGCAACATGATAATGACCCACATGGCAGCTTTTTTAAGCGACAAGGATTTTGAAAAATTTTATTGGCCCACTTTCAACAAGGTTTGCCATATTGCGGCTGAGCAAGGACAAGCCATGCAAATATTTTTAGAAGGAGATTGGACTAGGTTTATAGATCATTTGCAGGAATTGCCGCAGGGAACACAATTGTGGATGGAATATGGCGATCCACAATTATTTAAAGATAAATTAGGGAAAAAAATGGTATTAGGCGGATTTTATCCAACTACTTTGTGGGGAAACGGTACAAAGCAGCAGTGCATAGACAAAGCTAAAGAATTGATGGATATTCTAGCACCGGGTGGAAATTATCAATTTATAACCGACAAGCAGGCACTGAGTATAACCGATATAAATACAGAAAACTATGTGGCTACCCTTGAATACATTTTGGAAAACGGTAAGTATGAAAACGCAGGCGAACGGGTCACTACTGAGAAAAAGGAAGACTCCATTCAAAAATACAGCCACTTGTATCCTGAATTCAAATCAAAATATGTTCATACATTCGAAGATTTAAAAGAAGAATATCCTCCGGCACATCCAAGGGTAGAACCATTGATGCGGGAAGCATACGACAGATACTTCAATATCATCGATAAAGGTTTCTTCATATAATTGCATATGCCCCAGCAGGTTTACAAGACACCTGCTGGGGTTTTGAATTCAAAAGGATAATATTTGAAATATCAAAATCCTCTTGAACATGTCTCAGTATCTTTCAGTGTCTGTTCGATCTCAATACATTTTGTTTGTGCCAAATATTCTTCGGAAAATGCATTGTGCTATGGATAGTTTAAAGCATATTAAATTGGATAATAATAACTTGAGAGCCCTGATGCAGATTCGATGTTGGCCAGAAACCATTTTCGTAAACATCGAAGTTAAACCATCCATGCCTGTCATCATGATATCGAGATAATAAATTGGATATAATTGCATACGAGAGCATCCCAGTTGCATTTGATGCCTTAAGGCGTATCCATTTTATATTTTAGGACTGGAGCATCTTTTGTCAACTTAACACAAACTTAATAATTAATTAACTTTCACAAAACATAACTCCTCAATGCCTGTGCTATACTCGTTTTGTACCAAAGGAGAAGGGTACTGAAATTAAAAACGACTAAAGTCTTAGGAGGATTTATTGATGAAAAGAAAATTACTAGCATTATTACTGGCATCGATCTTGTTGGTTTTTGCGGCAGGATGTGGACAGAATGACGACGGCAATGATTCGGCAGATGCGCTTACAGGTGCTGTGATAGTGGATGGATCTGGAACGGTTTATCCGTTGATGGCAAATATTGCCGAGAATTATATGGTAAATGAGCAGCAAGAAGTAAGTGTTCAAGTAGGACGTGCAGGATCCAGCGCCGGATTCAAAAAATTCATACCCGGTGAAACAGATTTATCTGATGCTTCAAGAAAAATCAAAGATACTGAAATAGAGGAATTGGAAGCCAAAGGCTGGATGATGGATGAAAATATCATGGAAATCAAACTTGCATACGACGGTTTGACAATGGTTATCAACAAAGACAATGACTGGGCTACTGAGATGACAGCACAAGAGGTAATTGACATGTATCTTTCAGGAAAATTCAAGGCAGATGACAAAGTTTTGTGGTCAGATATAAGACCTGAATGGCCTGCAGAAGAAATCAAGTTTTACGGACCCAATGAAAATCATGGAACTTACGAGTTCTTTTATGAAACTATCCTGGACGAGCAGGACATGGTCAGCACAGTTAATTTGCAACAAGAATACTCAACCTTGGTGGACCTGGTCTCTCAAGACAAAAATGCAATTGCATTCTTTGGCTTCGGCTACTACGTATCGAATCAAGACAAGCTGACAGCTGTGAGCATTGATTTTGGCAACGGGCCTGTAGAACCAAAGTTGGAGACCATAGGAGAAGATTTGGATTACGCAGGATTTACCAGATTGGTTTACACTTACCTCAATTTGGATTATGCCAAAGAAAAACCTCAGGTGCTTGATTTTGCCAAATACATCGTATCATCTGAAGGAGCACCTAAACTTGCTGGTGAAAATGGATTTGCACCTCTTCCGGATTCAGTATACGAAGAGTATGCTGCCAAATTGGAGAATTTGAAGTAAGTCATTCCATTAGGTGAGGGGACAAGTGTCCTCTCATCTTTGGGATTTTTTGCTGTAATAAGTTCAAGTATTTTTGGAGGTAGCCAAGTGAATGATAAAATCAAAGTAAGAAAAATAATTAATGACAACTTAACAAAAAAGAAAAATACCACGGACAAGGTAATGCCCACTTTTTTTCTGGTCATGGCTTCGTTGTCTGTGGCTACGACTTTCGGCATAGTTTTGACCTTGATTGTGGACGCAGTCAAATTTTTTGCAGAAGTACCTTTAAAAGAAATATTCAGTACTGAACTGGCGCCTTTGAAAGCGGATCCGTCTTTTGGAATTTTGCCATTAATAACGGGAACATTGATGACAACGCTAATTGCAATAGCAGTTGCCGTTCCTGTCGGCCTCTCAGCAGCGATTTATCTGAGCCAATATGCTTCTTCAAGGTCCCGCAAGATTTTGAAACCCATTTTGGAAGTTCTTGCAGGTATTCCAACTATAGTATACGGTTTTTTTGCCTATTCATTTGTAACACCACTGCTGATGCAGATAATACCTTCATTGGAAGCAAAAAATGCCTTGAGTCCCGGAATCGTAATGGGAATAATGATAATACCATTGGTGGCATCCCTTTCTGAAGATGCAATGAATGCGGTTCCTGAAATCATGCGTGAGGGAGCGTTGGGTCTTGGTTCCACAAAACTTGAGGTAGCTCTTAAAGTGGTCATACCCGCTTCCATTTCAGGGATACTGTCGTCTATCGTACTTGCAATATCAAGAGCTATAGGTGAAACCATGATAGTTACTATAGCCAGCGGTAGCTCGAAGAATTTCACCCTGGACATAACCCAGTCCATGCAGACTATGACATCCTATATTGTGGAATTTACAAGTGGAGATGCGGCGAGCGGGACAACGGGTTACTACAGTTTATATGCCGTAGGTTTGATATTATTTATATTCACAATGATCATTAACCTGATCGCTCAACACATATCCCGAAAATACAGGGAGGAGTATTAAGATGTTTAAAGATGGTAATTTAATTGGAAAAGACAGCAGGATGCTTAAAAAAAATGCCGGAGCAAAACTGCCAAAATTTAATATTAATAAAAAAAGAATGAAAAACAGAATATTTTTAAGCCGATTTTCCAGACATTTATTTTCACTATCAGCTGTTTTTGCCCTGGTCGTTTTGGGAATACTGCTTTTTGATATTATAAGCGAAAGTTTAGGCTGGTTAAATGTTAAATTCCTTACAAATAATTTGTCGATTTTTCCGGAGAAGGCTGGAATTAGAGGAGCTTTGATAGGCTCTGTTTATCTTATGCTGATAGTAATCCCGGTTACGTTGGTATTGGGGGTATCAACTGCCATATACCTTGAGGAATACTCCAACAAAGGGAAAATTGCAAACTTTATAAAGGTCAACATAACAAATTTGGCCAGTGTTCCATCAGTAATATTTGGCTTGCTGGGATTAAGCGTATTTGGTCGAATTTTAAATCTGGGTTCGAGTATCTTGGCTGGAGGATTGACAATGTCCTTACTGGTACTACCTATAGTAGTAGTAGCCAGCCAGGAGGCCATAAGAGCCGTGCCAGGATTTTTAAGGGATGCTTCCTATGCATTAGGCGCAAACAAATGGACTACAGTGAGAAAGGTCGTGCTTCCGGTTGCCCTGCCGGGGATATTAACTGGTTCGATTTTGGCAATATCAAGAGCTATAGGAGAAACTGCACCCTTGGTAGTTTTGGGTATACCTACGTTGATCCTAAAAATCCCAACAGGGATCATGGATGACTTTACCGCATTGCCGATACAAATATATTATTGGACACTCGATACTGTGCTTACTCCCGAATACGCCAATCTCGCAGCCGCAACGATCGTAGTTTTACTGGGGGTGCTGTTCATAATGAACTCAGCAGCAATAATAATCAGAAATAAATTTCAGAAAAAATTTTAATGGAGGAAAATCAATTGTCGATTGCAAACGAAAAAAAGAAAGAGGCTGTTTATGACGTCAGGGGATTAAACCTTTGGTATGGTGAAGATCAGGCTCTAAAAGATATAAATATGGAAATTGAAGAAAATAAAGTCACTGCTATCATTGGGCCGTCGGGTTGTGGAAAATCAACTTTTATAAAGACTTTAAACAGGATGGTCGAAAACATACCAATCGTGAGAACTACAGGTGAGATTTTGTATCATGGAGACAATATCTTTGACAAATCTGTAAAAGTGGAAGAGTTGAGAACCAAAGTGGGAATGGTTTTTCAAAAACCGAATCCCTTTCCTAAGTCTATATTTGAAAATGTTGTATACGGCCCCAAAATCCATGGCATAAAAGACAAAGGTCTTTTGATGGAAATCGCTGAAAGTAGTCTCAGGAGTGCAGCGTTGTGGGACGAAGTAAAAGACAGGTTGAATGACAATGCTTATGGATTGTCCGGCGGTCAACAACAAAGGCTCTGCATCGCTAGATGTTTGGCAGTTCAACCAGATGTGATTCTTATGGATGAACCTACTTCCGCATTGGATCCCATAGCGACTTTTAAAATAGAAGAATTGATCGAAAGTCTGAAAAAAGATTACACCATAAGCATCGTAACACACTCTATGCAACAAGCAGCCCGGATTTCTGACAAGACGGCATTCTTTTTAATGGGAGAATTGATAGAATATGATTCGACATCGGTAATTTTTTCTAATCCCAAAGACAAAAAAACCGAAGATTACATAACTGGAAGATTTGGATGATAAAGGAGATAAGCCATGAGAGATAAAATGTTAACCCAGATACAGCAGATCAACGAAAAAATAATAAATATGAGTCACTTGGTCGAAGTCAGTATTGAAAATGCAATAAGTGCTTTTGCTGATCAAAATGTAGACAAGGCAAGAAAAATAATCGAAGAAGACATTAAAATAAATGACCTTGAGCAAGAAATAGAAGACTTGTGTGTCAGCTTTGCAGCCACTCAGAGTCCGGTGGCATCGGATTTAAGAAGATTGCTGGCAATTCTAAAAGTTGTCACCGATTTGGAACGGATCGGTGATTACAGCTGTAATATTGCTGAAGTCGTCATTGAAATCAACAAAAGCAGCTACATGGAAATAATTCCTGGGATCATCCAAATGGAAGAAGAAGTCAAAACCATGCTTAATGACAGTATAAAGGCATATTTTACCCAGGACGTCAAGTTGGCTGCCAAAACCGCTGAAAGAGATGAAACGGTAGACGAATTGTACGAAAAGATTTACAGACAGTTGCTGTTTACCATAAGTCAAAATGAAAAAAATGAAGATCGTGTGATAGGGCATATACTGGTAGGGCGCTATCTGGAAAGAATTGCTGATCATGCTACCAACATATGTGAAAGACTTATATATATGGAAACGGGAGAAAGAGTAAAATTTTAAAATGATTTTTAAAATATACGTTTTGATAGAAGGCGACAAAAAGGTCGTCTTTTATTGTATCTAAAAACGTTGACATCTGTATTGCCGATTTTATAAAATTACATATGAACTTAACTTAAGACAAATCAAAAGGATGATTGGATGAAAAAAATCACAGGGTACTTTTCAATGATTTTTATTTTTACCTTGATTTGGATAATATTAAACGAAAAAGCCGGAGCAACTCAAATCGTCACAGGCCTGATTCTGTCAATTTTTTCAATTTTCTTTGCCAATTATTATCTTCTCGAAGAAGAGTATGTCGATCACTATTCCCTAAATATTAAATCGGTCATCAAATATCTTGTATATTTGATTTTTCAAATTTATAAATCAGGCTTCTCCGCCATTGGTAAAATTATTAAAAAAGAATACGATGTGCGAATTTCTGAATATACTTCATGCCTGAACGATGAATTATCCATATGTTTATTGGCAAACGCCATAACCTTGACTCCGGGAACCGTGACAATAGACAAAAATGGCAGCAAACTCAAAATATTGAGTTTTGAAAAAGACAATATCGGAACTATCGCAATCGATTCTGAAACATGTTCGGAATTTGAGAAAATACTTGGAGGGATAAGAGAATGAATGTTCTGGAAGCTGTTTTGACAGTTATCTCTATTTTGACGGCACTTGTACTTGTCAGGGTGATAATTGGCCCGACGATTTGGGACAGATTGCTGGGTTTGAACATGATATCGGCCAAAATAATAATGTCTATAATTATTCTTGCTGTGTTGACTGAAAGGACTTATTTGATGGATGTTGCCTTGGCATACTCGGTTCTTGGCTTCATAGGGACTATTCTTATAGCCAGGTTCGTTGAAAAAAAAGGGGAGTTTTAATGAACATCATCATATCAAATTTATTGATTTTTGTATCTCTTGGTTTTATGATTTTTGGGATCATCGGTATTTTTAGATTCAAGGATTTCTATGCGCGGATTTTGATATCTTCCAAAGTTGAAACAGTAGGGTTTCTGACGATAATGGTAGGTTTGATGTTTAGGACTGGTATAAGTTACTCTACCATGAAGATAATGCTGATATGTTTGCTGGCAATAATCACCAATCCGCTTTCAACCCATGCCATAGCCAGATCGGCTTATTTAAGTGGCTATAAAACGGGTAAGGAGAATTAGTATGACTGAGAAGATATTTCTGATATTGATGGTGGTTTTGGCATTTATAGCATTGAACACGCAAAAGTTGAGAAGATCTGTCATATATCTTGGCATATTTTCATTGGTGAGTTCTTTTGTTTATCTATTGTACGGAGCCCCTGATGTAGCAATTGCGGAAGCCGTAATAGGAAGTGCGATATCCACGGTATTATACCTGGTGGCTTTAAAAAAATACCGGGTGTTTACCATATATTATACCAATGCGAACTACAATCAAATAAGGGACGGTTACATAATAAGAGGTAGAGCCCAAATACTTAGAGAAGTGGAATCCTTTTTTGTCCGCAAGGAAATGGAACCGCAAATAATTTATACGACCGAAGACTATAAAAAAGTCTTGGCTGAAGAAAACTTCGATTTGTTGATCCATCAGGATTATGACCAAGTAAGACTTTACGGAAATGCGGAAGATTACCAGTTGGATGCCTTGGAAGCGCACATGTGTGAGAATCCCAACGAATTATTGAAAACAGAGTTTATCAAATTCGAGGCAGGTGACAAGAATTGAAAAGAAGAGCAATTGTGTTTACGGTCTGCATGTTGGTGGCTCTAAGTGTTATATTTATTTATAATGACACAAGTCATTTCGCAGATTCGCCTGCGGCAAAATATTACATAGAAAATTTTAAAAAAGATACCTTTGCAGAGAATGCTGTTGCTGCAATTTATCTTAATTACAGAATGTTCGACAGTATCTTTGAAACTCTGATTTTACTTGTAAGTGTTACTGCGGTCATAAAT
This sequence comes from Alkalibacter mobilis, assembly GCF_015594845.1. GTDB lineage: Bacteria > Bacillota > Clostridia > Eubacteriales > Alkalibacteraceae > Alkalibacter > Alkalibacter mobilis. Next base: position 44,460 of record NZ_JADNRK010000013.1, on the reverse strand, counting down.
TTTTCATGGAGGCGTGACGATGAACAATAATTCAGAAATTATTGCAAGAATGACCGGTCTTATCTATCCACTGATCATAATGTTTGGCTTCTATGTAATTCTAAACGGACATTCCAGTCCAGGAGGCGGATTTCAAGGAGGGGCCATCCTGGCTTCAGTTTTTATCAGCAGATATTTGGTTTCTCCTGATAAAAATTTAAAAATTAAATCTTTGCGCGTTGCTGAAAAAGTTCTCTTTTTTTGTATTGTAATGGTACCGACATTGTTTTTATTTTCGTCCGAACAATCAAGAATTGAAATTGTACACTTAACATACCTGATTTTAATGAATTTGTTGATAGGTTTAAAAGTTGCCAGCGGTTTGACTATAATATTTTTCAGATTTGTTTTTTATGAAGGTGGTAAATGATGGATTTAATTGAATTTATAAACAGCGAAAATGTGAGTATAATTTTATTCTTTTTAGGTGTTTACGGTTTGATAGCAAGACGAAATATCGTTAAATCTATAATATCCCTGGGAATAATGCAGGTTGCTACAATTTTGTATTTTGTGTCGGCAGGTGTTGACGAGGCCAGCGCCCCACCAATAGGAGATCTAAATGGGATCCTTACAGTGGCCGATCCTTTGCCGCAAGCCTTGATGATCACGGACATAGTCATTGGTATTGGAGTAACGGCCGCCGGTTTGACTATGTTTATACACCTATATCACAGATATGGTTCGACCAATTGGGAAAAAATTAGAAAAAAGAGAAGCAAATAAGAAATGACTTTAGAGCAAGAGGTGGATGATGGATGATTAATTTATTCTGGTTGGTTTTATTCCCTGTAATAGTAGGAAGCCTGGCTACGATTTTATCTGTTAAGATTTCTAAAAAATTGATTCTGTTGTTGCACATTCTGATGCTTGCAGGTGCAACGATGAATTTTTATCATGTGAGAACGGTGGGAGAATTTACTCAGAACGTGGGAGGGTGGGGTGACTATATGGGAATAACCCTGCGTTCTGATTTGCTTGCGGCATCCATGGTGTTTTTAACCACGTTTATTTTTCTAGCGACCTTGCTTTTTAATTATAAGGATTCATATTCAGACGGATTATTCCATTTTTTATTTACGTCCCTGGAAGGACTGATTATTGGTATTTTTCTCTCTAACGATCTTTTTAATATTTTTGTTTTGATTGAAGTCTCCACTGTAATAATAAGCATTTTGATAATGTATAAAAGAGATGGAAGATCGATTTATGACGGTACTATGTACCTATTGATAAATATTGTTGGAATGTCATTTTTTCTGTTTGGATTGGGGATTTTATACAAACGCTTGGGTGTTATCGACTTGCACGCTGTTAAAATCGCAGTAGAGAATCTTGACGATCCCGAGGTGATAATTCTACCATATGCATTTATAATAACTGCAGTAAGTTTGAAAAGTGCACTGATGCCTCTTTTTAGCTGGTTGCCCAAAGCTCATGGCACACCAAGTGCTCCAAGCTCAGTATCTGCGCTTCTTTCGGGTTTGTACGTCAAAATTGGGGTATATTTGTTTATACGGATACAAATTGCCTTTGCACCGACAATCGATACATCTGAACTATTTCTTTTTACAGGATTTATTACGGCTGTCATAGGATTTGTTTTGGCTATAACACAGAAAGATTTGAAACTGATACTCGCATATCACACTGTGTCACAAATTGGATTGATCATGATGGGTCTGAGCGTTGGAAAGATGCAAACCTACTGGGGATCTGTATATCATATATTGAATCACGCCATATTTAAATCAACATTGTTTCTGACCGCAGGAATGATAATTGATGAATACAAGACCAGAAATATATATGAAATAAGAGGTGTGCTTAAGAGAATGCCGGCAGTGGGGTATGCCACTATATTTGCAATATTTGGAATAACAGGTGCACCACTTTTCAATGGAAGCATATCCAAATACTTGATAGCTTATGGAGCAAAAGGCAGTTGGGTCGAGTATGCCTTGGTTTTCATAAACCTTGGGACAATAATTTCATTTGTCAAGTATTCTCAGATTTTTCCGGGGAATTCTCCAAAGTCAATTAAATTCAAGGAAAGTATGTTTAAAAATTCCGTGGTAGTCTTTTTAGGTTTTCTCTGTCTTGCAGGAGGACTTTTTGCAAGAAACGTAATAATGATTGTATTCGATGTGGGAATTGCCGTAGATCCCTTGTCTTATTGGCTGAAAGTTCTGGTGTTTGCGGCATCTCTCATGATTAGTGTGGGCATATACCAGGGTTTATTAAAAAAGAAGAAATACCTTTCATTGATAAATTCCCTGGAGCTGTCCTTTAACGGTGTGTGCCTGTCCATATTACTGTTTTTTTCGACAGTTCTGTTTTATCTGAAATGGACGGTTTGATTTTAACGTAAATTTATGGTATATTTGTATAGATATAAAACTTTATATTACTAGCAATAATGCTGAATTCCTGTTGCGGCAGGATACGGGGGAACCAATTTTTGGGGTGAATTCGATTTTTTCGATAGGGCTATTTCTTCAGTCCGAATCCGACAGCTAACCTCGGAAGCTTGGGAGGATAAGTCAGTTTGCTTTTTTTGCCTTCAAGCAGTCCGGCCAAGCGGTTTGGACTTTTTTTATTGTTGTAATATACATGGTTTGCGTTAAAGAGAAGGAGGATTAGCATGCAAATACAAGATTTGATGAATTACGATGAAGACAGATTTGAGAAATTGGAACACAGCATTGAAGAATACGAGAACGTTAAAAATTCAATAAAAACCGGCATAGAAGATGCTGAAAAAATTCAAAAGCAAAAGGAAAAAATATTAAAGAAGTTCAACGCTACAGAAGAACAGTGGAATGATTATCGTTGGCAACTCAACAACCGATTTGAGACAGTTGATGACATAGGTGATATTTTAGATCTCAGCGATGATGAGAAAAATAAAATAAAAGAGGTTGGAGATAAGTTCAGGTATGCTATTTCGCCCTATTATATGTCGGTGATCGATCCAGATGATCCCAACTGTCCTGTGAGAAAACAGGCTATACCCTGTTACGAGGAAATGGATGAGGCAGGTGATTTGGATCCAATGGACGAGGCAGGATGGTCGCCTGTAGAGTTGATCACTAGAAGATACCCTGACAGGCTGATAATTAAAGTAACAAATATGTGCGGCATGTATTGCAGATTCTGCCAGAGAAGAAGAATGATAGGTGAACATGACGTAAATGAATCCAGAGAAAAGATAGCAAAAGCCATTGAGTATGTTAGAGAACATAAAAAAATACGAGATGTTTTGATCACCGGTGGCGATGCATTTATGTTGTCGGATCAAACCATTGACTGGTTGCTTTCCGAATTGCGAAGTATAGAACATGTGGAAATAATAAGATTTGGGACTAGAACACCCGTTACTTTGCCCCAAAGGATCACTCCCGAATTGGTTTCAATACTAAAGAAGTACCATCCGATATTCGTAAATACTCATTTCAACAGCCAAAGAGAAATTACCAATGAATCAAAAGCGGCCTGCGAGATGTTGGCTAATGCTGGGATTCCATTGGGCAATCAGATGGTGTTGCTGAATGGAGTCAACAATGATCCGTTTGTAGTGAGAAAGCTGAATCAACAACTTCTGAAAATCAGAGTCAAACCGTATTACATCTTCCATCCCAAGACTGTTAAAGGAACTTCGCATTTCTGGGTGAATATGGAAGAGGGAATGGAAATAATGGAGTCACTTAGAGGAAGGACTTCAGGTATGGCCATACCTACTTACATCGTTAATGGAAGCGAAGGTTTGGGAAAAACACCAATAATGCCAAACTACTTGTTGTACATGGGAAAAGACAAGGTAATAATGAGAAATTGGGAAGGCAGACCTTTCCAGGTGGAAAATAAAAAATAAAAAATAATAGAGAATTGACCGTGGGAACAAGACCTTCGGTCAATTTTTCCTTGTAGTCTTGCATTTACTGGATTATAATTTTAATAAGGGATGTTAATTACAATAATGGGGGTTTTAAGATGGAATTAGCTATAAGACCTATTAAGAAAGAAGATGCAGAGCAAGTCAACGAGTTGCGCAGAATGGAAGGGATCATGGAAAATATTCTGGGACTCCCTACGGAAACGATTTTGAAGACAGAGGATTATATTCTAAAACAGGATGACTTGAGACACCAATATGTAGCAGTATTAAAAAAAGATCGGTCTACAGAACTCATTGTAGGAACCGGTGGATTGCATTTGAATCCACTTCCAAGGATGCGACATTCGGGTTCCATTGGATTAATGGTGCACACGGACTATCAGGGTATGGGCATCGGTAGGAAATTGATAGAGGCCATAATCGAGCTTGCTGATGACTGGCTAATGCTGACAAGGCTGGAACTGGAAGTTTTTGCCGATAACGAAAAGGCCATAAATCTTTATCAAAAGGTCGGGTTTGAAGTAGAGGGGATAAAGCGAAAGGCAGCAATACGAAACGGTAGATTTGCTGATGAAATGCTTATGAGCAGGATAAAAAATATCGAATGAGGGATAACATGGAATGTAAGAGTCTGGAAGAAGCATTTGTAAAAATGGGGTATGATGAATTCAAAGAACTGGAACCTTCCGAAATAATCTTTTCGCAAGATGTCTTTGATCAATGTAAAAAAAATACATGTGGAAGTTTTGGGAAAAATCATGCATGTCCACCTAACGCTGGTACAGAGACGGAAAGAAAACAGAGAGTTCTTCAGTATGAGAAAGGATATATGATTTCTAAAATAGTACCTATACGAAATAGAAAAGAAATGATGGAATCCATGGAAATCGTTGAAAATTGCACCAAGGAACTGCGAAAGATTTTAAGAGGCGAAAAAGCATTGGTGATGGGAGCAGGGCCATGCACTGTTTGTAATGAATGTACAGCCCTTATGGGAGATGAATGCAGGTTCCCTGACAGAATTCAATACTCGATGGAAGGCAGCGGAATCGATGTAGTGAGAATGTCAATGAATAAAAAAATGACGTATAATGCAGGTGCCGGGAATGTAGGATATTTTACTCTCGTCATGTATAATGAAAATTGATTTATGTATTTTGTTTATATACTAAGATGTAAAGATAATACTTTGTATACAGGGATTACAACGAATCTGGATAGACGGTTGAAAGAACACAATAGAGGGACAGCCTCCAAGTATACTCGCATTAGAAAACCGGTGAGTCTTGAGTATTGGGAAACCTCACCGAACAGATCTGAAGCCTCTAAAAGAGAGGCGGAGATCAAGAAACTCTGCAAAAATGAAAAAGAATTGTTGATAACTAGAAGAAAAGCTCATGAGAACCTTTAAATATTTTTGGTTCCATGAGCTGTTGTTTATTTATCGAAGAAGTAAAGAGACAAAGATACGCCAGTATCATAAATGATTCCGGACTCTTTTCCGCATTTTTCAGTGAACTTTCTATCAGGATCGAAGGTTTTTTCAGTGCTGTCAAATATTAAATAAGGAACAGGATCGGAAGTGTGGGTCCGGAGTGCAATGGGTGTAGCGTGATCCGGCAGGATCATGATCTTGAAGTCGTCATCTGTTTTCAACAAATAATTGAATATGGGCGATACCACCTTTTGATCGATCAATTCTATTGATTTTATCTTGCCCTCCAAGTCTCCTTGGTGTCCACATTCATCAGGTGCTTCTAGATGCAGGTATATAAAATCATAACCCTCTGAGAGACCTTTGATTGCAGCTGCAGCTTTTCCATCAAAATTTGTGTGGAGAGTGCCTGTAGCTCCTTCCACCTTTATGACGTCCAACCCTGCAAGAACTCCAATTCCTTGTATCAGGTCAACTGCGGAAATGACTGCACCTTTTACACCGAATTTCTCATGAAAGGAATCCAACGTCGGTTTTTTACCTTCCCCCCAAATCCAAATCGAGTTTGCCGGATTCAAGCCATTTTCAACTCTGGCAAGGTTGATGGGGTGGTTTTTAAGTAAATCGAATGACTTTTTCATCATTCCGGAAATATAATCGCCGTAAGGACCCTTGGGCATAAAATCTTTCACTTTTTTACCCAGGATATCGTGGGGTGGCGTCAAATCAAAATCATAAGGTCCGTTTTTCCAAAGGATAAGGTGTCTGTAACTTACTCCCGGGAAATATTTCAAGTCCTCGGATTCAAGGTGGACTTTCAAATATTCGATCAAGGCGGCTGCTTCTTCGGTTGAAATGTCTCCAGCCGAATGGTCTATTATAGTCTTGTCTGTGTATTCATCTTCAGAAGTCAATGTCACAAGATTACAGCGAAAAGATACGTCTGAATCTGTCATGTCTACTCCCATGCTGGCAGCTTCCAAAGGTGATCTGCCCTTGTGATAAATTTTAGGATCGTATCCCATGACGGAAAGGTTTGCTATATCACTGCCAGGTGACATCCCGGTTGGAATAGTATCGACAAGGCCAACTTCGCCTTTACTTGCAAGGTCATGGATGACAGGAATGTCTGCCTTTTCAAGAGGGGTCAATCCGCCCAGTTCTTCTATGGGGTAATCAGCCATGCCATCTACTAAAATTGTTATCCGTTTCATTTTATCAGCTCCATTTTAATATGTTCATATAAGTTATTGTTTTAAATATAACGATTTTAACACAACAACTGTTCTCTATCAAGTTGAAGATAAAATCAATCCAATAAAGCCAAGATATCTTGGGGGTTGTCAATAAAGTGAGTTGGTTCGAAAGGTGCCAGCTCTTCTTTTTTTCTAAAACCCCACGTAACTGTGATGCAATCTATACCCGAATTCTTGGCAGTCTGCAAATCAACTCCCGTATCTCCAACATAGACGGCTTCTGATTTATCAAAACCTGTTTTCTCCAAAATTTTAAATACCCCGGCAGGATCGGGCTTTTTGGGATGGGATGAATTGCTGCCGACTACATGTGCGAAATCCCATTGGCTTAAAAATGCGTGTATTATTTTTTCCGATATTTTCTGATTTTTGTTTGTGTTTATGGCCAAGGTGAATCCTCTCTTCACGAGGACATTCAATGTTTCCTCGATCCCGTCGTATAAACGCATTTCATGATCAAAATGATCGCTATAGAATTCAAGTAATTCCTTGTAATAAACATCTACGGTTTCGTTGTCCAAGGTTTGCGGAAGTGCTTTAATCGCAAGATTTTTCAAACCATTTCCCACAAACAGCCTGTATTCGTCCAACTCATGTGTTGGATAATCATGCTTAGTCAATATACTGTTCATACTGTACATGATCCCCTCCAAAGAAGCAATGAGCGTACCATCCAGATCAAAAATTACAATTTTTTTATTCATTTATAACAGTCCTTTATCGTATGATTTTCTATTGTAACATTTTTTTGATAGATGCATGTGTTTTTTTTAATTATTGAATTAAGTAATGCTTTGTGGGAATATATAAGTTGATACGACAAAATAGAAGGGGTGAGGACATGGATCAAAAGGTCCTGCTTATTTACAATCCGGTATCCGGAACAAAAAGTTTTGCCACACATTTAGACCAGTTCATAAATTTTATGCAGGTAGCCGGATATGAGGTTCATCCTATACGAACTAGAAACAAGGAAGATTTCGAGAGTGTTTTTTGCAGAAAGGATTTTAAAGAGTATTCTGCTGTTTTTGTTGCGGGTGGAGACGGATCTGTAAACATGGCAGTCAATCAAATCCTTAAAAACCATATAGAAATACCTCTTGGTATAATACCGGCCGGTACGGTCAACGATATAAGTTACAACCTGGGAATACCACAGGACATAATGGGAGCAATCAAATCTGTATTGAACATGAGATATGAAACCTTCGATGTAGGTGTGGCAAATGGAGAACATTTCATGAACTCATGCGGAGCAGGTCTGTTTATAGATGTAGCCCACACTACGGAAAGAGATCTGAAAAACATGATGGGTCGAGTTGCCTATTACATCAAGGGGATAAGCGAGCTACCAAACTTTAAGCCCATGAAAACAAGGATCGAAACCAGAGATAGGGTTATCGAAGAAGATTTGGTACTGTTTTTGGTGATAAATGGTAGAAGTGTAGGTGGATTCAGAAACCTGGCGCTTGAAGCATCGATGCAGGATGGAATGTTGGATTTTTTGGGGATCAAGAGTTGTCAACTTAATGAATTGTCTTTGATATTCGCTCAGATCCTGATGGGAAACTATAAAAATAACAAACATATAATCTATTTTAAAAGTGATAACATAAAAATTTCTTGTACTGGAAATTATTGTCGCAACATTACTGATTTGGATGGAGAACAGGGTCCGAGTCTTCCTTTGGAAATTTCCATGATAAAAGGAGGAATAAAGATCATAGTTCCTGATATAAACCAAGAAGATTGAGGGGCTTGATCTGGCTTTTGAACAGATATCTTAAGATTTATTATTTTGTAAAGGATAACAGCTGGCAAAATTATTTGGTTCACTGTACAAATGCAACCATAATTGTTATACTGATAAACATTATCAATTAAAAGGAGGGGCACAAATGCCGTTGCACGTTATAGATGAAGCCAAACGCTGTCTACAATGCAAAAAGCCTCTTTGTGTAGAGGGGTGTCCTGTAAATACGCCAATACCAGAGATGATTTCGCTATTGTTGGACAGAAAGATAAATGAATCAGGTGAGATGCTTTTTAAAAACAATCCCATGTCTCTTGTCTGCTCTCTTATTTGTGATCACGAAAGACAATGCGAAGGTCACTGCATATTAAACAAAAAAGGAACACCGATACATGTTTCTAGTATCGAAAATTTTATCTCTGAAAATTATTTTGACAAAGTCAAACTGAATCCGGGAGAAAGGTTGGGGAAAAAAGTTGCCATAATCGGATCGGGGCCTGCGGGATTGACTATCTCGATAATACTGGCTCAAAAGGGTTATGATGTGACCGTATTTGAAGCCAGAGAAAAAATTGGAGGAGTACTCAGATACGGAATTCCTGAATTCAGATTATCAAAAAAAATACTTGATCAATTATACGAAAAAATGCAGGATATGGGCATAAAAATCAGACCAAATACATCTATTGGAGAAGGAATGAGCGTGGACAACCTCTTCAGAGACGGTTACAGTTCGGTTTTTATAGGGACGGGAGTCTGGAAACCCAACACACTGAACATCAAGGGTGAGACCCTTGGCCATGTTCATTATGCCATAGATTATTTGACCAATCCCGACGTTTACAATCTGGGTGACAAGGTTCTGGTCATTGGTGCCGGCAATGCGGCCATGGATGTAGCAAGGACAGCACTCAGAAAAGGTGCGAGAGAAGTTACTGTTTTTGCACGGCGAGACGTGGCTTCTGCAAGCAAGAAAGAAATGGACTATGCATCCATTGAAGGTGTTGAATTTATCTACAACAGAACACCCCGGGAAATAACGGATGAAGGGGTTTGGTTTATGGATACAAATACGGAAGAAAAAATATTCCATCCGTGTGATTCAATAATTATTGCAGTTAGTCAGGGACCTAGAAGCAGGATAGTTTCTTCCACCAGTGGTCTTGACGTAGACAAGAAAGGTCTGGTAGTGGTAAATGAGAACGGAGAAACCACTAGAAAAGGGGTGTATGCATCCGGAGACGTGGTTTTAGGTGCCAAGACAGTTGTGGAAGCCGTTTATTATTCAAAAAAGGTTGCGACTGCCATGGATCAATATATGAAGGGAATCTGATTTCTAAAAAAAGGTATCCATTAATTAATAGAGGATGCCTTTTTTATTATTGACAATAATTCCTATTTGGAATATTATTTGATTATCAAAATATTTGAAAATCAAAACATTAATGGAGTTGATAAAATGAAATTACCCGAGTTGGTCATAGGTGACTTAGTAGCAAAAATTCCAATAATCCAAGGTGGGATGGGAATAGGTGTATCTCTATCAAATTTAGCGGGAGCAGTTGCGGCTCAAGGAGGTATAGGTATAATATCAGGTGTGCAGACAGGTTTTAGGGAAGAAGATTTCAAGTCCAATAATTTGGCTGCAAATATAAGAGCGATAAAAAATGAAATCAGAAAAGCCAGAGAAATCGCTCCAAAAGGAATAATCGGCATCAATATTTTAACTGTTGCAACTCAATACAAAGAACTCATCGAGGCTGCGGTAAAAGAAAAAATTGATATCATTATTTCAGGAGCAGGATTGGCCAAGGACTTGCCTAAATACGTGGAAGGGACCAAGACAAAAATCATTCCGATAGTATCTTCGGGGCGAGCAGCAGGTTTAATGGCGAAGTTATGGATAAGAAATTACAATTATGTTCCCGATGCGATTATAGTGGAAGGACCGGAAGCAGGAGGACATTTAGGATTTACAGCTGAAGAAATGGAAAAGGGACCTGCAGATCTTTCGACTATCCTGAAGGATGTGATTACTAGCCTTAAACCCATAGAAGAGAAGTATGACAAGAAAATACCGGTAATTGCTGCAGGTGGAATTTTCGATGGGAAAGACGTGGCAAAGTATATAAGTGAAGGAGCAGCGGGAGTTCAGATATCAACACCATTAGTGGCCACTGAGGAATGCGATGCTCATGAGAACTTCAAGTTGGCATACGTGGATGCAAAAGAAAAGGATGTTGTGATCGTGCAAAGCCCGGTTGGATTGCCGGGAAGGGCAATTAGGAATGAACTGATAGAAAAGCTGGAATCCCAACGAATTCCTGTAGATAAATGCTATAGATGCATAGGACACTGCAATCCCGCAACAACCCAGTATTGCATATCAGATGCTTTGATAGCTGCGGTACAGGGAGATGTAAAGAACGGATTGATATTTTGTGGCAGCAACGTCACGAAGATAGACAAAATTTCTACAGTTAAAGAAGTTTTGGATAAAATAATAATCGAAGCGGAAAATTCATTCTGATTTTAGACGGGTGTTTAAAAGATGAAAACGGATTTTCCGTTTTTCTTTTGGCTGTTATTTTTTATACATAGTTTAATGTATAAAAAAAGCTTGAATTTTCAGAAAATTTATATTAAGATAATATCTAAATTACATGAGAATGTACAAGGGGGAAAAGGAATGAAAAAGAAATTTTTGAAAATTGCTGTCGCTTTGATGTTGGTAGCGTCGGTATTTGCTTTCGCAGCTTGTGGCGGAGGGGATGAAGCCGAGACTATAAAAATCGGTGTTTTCGGACCGCTTTCAGGCGAAGTGGCATCTTACGGGACTGCCGTGGTTGACAGTGTAAAGCTTGCTGTTGAAGAAATCAACGCAGCAGGCGGTGTAGATGGGAAAATGATCGAGATTTTCGATTATGACACAAAAGCTGACAAGGCTGAGGCGGTAAATATCTACAACAGATTGAAAGACCAAGATGAAGTAGTGGCGATCATAGGTGGAACTATAAGCGGTGAAACACTGGCAGTTAAAGAGTTGGCAATTGCCGATAACATGCCTATGCTTACTCCTACAGCTACAAGTGCAGATGTAACAATAGGGGCACCTTCAATATTCAGAGCGTGCTTCCTTGATCCATATCAAGGCTCAGCTGCAGCAGCTTTCAGCATCGAATCTTTGGAAGCTAAATCAGTGGCCGTATTGTACAATAGTGACGACGCTTACTCTGAAGGTATAGCGGAAGCTTACAAAGCAGCAGTCGAAGAAGCAGGTCTTGAGGTAGTATACTACGATGCTTATACAAGCGACGTTAAAGACTTTAACACTTACCTGACTCAAATCAAAAGTGCAAATCCAGATGTGATTTTTCTTCCGGATTACTACAACAGGGTAGGTTTGATAGCAACTCAGATGAGAGATTTGGGAATCGAACAGACAGCTGTAGGAGTTGACGGTTGGGATAGCGTTGAGATCGACTATGCAGAGCAAGTAGAAGGTTACTATTTTGTGAACCACTTTGCAAAAGATGACCCGGATGCGATCGTTCAAAACTTTATCGCGACTTTCAAGGAAAATTATGATAAAGATCCTAATGCGCTGGGTGCGCTAGGTTATGACGCAACCTATATCATGGTTGAAGCAATCAAGAATGCAGGTTCAACAGATGCTCAAGCAATTATCGATGCTTTGGCTGAAGTTGAATACACTGGTGTTACAGGCCCGATCAGCTTTAATGATGAGGGTGATGCCGACAACAAGAATATTGCAATAATCAAAATAGTTGACGGAAAGCATGTCTTGGAAGAAAAAATATCAGCTAAATAATAAATAATGAAATAAAAAAAGAATAATGGATAATATAGGAGAGATTATCTCTCCTATATTAATTTAAGGAGAGAGGAGGACATCCTGTGATTTTTATACAGCAGATGATTAACGGACTTCAGATAGGCAGCATTTATGCCGTGATTGCACTTGGATACACGATGGTTTACGGAATTATCAAACTTATAAATTTCGCCCATGGGGAAGTTATGATGATGGGGGCTTATTTTGCTTTTTTGGCAGCCTCTGCGGGCATGCCTGTTTGGGCTGTATTTTTGATCTCCATGGTTGGATCTGCCTTGTTGGGGATGGCTATAGAGAGAGTGGCATACAAACCTTTGAGAGAGGCTCCAAGGATTTCCGCACTGATAACAGCAATAGGCATGAGCTTGTTTTTGCAAAATCTCGCTTTGGTGATATTCAAAGCGGATCCGAAAGTAATGCCCAGAATAATTCCTACAACCCCTATTAATATTGGAAGCATACAAATCAGCAACATAACCATAATAACCTTTACTGTGTCTGTAGTATTTATGATCCTGCTAACTTTTTTTATCAGTAAAACCAAACCTGGAAAGGCAATGAGAGCAGTCTCCGAAGACAAGGAAGCGGCTACATTGATGGGTATAAATGCAAACAGTACAATAACTCTTACATTTGCCATAGGATCGGCTTTGGCCGCCTTGGGAGGTATCCTTTACGCATTGGCATATACGCAGGTAGCACCGACTTTGGGTGTTTTGCCGGGTCTTAAGGCTTTCGTCGCAGCCGTACTTGGCGGGATAGGCATAATTCCGGGTGCAATGATCGGAGGATTTATATTGGGCTTTGTTGAAACTTTTGCGAAAGCCTACATTTCGGGTCGTTGGGCAGATGCCATTGTATTTGGGATATTGATCTTGGTTTTATCTGTGAAACCCACAGGGATTTTGGGTAAAAACGTCAGGGAGAAGGTGTGACGTATGGATTTTAACAACAAGAAAAATTATTTATTCAATCTCGGTGCAGTCATTATATTTTTTGTCATCTTGAAGCTTTTGATGAACGGGAATGTGATAAACCGATATTATCAGGGAATAATCGTATTCATATGCATCAACATCATCGTTGCAGGAAGTCTGAATTTGACACTTGGATTTTTAGGCCAGCTGGCTTTGGGACACGCCGGGTTCATGGCTGTAGGTGCTTACTCATCGGCACTGCTTTCTATTTATTTAAGGAGTCTCGAATTACCGGTGATCATGCATTTGGGAACAGCCTTGTTGTTTGGAGGGTTGATTTCAGGTATTATAGGTTATTTGATTGGTTTGCCGGCCTTGAGATTGAGAGGAGACTACCTTGCCATAATAACTCTGGGTTTTGGAGAGATTATTCGGGTCGTCATAAACAATCTAAAATTCACGGGAGGAGCCCAAGGACTTTCAGGAATACCGAAAATTGCAAATTTCACTAATGCTTATTGGATAGCAGTTGTTGTCTTGGCTTTTTTATATGCTTTGATCAGGTCGAGACATGGAAGAGCTATCATATCTATAAGGGAGGATGAGATAGCTGCTGAAGCTGTTGGTATCGATACAGTTAAATACAAGGCTTTGGGCTTTACCATCTCGGCTTTTTTTGCCGGTATAGGAGGCGGACTATTCGCCCATTATATGGCTTACCTTGATCCGTCGATTTTTAACTTTATGAAATCCGTTGAGATAGTAGTCATAGTTGTTCTGGGTGGAATGGGAAGTCTCACGGGAACCATTCTTGCATCCGCAGTCTTGACATCTTTGCCTGAACTGTTGAGAAATTTTTCTGAGTACAGACTTTTGATCTATTCGTTTGTATTGGTTGTAATGATGATTTTCAGGCCACAGGGCATATTTGGAACGGCTGAATTTTCATTGAAGAATTTAATGTCATCACCTAAAGGATTTATGAAAAAAATGAAGAGAGACGCTTCAGGGGACGATTTGAATGGAGGTGGCAAATAGATGGCGCTATTGGAAGTTAATGGCTTGACGATTAAATTTGGAGGTTTGACAGCAGTTGACGGGTTTAACATTAATATCGAACAAAATGAGCTGGTAGGCTTGATCGGACCAAATGGTGCAGGCAAAACCACCGTCTTCAACATGCTCACTGGGGTATATCTGCCGACTGAAGGTACTATAAATCTCGATGGGAAAAGTGTGGTAGGCAAAAAACCCTACGACATCGTCGAAATGGGCGCTGCGAGAACTTTCCAGAATATAAGACTTTTCAAAGAATTGACAGTTGAGGATAATGTAAAGATTGCATATCATAATCAAATGAACTACAATTTGATGCAGGGTTTGTTCAGGCTTCCGGCATTTTGGAAAGAAGAAAGCGTGGCCAAGGAAAATGCAATGGATCTACTGGACATATTCGATATGAAAATGTATGCTAATACTTTGGCAAAAAATCTGCCCTATGGAAAACAAAGAAAGCTTGAAATTGCCAGAGCATTGGCAACAAAACCAAAAATCCTCATGTTGGATGAACCTGCGGCAGGTATGAATCCGTATGAGACCAAGGAATTGATGGAAACTATACACTTCATAAGGGATAAGTTCGGCATCGCAATATTACTTATTGAACACGATATGAGCCTTGTTATGGGCATATGTGAAAAAATTACGGTTATAGACTATGGCAAAATCATAGCGAGAGGCGTTCCGGAAGAAATTAAATCCGACCCTAATGTCATAAAGGCGTACCTGGGAGAATAGGAGGAAAAGATGCTTCAAGTACAGAATATCGATGTGTATTACGGAAAAATCCATGCTATCAAGAATATAAGCTTCGAAGTTAAAAAAGGAGAAATCGTTACTTTGATAGGAGCTAACGGAGCAGGAAAAACAACCATACTTAAGACTTTGTCAAAAGTTTTAAAGCCGGCAAACGGATCTATAATTCTTAAGGGCAATGATATAAAAGGCATTCAACCGCATGATATGATAAAAATGGGCATGGCTCATGCACCTGAAGGCAGAAGGATATTCTCTCAAATGACGGTTTTGGAAAACCTTGAAATGGGAGCTTTCATAAGAAAAGACTCCAAAGATGAACAGCAAAAAGACATGGAAACGGTATTTCGCCGATTTCCACGACTTAAAGAGAGAAAAAACCAGATAGCAGGTACCCTTAGTGGCGGAGAACAGCAGATGCTGGCGATAGGTCGCGCATTGATGTCCAAACCGGAAATATTGCTTATGGATGAACCCTCAATGGGCTTGGCACCTATTTTGGTTGATGAGATCTTCAACATTATCGAAGATATCAACAAAGCTGGAACTACTATACTTCTGGTAGAGCAGAACGCTAATAGAGCACTTCAAATAGCGAATAGGGCATATGTTCTGGAAACGGGCAAAATAGTTACTTCGGGAGATGCCAAGGAACTGATGAACAAGGAAGAAATAAGAAAAGCTTATCTGGGTGGATAGGGTCGTCATTTGACGACCCTAATTTTATGGGAGAAAAATGTAACTGATTTCAAGCAAAAAATATTTGTAATAATCCGTCAATAGCAGTATAATATCATGAAAATGAAATATTCTGAAAATTCAAAATAAGGTGAGGTGTGCTATGAATTACAATAATTTGCCAAAGAAGCAGGGTCTCTACGACCCTTTATTTGAGCATGATGCGTGTGGGATGGGATTTGTAGTCAACATCAAGGGAGAAAGATCCCACGATATAATTGACGATGCCATGACTGTATTGGAAAACCTGAATCACAGAGGAGCCAGTGGGGCAGATGAAAACACCGGTGATGGTGCAGGAATTATGGTGCAAATACCTCACGACTTTTTTAAGAGAGAGTGTGAAGTTTTGGGTTTCGACCTTCCTAAAGAAGGTGATTATGGCGTGGGTATGATATTTGCCCACCGTTATGATGATTTCAGGAAGACTCAAATCGAAATTTTTGAAAAAATCGTCAAAGAAGAAGGACAGGAAATCCTGGGTTGGAGAGAAGTTCCCATAGACAAGACTAGAGTCGGGGATGGAGCCAGAGCAGTCATGCCCAGATTCATTCAAGTTTTTATCAAGAAAGATGAAAGCATTGATGATTCATTGGAATTTGAAAGAAAGCTTTATGTGATTAGGAAAAGGGCCGAGAAAACCATCGTCCCAATGTGTGATGAAATGGGTGGAACTTTTTATGTTGCCAGCTTGTCGTCAAAAACCATAGTTTACAAGGGTATGTTGACTGCTTCACAACTTCGAAGATTTTACCTGGATTTGTCTGATTTAGATTTTGTTTCAGCACTTGCCATGGTTCATTCAAGATTCAGTACCAATACATTTCCAAGCTGGGAGAGGGCTCATCCAAACCGATACATCGTTCATAATGGAGAGATAAATACCATCAGAGGTAATGTGAACTGGATGAAAGCCAGACAAAAATGTATAGATTCATCCCATTTTGAAGAAATTGACAAGGTCTTTCCAATAGTCGATGAAACGGGCAGTGACTCTTCTATGTTCGACAACAGCCTTGAATTCATGTATTTGACTGGTAGATCTCTACCCCATGCGGTTATGATGATGATTCCCGAACCCTGGGAGAAGAACAACATGATGACCAAGGAGAAAAGAGACTTTTACGAATTCAATAATTTTTTAATGGAACCCTGGGACGGTCCTGCGGCCATGGGATTCAGCGATGGTACGGTAATAGGTGGTGTCTTGGATAGAAACGGGTTAAGACCTTCAAGATATTACGTGACCAAAGATGACAAGGTGATACTGGCATCAGAAGTCGGGGTCCTTGAAATCAAACCCGAAAATGTTAAATATAAAGGAAGGCTGGAACCGGGTAAGATGCTTTTGATCGACACCCAGGCGAAAAGAATAATTTCAGATGAAGAAATAAAGAAAAACGTGGCTTTATTGCATCCATACGAACAATTGATAAAAGAACACATAAGCGACCTGAAGGATTTGCCGGTTGAAGTTGAAAAGGAAACATCGATCAGAGAAGATCTCATTCAGCAACAAAAGGCATTTGGATATACATTTGAAGATATTTTAAAAAATATTCTACCCATGGCCACAGAAGGTACAGATCCGATTGGATCCATGGGAATGGATTCGCCCTTGGCAGTGTTGTCCGAAAAACCACAAATGTTGTATCTCTACTTCAAACAGTTGTTTGCTCAGGTTACAAATCCACCCATCGACGGAATTAGAGAAGAAATAGTCACATCAAGCAGCATCCTTCTGGGAGCTACAGGGAATCTGCTAAATCCTAAAGACGAGACAACCAACTGTATTTTTCTTGAGCACCCAATACTAACCAATGAACAATTAAACACCATCAAGAAGCTGAACACCAATAGAATGAAGTCAGTTACCATATCCATGCTCTATAATCCTTATGGTGGGGAGAAAGCCTTGGAGAGAGCTTTGGATAGAATTTTTAAGCAGGCGGACAAGGCTATTGAGGATGGAGCAAATATCCTTATACTATCAGATAGAGGTGTGAATGAAAAACTGGCGGGTATACCTGCTTTGCTGGCATCTTCTGGACTTCATCATCACCTTATAAGGCGTGAGATCAGAACCAGAGTAGGTATCGTTCTAGAATCAGGAGAACCGCGGGAAGTACATCATTTCTGTACTTTGCTGGGCTACGGCGTAACTGCCATTAATCCTTACATGGCTTACGAAACTATTGCAGATTTATGGAAAAAAGATCTTTTGGAAGGTAAAACTTTGCAGGAAGGCAAGGACAATTTTATTAAAGCCTCAGTTAAAGGAATTCTTAAAGTGCTTACCAAAATGGGAATTTCAACCGTCAGAAGTTATCACGGTGCACAAATTTTCGAAGCGATAGGCTTAAAGCGGGATTTGGTGGATAGATACTTTACAATGACACCTTCCAGATTAGAGGGAATCGGACTGAAGGAAATAGCTGTGGAAAATCAGATGCGACACGAGAGTGCGTATTCAGATAACTACATGTACAAGGATACTTTAGAGGTAGGCGGATATTTCCAATGCAAGGACGATGGCGAGATACATCTTTATAATCCTGAAACTGTTTATATGCTTCAGAAGGCATGTAGAGAAGGAGATTATGATTTATATAAGGCATATTCTCAGAAAATCAACAATGAAGAGATCTATACTCTCCGACATTTACTTGACTTTAATTTCAGACAGGGAGATGCCATACCCATCGAGGAAGTGGAATCAGTAGACTCAATAGTCAAAAGGTTCAAAACCGGCGCCATGTCTTACGGTTCAATAAGCAAAGAGGCTCACGAGTGTCTGGCCATAGCCATGAACAGGCTTGGGGGGAAAAGCAACACCGGTGAAGGTGGTGAGGATCCTGAAAGATTCAAAATCATGGAAAATGGAGACACCAAATGCAGTGCCATAAAACAGGTTGCTTCAGGAAGATTTGGTGTTACAAGCAGTTACCTTGTTAATGCACAGGAAATTCAGATAAAGATGGCTCAGGGAGCTAAACCTGGCGAGGGTGGACAATTGCCGGGGAGAAAGGTTTATCCTTCAATAGCCAAAACCAGGCATTCCACTCCAGGGGTGGGATTGATTTCTCCGCCGCCTCATCACGATATTTATTCAATCGAGGATTTGGCGGAATTGATACACGATTTAAAGAATGCAAACAGAAATGCTCGAATCAATGTCAAACTGGTTTCGGAAGTAGGAGTTGGTACGATTGCAGCCGGAGTTGCGAAAGGAAAGGCGGATGTCATTCTTATAAGCGGTTACGACGGTGGAACAGGGGCATCACCAAGAACGAGTATAAGAAATACAGGACTGCCTTGGGAACTTGGTTTGGCGGAAACCCACCAAACACTTCTATTAAACAGGTTGAGAGATAGAGTGGTTCTTGAAACGGACGGAAAGCTCTTGTCAGGAAGAGATGTTATCGTAGCAGCAATGCTTGGTGCCGAAGAATTCGGTTTTGCGACGACCCCGCTAATTGTTTTAGGTTGTATAATGATGAGAGTTTGCAACCTGAACACTTGTCCAGTGGGGGTGGCAACACAAGATGAAAATCTGAGAAAAAACTTTACCGGGAAACCGGAATATGTTGAAAATTTCATGAGATTCATAGCCCAGGAAATGCGCGAGATTATGGCAAAGTTAGGGTTTAGAAGAATAATAGACGTAGTTGGACGATCGGACAGATTGCGACCTAAGGACAATGTGGATCACTGGAAAGCGGGCAGGCTCGACTTGTCTTCACTGTTATATCAACCTTTTGTAGAAAGTGATACCGGCAGATTCAATCTTCAGGAACAAAATCATAATCTGGAAGAATCCATGGATATGCAGAAATTGCTCAGAATGTGTAAACCAGCTCTGGAAAATCGAAAATCCATCAGGGCGAAATTAAAGATCAATAATACAAATAGGGTGGTAGGTACAGTCATCGGTAGCGAAATCACCAAAAGATTCGGTGAGGCAGGCTTGCCCGAAGATACAATAAAAGTAGGATTTGTAGGTTCTGCAGGACAGAGTTTTGGAGCATTTATACCAAAAGGAATGACTTTGGAACTGGAGGGAGACGCAAATGACTATATAGGAAAGGGATTGTCAGGTGGAAAGATAATAGTCTATCCCCACAAAAATTCCGATTTTGCTCCCGAGGACAACATATTGATAGGAAACGTAGCTTTCTATGGTGCAACTGAAGGATCTGCTTATATCAACGGAATAGCCGGTGAAAGATTTTGTGTCAGAAATAGTGGTATGAACGCTGTTGTTGAAGGCGTGGGAGATCATGGATGCGAATATATGACCGGTGGAAAAGTTGTGATCCTAGGTAAAACCGGAAGAAACTTTGGAGCAGGAATGTCTGGTGGAATAGCCTACGTAATGGATCTGGATGAAACTTATTGCAACAAGGCCATGATCAATCTTGAAAAAATCGACTCTTCGGAGGAACTCGAAGACTTAAAATCCATGATAGAAAAGCATGTGGAATGTACGGACAGTCCGCTGGGAGAAAAGGTTTTAAAAGATTGGGGAAGTTACAGCGCCAGATTCACCAAAGTCATTCCCGTAGATTACAAGCGAATGCTTGTAAATATCGAAAAAGCTCACAATGCTGGTATGACAGGTGATGAAGCTGTAATGGTCGCTTTTGAAGAAATTTACAAGAATGTTTCCAATACAAGCGGAAAATAGGAGGGTGAATGATGGGAAAAGCAACAGGATTTTTAGAATATCAAAGAAGTGAATCCAAAAAAAGACCTCCTGAGGAACGAATAAAGGATTGGAATGAATACAAAGTGTCATTGTCCAAGGATGAAATGAGAATCCAGGGAGCCAGATGCATGGACTGTGGAATACCGTTTTGTCATGGAGGAGTTCTATTGGCAGGAATGGCCTCTGGTTGCCCGGTCAGAAATCTGATTCCTGAATGGAACGATTTAGTATATAGAGGTCAATGGTCTGAAGCATATAAAAGATTAGTTAGAACAAATCCATTTCCTGAATTTACTTCCCGGGTATGTCCAGCTCCATGTGAAGGTTCGTGCACAGAGGGATATCAGATGGAGTCTGTGACTATTAGCAATATTGAATATGAGATAATTGAGACTGCATTTGCCGAGGGTTGGGTAAAACCGATAAAACCCAAACGTTCTGGCAAGAAGGTTGCAGTAGTAGGCTCAGGACCTTCCGGATTATCTACTGCTTATTATTTGAATGCTGCGGGGCACAATGTAACTGTCTTTGAACGAAGTGACAGGCCTGGAGGACTTCTCATGTATGGGATACCGAACATGAAACTCGAAAAGCGTTTTGTGGACAGGAGAATCGCTGTCTTAAGGGACTCGGGAATTGAATTTGTATTGAATACAGAAATAGGAGTGGATATTTCTGCCGAAAAAATTCTAAATGACTTTGATGCTGTAGTATTGTGCATTGGAGCTACCAAACCAAGGGGTCTAAACGTACCGGGAAAAGATTTGAAAGGTGTTCACTTTGCAGTAGACTTTTTAAGCAGAAATACAAAGAGTCTTTTGGATTCAGATCTTGGCGACGGAAAGTACGTTAGTGCGAAAGGCAAAGATGTGATAATTATCGGTGGCGGAGATACGGGTACGGATTGTGTAGGAACGTCTATTAGACATGGTTGCAAGAGCGTAGTGCAGTTTGAAATCATGCCTGAGCCCCCTGAATCAAGGCAGGAAGAATCTAATCCATGGCCTGAGTGGCCTAAGAAGCTTAAAGTCGATTATGGCCAGGAAGAGGCGATAAGCCTTTATGGAGGGGACCCAAGGAAATATCTGATAAATACCAAAAAACTCATAGGAAATGAAAAAAACGAAATAAAAGAATTACACACTGTACAGGTTGAATGGATCAAAGATGAAAGCGGGCGAATGATTCCCAGAGAAGTTCCCGGATCAGAAAAGGTCTGGAAAGCAGACTTGGTCTTGCTGGCAATGGGATTTTTAGGCCCGGAGGATACTATTATGGATCAATTGAACATAGAAAGAGACCAAAGAACCAACATTGCCGCAGAGTATGAAATTTTTGAAACGAATGAAGAAAAAGTTTTTGCTGCAGGAGATGCTAGAAGAGGCCAGAGTTTAATAGTCTGGGCGATTCAGGAGGGTAAGCTGGCAGCAAGAGAAGTAGACATATTCCTCAGCGGAAAAAGCAATATAAAATAATAGAAGAACCGTGGCTGACAATTGTCAGCCACGGTTCTTTTTATTAAGTTCTGTAAAGTCTAAAATTTTCCTTTAGAGCTATGTTGATATCTTCCTTGAATATTTTATAAGATTTTTCGATTATATCGTCCACCACGTCTTTTGTCATATCCATTTCCTTGTACATGACCCTGATCTTATAAGCGATCAAATCATCAAGTTCCATATCGAAGTAACCTTGCACGTACTTCTCTACTAGACCCATGGAGGCTGCAGAAGAAACTACACGGATAAGTTTGATTTCATTGGCGGTAAAACCCAGACGGTATTTGTTGTTATGCAACTTGTAGAAGAATTCAACTACTCTGGTATTTTCGTCGATCAGTACGTTGGCTCGGCATATTTCGTAATAAAATCTTTTATAGTTATCATCGCTTAAAAGAAGGGACATGTATACCCAGTTTTCTACTGCTGTTGCATATTTAAGTTCGTAAGGAATATTTTTCTCTACAAGAATTTTTTGAACCATATCTTTAACATCGATCAAAAAATACGTATAAATGATGGACGCTATTCTATTCTTGTTTTTAAAGTAATATGGAATCAAGCCTACATTGACTCCTGCATCATCGCATATTGCCTTGCATGACGTTTTTTCGTAACCGTTTTGATAAAATAGTTTTTTGCTTGAGTTGATGATCTTTTGTTTTGTTTCCATCCCTTTTTTGTATTGAGCCATCGTATTTCCCCCGTATTTTAATTAGTGCACTAATCGAATATAAGATTATTTGATTTTAGAACATTGACATGCTTTACAATTTGTAATAAAATTTAGACGTCGCAATATTATATACATATAACAAAATAGAAAATTATATAAACAATTATATATGAAATATTTATATATGTAAAGAAAGGTGAAAAATTAAACAAGGAGGATCACATGAAAAAATCTAAGTTAGTCGGTTTAATTTTAGCAGCAATGATTTTAGTGGGTATGAATTTAATGCCTGCTACGGAGGGACTTTCGATAGCAGGTCGAAACACACTGGGGATTTTGCTTACAGTAATAATACTTTTGATAACCGAACCGATACCCATTGGTGTGACTTGCTTACTCAGCATACCATTATTGGTTATTTTCAAATCGGTTGAATCGGTACCTGCTGCTTTGTCGGGGTTCACCAATCCCATAGTATTTTTTGTATTGGCGTCATTTGGAATTTCGAGGGCCCTGACTAAAGTACCGTTGTCAAACAGATTGTTAAAAACTCTGATAAAGGCTTTTGGAAAAAATGTAAAAAGGGTACTGTTAGCTTTGATGATAACTACTGCAGTGGTATCATCGGTAATTTCCAACGTTGCAGCTACAGCAGTATTTATCAGCATAGTACTGGGCTTCCTGCAAATTTATCAGAAGGAAGAAGATAGAAGAAAGACTGGGAAGACATTTATGATTGCTCTTCCGGTAGCTGGAATGATCGGTGGGATGATGACACCTGCGGGATCTTCCCTAAATCTTATGACTCTCAGTTTTCTGGAAGATTTGACTGGAACAACAGTAACTTTTCTTCAGTGGATGATCATAGGGATCCCCATAGTTGCTGTGGTGTTGCCATTTGCATGGAAACTTATGTTGAAGATATATCCAGTGGTGGAAATACCCAGAGAAGACATCTTAGATTACATCAATTCACTTGATGTGCCTGAAAAAATGGATTCAAAAGAAAAATACGTTTTATTTCTTATGACAGTCATGTTTATATTTTGGGTTATGGGTTCATGGTTCCCGGTTTTCAATATAACGGTGGTATCGCTTGTAGGATTTGCACTATTATTTATACCCGGCTTTGAAATACTGTCCTGGGATGAATTTATTGCAAGTGTAAGTTGGCCTGCTTTTTTCCTTGTAGGCAGCGTTATCACAATTGGTTCCGGTTTAATATCAAATGGGGTAAGTCAGTGGCTTGTAGCTAATTTCTTTCCACAGACACTGGATCTGCCTGTAGTGGGAATAGGGATTGTAGTGGGTTTAATAGTTTTTGTCATGCTGATAATCGTGCCAGTAGCACCAGCATTGATACCGTTATTGTCAGCACCTTTGGTAGGTTTGGCTATAAACATAGGAATCTCACCTGTATTTCCAATGATGGTTTTGGGCCTTACGGTTGCGAATTGTTACCTGCTTCCTCTGGATACCGTTCCGCTGCTCACCTACATGACCGGCTATTATAAAATGCAGGATATGCCAAAAGTGACTGCAATCATTCAAGTTTTTGTTGCCATTATAGTAGCAGCTTGGGTACCGGTGGCCTTGAGTTTACTGGGAATTGGCTAATTAAGTTGAAAATACGTAATTATTTTCAATAAAATCTTGACAAAACTGACTTCCAGTAATATTATAGATATATAATATTCAGAAGAAAATTCTTTGCAGAATGGTTACGATTTCATGTGTGTTTACCACGATTATGAAGGGGTATAAAAATCCCGTCATATAAATTTAATTTAGAGAAGGAGAGAAAAAGATGAATCAAGAAAAAGCTTTAAGCAAATCGGTCATTAATCTCTACGGATTGCCATCATTCGGTTTCCAAGTTATGGTTAACATGGAAGTATTTTTCTTCGCAGCGTTTTTGACTGACTTTGCATTGATTCCAGCAGCCTTGGCAGGAACGGTTTTGATGATCACCAGTATATTTGATATTATTTGGGTTCCTACTGCCGGAGCAATTTTGGAAAAGAGCAACATGAGATGGGGAAGATACAGATCATGGTTGCTGGTTGGACCACCTTTTGCAGGTCTATTCTTCATTTTGCAGTTTACAAAGAGCAGCAGCAATGCTACTATGACAGCACTGTTGATTTCAATTGGATTCATAGTAAGTCACTTGGTATGGAATATTTTCTATGCAGCCCATATAGCGATGAACAACTCTATGACTACTGTTCGTGAAGAAAGAATTTCCATGTCTTCCAACAGAGGAATGTTCAATGCTTTGGGAGCTATATCGTTTTCATATTTTGGAACAAAGTTGATAAATGCATTGGGAGCGTCAACAACTCCAGCCATGGGATATACTTTGACTACTGTTATTGGTGTATCATTCATGATCGTTACATATTACGCGCTGTTCTTCCTCACTAAAGATTACGGATTCCACGGTTTGGCTAAGCCAGGCGGAAAAGCAGCTGAGAAAATGACTGTTGGTGAAATGTTCAAGAACATTGTAATAAATCCTCCATTGATCGGCTTGATGCTTGCTGAATTGGGAAGATACCTGGGTAGATTCATCATCTTTGGTTTGGCTTTCTACTACTTTAAATATGTTATAGAAAACCTTGCAGGATTGGCGATTTTCTTTACGGGACTTAATGTAGTAACATTTGTTGGAGCTCTTTTGGCGAATCCTTTGGCTAAAAAGTTCGGAGAAAAAGCTACTTACATGATTTCTCTTTCATTGTTCATTGCGGCATTATTAATGGTTTGGGCTCTTCCAATGAGCTACAATACATTCCTTGTTGTAATGTTCGTTGGTTATCTTGGATACGGAATGCCTGATGCTTTAGGCCCTGCGATGTACGGTTTGACTGCTGACTACGGCGAGTGGAAAACAGGCAAAAATGCCAGAGGTTTCATAATGTCATTGATCAGTATGCCTATCAAAACTGCAATTTTCGTAAGAAGCGTAATCATCACAGTTATTCTTACTTCTGCCGGATACGTAGCAGATATGGCACCAACAGAGCAACTGATAAACGGAATCAAAAACGGTATCGCTTTGTATCCATCAATATTTATAGGATTTGGCTTGATTGTAATCTTCTTCTTATATAAGATTACTCCTGAGAGACATGCTGAAATGCAGGCTGAGATAGCTGCCAGAAAGAAATCTTAATAAGTAACATATTTTTAGTTGACAATTTTTCGTATAAGAGTTATGATTGTTAACAATAAAAGTAAATAAAGACAAAGAGGTCTGTAAGTTGATTGCAGACCTCTTTTTGTTTTTAAGACGATGGAGTCTTGTATGCGATGCATATAAGACTCCATTTAATTTTAAGGAGGGAAGAAAATGTCTGATATGTTGACCAAGATTGAAATCATCACAAAAAACAGCAAGTTGGAGGATCTAAAAGAAGCGTTGAACTCCATAGGAATAACGGGAATGACCGTAACGCAGGTTCTGGGATGTGGCATGCAAAAGGGAAAAACCGAATTCTACAGGGGCAATGAGTACAAAATCGATTTACTACCAAAAGTTAAAGTCGAAGTTGTAGTATCGGTAGTGCCGGTTTCCGAAGTAGTTAGAGTAACTAAAGAAGCTTTGGGATCTACAGAAATAGGTTCCGGCAAGATATTCATTTACGAAATTCAAAATGCAATCAGAATTCGAACAGGGGAAGAAGGTGTAGCTGCGTTAAATTAAAAAAGCATCCCCTAGCCTTGAAAAGAGGAATGCTTTAACCATCTTGCAGGATGGTTTGTCAAACAAAGAAATTATATCATAAGATCTAATAAAAATAAACTTGGGTAAAATGGAGGGATAATAATGGAATTAGCATATTCTTTAGATACAGTATGGGTTTTATTGGGTGCAGTCCTGGTGTTCTTTATGCAGGCAGGATTTGCAATGGTTGAGACTGGGTTTACAAGAGCAAAGAATGCGGGAAATATTATTATGAAAAACATAATGGACTTTGCGGTCGGGTCTGTTGTGTATTGGGTTTTTGGATTTGGCATTATGTTTGGAGATTCTCTGATGGGGATAATAGGGAAACCTGATTTTTTCGTGGGAGGCAGTTATGATTTCGGAGTACCAACATTTGCGTTTTTAATATTTCAAACTGTATTTTGTGCGACAGCAGCAACGATAGTATCAGGAGCTATGGCAGAGAGAACAAAATTCATTTCTTACCTGTCTTACAGTTTTTTTATATCTTTAGTGATCTACCCTGTTGTAGGGCATTGGATTTGGGGGGGCGGATTTTTATCCAAACTTGGATTTATAGATTTTGCCGGATCAACAGTCGTTCATTCAGTAGGAGGTTGGGCAGCTTTGGTCGGAGCCAAGATTATTGGACCGAGAATTGGTAAATATACAAAAGAAGGTAAAGCCAAAGTGATTCCTGGTCATAGCATAACTCTTGGAGCATTGGGAGTATTCATTTTGTGGTTTGGTTGGTTTGGATTTAATCCGGGTTCACAATTGGCAGCTTCAGGAATTGAAAACGCAGAGGCCATTTCATCTATATTTATAACTACAAACCTGGCAGCGGCAATGGGTGCAATAATGGCGATGGCGGTAACATGGATCAAATATGGAAAACCTGACGTCAGCATGACATTGAACGGAGCATTGGCAGGACTGGTGGCAATAACAGCTGGAACTGCGGCAGTATCACCATTTGGAGCAGCGATAATAGGCACGATTGCAGGTATTGTAATAGTTTTGGCTGTTGAGTTTGTTGACCACGTATTAAAAATAGACGATCCCGTAGGTGCAATAAGTGTTCATGGTGTATGTGGAGCCATGGGAACCATCTTGGTTGGATTATTTGCCACAGAAGGTGGGTTGTTGTACGGAGGAGGCTTCAAACTACTTGGAATTCAAGCAATAGGTGTTGTTTCCGTTGCCGTTTGGACCATGGTAACAGCCTTTATATTGTTTAAAACGATCGATAAAATAGTTGGATTGAGAGTAACTCCGGAAGAAGAACTCGAAGGACTAGATTTTACTGAACACGGTATGGAAAGTTATGCGGATTTTCAACTTAAGACTATAGTAAGCGAATAAAAAAAAGACCTTGAGGTCTTTTTTTTTATTCAATAGTTAAAAGTTTTATTTTTGTAATTCCTTCTGTTTTTTTAAGGGAATCTATAAGCTGGTCCATGGAAATATTCATTTCAAGTATGTCCAAAGTTATGTTTACGATGGCATGATTGTTGATGGGTATATCCTGGTTGATCGTAAGTATGTTTGCTTCAACATCCGCAAGAGTATTCAAAAGGTGTGATAGAACACCCTTCTTGTGCTCAAGTACAAAACTTAAAGTAGCTTTTCTTCCGAAATGAGTTGATGGTGAAAAAATATAGTCTTTGTACTTATAATATGTACTTCTGCTGATTCCAACAGCTTTTACAGCTTCACTTATATTCTCTTTTTTACCCGTTTCAACCAAATTTCTTGCCTCTATGACTTTATCGAAATATTCAGGTAAAATTTCTTTGCTTACAATTAGATATTTAGTTAGCATTTTCCACATCCTCACTCAAGATAATATTGAAATCCAGCATTGTCAACTGTCAGTTTCAACAGAGTCCATGAAATGTCCATGGATTTTAAGAAGTCCGTATATTCATTTGATTGAAAGCTGCCTCTATCACATATCATAAGTATGGTTGGTCCGGATCCGCTGATATTAAAGCTTAGGGCTCCGCTTTTTAACGCCTGGTTTCTTAAAATTTCGTAATTTTTGATAAAAGACTTGCGCCTAGGTTCATGTATAAAATCCAAAGATCCTAATTTGACTCCATCGGAATCTCCATTCATTAAAGATAACAGAAGAATATTTGAATTTGCGATGTTTAAGGATACTTTTTCCAGTGGTATGTTTTTCGGTATTTTACTTCTGGATGCCTCTGTAGACACCTCGTAATCAGGTATTAAGGCATAAAAATCAAATTTTCTGGAAACGTCTATTTTTCTATAGTGGTACAGGTCATTGTTCTTGGTATTGATTGTAAGCCCGCCAAATAAGGCTGGGGATATATTGTCCGGATGCCCCTCAACTTCACAGGCCAATTGAAATATTTCATTCAAGTCAAAGGGAGAACCCAATAAAAGATTTGCTCCTGTCAGACCTGCTACGATGCATGATGCACTACTTCCCAGACCTCTTCCTGATGGGATTTCGGTTTTAAAAACAATTGATAGATCCTGGTTGTAATGTGGATCTGCATGATATTTTTGAAAAAGTAATTGAGCTGATCTGTATACAAGATTGCTGCTATTTTGGAATCTTTTTTCACAACCTTTAAAACTTGATTTTTGCGTCAGAGTTATAGTAAATTCATTATACAAACTTAATGCTATTCCAAAGACATCAAAACCAGGTCCCAGATTTGCCGAGGTCGCGGGGACTTTGATTCGGCATGTCAACGGATTTGTCATTTTAAAAGACCGCGGAGAAGATCCTTCATGTCTTCTTTTTCGCAAAAAGTGTCGTGAACATCTTTGGATTTGCACATTTCTATAAGATCATTCGGCAAGGGTATTCCAGCTTTTTTTGATAATTCAGCAATTAATTCATAGTCATCCAAATCACTTTCCCCAAAAATTGACTCATATACCGATTTGGTGAATTTATACGGACTTGCAGTAGAAAGTATTATATTTGGGGTATTGTCTTTTGCGTTTTCAACATAATCCTTGTAAACTTTATAACCTACTGCAGTATGAGTGTCCATAACATAACCAAATTTTTCGTATATTTCCTTGATGGAGTTTTCGGTTTCAGTTTCTGAGCAAAAGCCCCCATAAAATTCCTTGTCTATGTTTTCTTTCATTTTGGAGGGAACAGAATATTTTCCATCTGAAATCAAGCTTTCCATCGAATTTTTGACAAAATCATTATCAGATCCTGAAACGTGATAAAGCAATCTTTCAAAATTACTGGAAATCAGAATATCCATGGAAGGAGATGTAGTTTTGATGAAAGGCCTGTTTTTGTCGTATACTCCCGTCGAAAAGAAGTCGTATAGAACATTGTTCTCGTTGGAAGCACAAATCAATTTATTAACAGGCAAGCCCATTTGTTTGGCATAATAACCTGCAAGGATATTTCCAAAATTGCCTGTAGGTACCGTATAATTCATGGGGTCACCCATTTTAATGATTCCGTTTTTTACAGAATTTATATAAGAAACAAAATAATAGACGATTTGAGGCACCAATCTTCCAACATTTATTGAATTTGCAGATGATAGTACATAACCCATAGTTTCCAGTTCAGAGTTAAAGTTTTTATCATTGAAAATATTTTTAACTCCATTTTGAGCGTCATCAAAGTTTCCTTCTATTGCCACAACATGAACATTATCTCCCTTTTGAGTGGTCATCTGTTTTCTTTGTATTTGACTCACTCCGTTGTTTGGAAAGAAAACCACGATCCTGGTGCCTTTAACATCTGAAAACCCTTCCAGAGCCGCTTTTCCGGTATCGCCTGAAGTGGCGGTGAGTATCACGATCTCGTCTGTTATCTTCTGAATTTTTGCAGCCCCTGTTAATAAATATGGTAGTATGCTAAGAGCTACATCCTTGAATGCCAATGTAGGGCCGTGATATAATTCAAGAAAATTTAAATTCTCGAAAGATTTGACTGGGGTCACTTCCGGCGTATTGAATTTGCTGTAAGCTGACTCGATATAATTTTTTAAATCATTCTCATCAAAATCATAAAAGTATGAAGTTAAAACCTTAAGACAAATTTCATTATAAGTGCTGTTTTCCAAAGAACGAATATCTATCTTGGGAAACTCGGACGGCACGAAAAGCCCTCCATCTGAAGCAATGCCTTTTAGTATTGCTTCAGATGGTGAGACCTGTAAACCTGATCTGGTGCTAACATATTTGAACATTAAAAAACCTCCAATTTGATAATTCTTATTATTGTATTTGTATAATTTATATGATAGAATGTTTTCGTGTAAAAAACAAGTGTTTTTATTATAAACACAGAAATAATTGGGGTGATGACATGAAAGTAGCGCTTCTTGGTATGGGAACAGTCGGAACAGGCGTTTATGAAATAATAAATGAAGAAAAGGGCAATTATTTTGCCAATGCTCAAGATAAAGTAAGCATAAAGAAAATCCTTGTAAGAGATATTAATAAAAAGAGAAATCCAAAATTTGATAAAAATCTTATGACTGATTCCTTTGAAGACATAATTAATGACGATGAAATAGAAACGCTTATATTTGCCATGGGTGGCATGGAGCCTGAATTTACATTTATGAAAAAAGCCATGGAAAAAAAGAAACACGTTATTACTGCAAACAAGGCGGTAGTTTCAGAACATTTTGACACACTTTTGGATCTGGCCAATAAAAATAACATAATGTTTTTATTCGAAGCAAGTGTAGGTGGCGGAATTCCTATTATCACTTCACTAAAGGAAACTTTAAAAATCAATAGGATCGATGAAATTAAAGGCATTTTGAATGGCACATCAAATTATATCCTCAGCAAAATGGCTTCTGAAGGTAAAAACTTTGACGATGTGTTAAAACAAGCTCAAGATTTAGGGTTCGCTGAAGCAGACCCCAGTGCCGACGTAGATGGTTACGACGTTTCTCGAAAATTGGCAATATTGTCCTCAATTGCTTTTGGAAGTCATATCAAGGATGAGGATATTTACAAGCGTGGGATAAGAAACGTGTCAAAAGCTGATATGGAAATGTTTGAAAATCTGGGGTTTGTGCTTAAATATCTAGCTCATTCAAAATTGGTTGATGATTACTACTGTGCTTCAGTTGAACCAGTCCTTTTATCTTCAAAAGACATCATGAGCAACGTAAATGAAGAATTCAATATAGTCTCCATAAAAGGGAATATTATCGGAGAATTGCAGTTTTATGGAAAAGGTGCTGGGAAAAATGCTACTGCCAATGCTGTAGTTGGAGACTTGCTTTATATAATTAATAATGGGGATAAAAAAGATGAATTGGACATATCGCGAAAATTATCAAATCGCGGTCTTGAAGAGTTTGAAGGGAAGTATTACATCAGAGTCGATGTGGGAAATCACGATGATTTCAAATCAATTATAGATATGATAGATGAAGTCTCAAAAATAAAGAAAATGATGGTGGAAAAGGACAAGCTTTTTGTCATAACTGAAGAGCTGAGTGCATCAACTGTGAATTTACTGGCAGAGAAACTCGAAAAATACGGCAACTCGATTTTTTACGCTAGGATAGTAGGAAAGTAAAATAGAATGACCCCGAAAGGACAGAATACATGAAAAATTTGATAGTACAGAAATATGGTGGTACAAGTGTCGGAGACATTGACAGGATAAAGAACGTGGCAAGACGTGTCATAGAGACCAAAAAATCTGGGAAGAAAGTAGTTGTGGTAGTTTCTGCAATGGGAGACACTACTGATGATCTTGTTGAAATGGCGTATGCAATAAGCGAAAATCCTCATAAAAGAGAAATGGATATGCTTCTTTCAACAGGCGAGCAGGTTTCAATTGCCTTACTTGCTATGGCGATACAGAGTATGGACGAGGAAGTAATTTCACTCACAGGGGCACAATGTGGAATTATTACATCATCCAGGCACAGTAAAGCAAAAATTGATGAAATCAATACAGAACGTTTGGAAAAAGAACTGAATTCCGGAAAGATAGTTATAGTTGCCGGATTTCAGGGAGTCAATAAAGACATGGATATCACCACACTTGGAAGAGGAGGTTCGGACACTACTGCAGTGGCCTTGGCAGCAGCTCTACATGCTGAAAGATGCCAAATTTTTACTGATGTGGACGGTGTTTACACGGCTGATCCGAGAATAGTACCTACAGCAAAAAAAATCCATGCCATATCGTATGATGAGGTTCTGGAATTGGCAAGCTTGGGAGCCAAAGTTCTTCATCCGCGGTCGGTGGAGATGGCAGGTAAATACAATGTGCCATTGGAGGTTAAATCAAGTTTTAACAATAATGAAGGAACAATTATAGGGGAGGTAGATCTAATGGAAAAAGTACTGATAAGGGGAATATCCCTTGATGAAAATATTGCGAAAATATCTGTTATGGAGGTGCCTGACAAACCTGGAATAGCATTTAATTTATTTTCATTGCTGGCGGGAGCGGACATTCATGTGGACATGATAGTTCAGAATGTAAACAGGAATAACGTTAACGATATAACTTTTACGGTTGCCTTGGATGAATTGCAAAATGCCGTGGAAATAGCACAGAAATTCGCATTTGAAGTTGGGGCTGAAAAGGTGGAGTACGACAAAGGAGTTGCAAAATTGTCTGTAGTTGGAACTGGCGTTGTAGCAAATGCTGAAGTTGCTTCAAAATTCTTTGAAGCCTTATATGAAATCGGAGTAAATATTCAGATGATTTCCACTTCAGAAATAAAGATATCATGTATAATCGATAAAGCCTTGGGAAAAGAAGCAATGAAACATATTCATGATAAGTTCAATATGTAATTGAAGCAGCATAAAAAAACAACTTCACTCAAATGTCCTTGCCGGATTTGAGTGAAGTTGTTTTTTTAAAAAAGCTAATTTTCTGGATATATTAAATTGGAATCAGTTATGTTTGCTAGGATTTGATTGTATAAATTTGATTCTAATTTGGCAGATTCCAAGTCCATGTCTTTAAAGTTTCCACATTCAACAGGACTTGCTCCGGGTATATCTCCTTCGTATGATTCAGTGAAGGAGAAGAGTTCTTTAAGAAGTGGAACGATATTTCTCGATTCATAATCTCCTTCTAAAATCAGATAAAAACCAGTTCTGCATCCCATCGGTCCGAAATAAACTACCTTATCCTTATAATTTGCATGATTTCTGAGGAAAGTTGCTCCTAAATGTTCAAGAGCATGAATACTGCCCGTGCTCATCACACGATCCACATTGGGTTTTTTCATCCTTATATCAAATGTTGTAATTGTGACACCAGAGAAATTATCTCTCCTGGAAACGTACACTCCGGGATCAAGTTTTTCATGATCTACTGTAAAACTTTCAATTTTATTCACTATACTGGCCACCCTTCTAATAATCAATATTTTCTGTTTAGCATCCGCTTAATGACTTCCTCCAATATTCTGCTGTTTTCGTTTGATGGCAATTTTTCAATTCGCGAGAAAGCCTTGGCGGTATATTTTTTTGCAAGTAACCTGGCATCTTCAAGTCCGTGGTTTTCCATTACCATTGTGTGAATTATTTTTGTATCATCGCTGTTAAAATCTGTTGTCTCCAAGAATGATCTCAGTTTGTTCGTTTTATCATTTCTTAGTGCGTATATAACGGGCAAAGTAAGGTATCCCTGTTTCAAATCGTTCATTGTACTTTTTTTAATTGTTTTGTGGTCTGAGTAATCCAAACAATCGTCAATTATCTGGAACGCCATGCCGCATAGGTAGCCGATCTTAGTCAAATTTTTTATGTTGCCAGGATCAAGATTAGCTTGTGATGCACCAATATTGAAGCTCATTGCAAACAATGCAGCTGTTTTACCGGTTATTATTTTCAGATAATTGAAAATGTGAGTATCGTACATATATCTTAGGCTGTACTGTTTAAGTTCGCCTCTACATATCTTCAAGATTGCATTTGATAGTTTTTCCATTTCTGAACTTTTAAAATTTGAAGAAATCAATGTAAAACATTTGGCAAAAAGATAGTCTCCAATGAAGACAGCGCTGTCTTTTCCGTATTTACTCTGTACACTTTCGACACCCCTGCGAAGTTTCGCTTCATCGATTATGTCATCGTGTACCAGGGTTGCGATATGCAGCATCTCTACAACAGCTGCCAATTTAACAATATTTTCTTTATCGTAGTCTCCGAATTTGGCCGACATTATTACAAAAGCAGGTCTCAACATTTTGCCGCCCGAAGACACAGCGCTGGAAACGGCATCCGATATGAAATTATCAGCATCCTTTGTTGAATCTATGATCAACTGGTTCACTTCTTCCAGAGATGTTCCTATTTCGGGATATTCCATCCAATATTCATTCATTATTATCACCCATTAATTTTTGTAGTTAAAATGATTTTTTGACAAGTAACTAAGCAGATATTTTGACACTATACCTACAAACAGACCAGTGGGTATTGCTATTAAGAAAAGGTAAGGGAGTAAAATCAACAATCTTGTGTTTTCCAATATCAACACAGCTATTCCCAGTTGGCCCAGATTATGAAAAATTGAGCCTACAATGCTTACACTAACAAGACTCAAAGTATTTCCAAACAATTTCATAATTATATACATGGCTAATAAACTTAGTAATCCGCCAGTAATAGAATATATTATCGATGCCATGTTTCCAAATAAAAGTCCAGTCAGCAAAGTTCTTGCTACTACGATAAACAAACAACTTCTGAAATTTAATGTAGACAGGGCAAGGACAGTTGCAATATTTGCCAGACCCAGTTTAGCTCCCTGTATCGGTATGGCAGGTAGCATGGTTTCAATGTAACTTAAGATCATTGCTTGCGTTACAAGCATGGATATGTAGACAAGTTTTTTTGTTTCAATCTTCATTATATACTCCGCATTTATTCATTTGATGTGACTTCTACTATTACTTTATTGGGCAGGCAT
The DNA here is from genome assembly GCF_015594845.1 of Alkalibacter mobilis. Lineage (GTDB taxonomy): Bacteria > Bacillota > Clostridia > Eubacteriales > Alkalibacteraceae > Alkalibacter > Alkalibacter mobilis. Next base: position 9,226 of record NZ_JADNRK010000013.1, on the reverse strand, counting down.
ACGATCATTTCGCCCTTTTCATCGGCAGGGGAAGTATGCACACAGATTTGATCAGGACAATTTGCTTCACTTATGACAACGTGTCCCTCTTTGATTTCTACTATATTTAAGTTACCCTCATATTCAACAGTAATTTTTTCATTTGTGGTTTCATCAAAAGGGATTTCCCGATAAATTTCTCCGTTTACAGTTATTACTACCTTAAGTTCCTTGTCGGTTTGTCCGTATATATAAGATATCAGCAATCCAACCATGGCAATAATCAATATGGATCCAATAAGGATCAGATCTTTCTTTTTCATTTTTCACCTCAACATTAAGCGCCATATTTACATTTTATTAAAAATATCCTTCCCCGTAAAGAAGAAGGATATTTTTTTGGTTTTTATTCTGAATAATCGAAATACAGATAGGATTTTTTGACGATCCTGATCTTTGACCAGAGACTTTTTAGCAACGGCATCACGTAATAATCGAGACCAAAAGCGCTGCCTGAGCCTTGGAGCAAAGCAAAAGCTGCTGTAATGTACCAAATCATAGTGGAGTCTGCCATACCGGTAAAGATTATACCAATACCTATTGCAATACTTGCAGCAGAAGATATAAACGTGAATAGTCCGGCAATCAGGCAAAGTCCAATCAAAATTTCGGCAAAGACCATAATAATCTGCACAGGAACTTCGACAGGAGTCATCCAGTTGTTCATGATGTCCAACATGAATTGAGGTGCATCCATTAACGAAGCGCCGTAACCTGAAGGTTTGTGATCAACTGCCCATTGGATAATGCCCGGTATGTCGAATGCATCTGCGACAGCTTCACCACCGCCACCACCTGCACCGGAAGCAGCTGTTGTTGCTTCTGCAGCAGCACCGGAAGCAGCCGTGGTAGTTTCTGCAGCTGCGCCGGAAGCAGCTGATCCGCCGTCTCCGCCTGTGCTATAACCTGCAATAGCGTTCATAGTCGCAATAACTTTTGGTGAAGTTAGCCAACCTTCAGAAATTTTGACTACGCCTTCAACCAACCACATGTAGCCCAACCATAACCTGAGTGGCAATTTCCAAAAATTCTTGGAGGATTTGGAGAAATGACCTCCAACGAAAGAACGTTTATTCTTGATGTGAAAAAATTCATGACCCGCATAATTCCAAACTTGTCTCAACCCACCGACCATAAACTGGTAGTAGATATTTACCATGTGTTTGATAAACATGGCTATCCATCCTGAAGATTTGAAACCAACATCGGCTACGGCATATCTGGAACCAACAGAAACCATGAAACCGTGGTAGTTTTGCTTGTGAGGATGCAAATCCTTGCCCTTGAGTTGTGCTATTACATTTTCAGCTGCAGTGTGCGCCGATTGTTCGGCTGCTTCAACTATTTGTGGCATTGGCTGCTCATCTTCGGGGATGTAGCATGCGCTGTCTCCAACGATGAATACATTTCCGAGAGTTTTGCCGTCCATTGAAGGCTGCATGAATTCATTGACGCTAACTCTATCGCATCTTCCAATATCAAGACCTATGCTTGATACCAAACCAGTATTTTTTATACCGGCAGTCCAAATCAATGTATAAGTCGGTATCTTGGTTCCGTCTTTAACCGTAAAGGAATCTTCATCGATCTTGATGATGGGTGTGTTCTTTAATAATTTGATACCAAGTTTTTTATAACGCTTTTCTACCTTTTGAACTTGTGAATCACTTTCCAGCATATTTAGGATCCTGTCCATGGCTTCAATGTTCAAAATAGTGACTTCTTTTACATCAACACCATATTTCTTGGCCAGGTGGTACTTGGCTTCGCCCAATTCTCCAACCATTTCAACGCCGGTGAATCCACCGCCACAAACAGCGAAAGTGAGAAGTTTCTTTCTTTCAGCGGGATCGGTTTCGCATGAAGCTTTGGCAAACATGTTTTCAATGTGTTCACGCAGTTTTATAGCGTCCTCGTATGACCACAGGGTATGAGAATTTTCTTCGGCACCTTCGATTCCGAAGAAATTAGGCTCGTTACCGGTTCCCATAATAAGGTAATCATAATGATATACCTTCTTTGCGGATTTAAGGTTTTGATTTTTTAAATCAAATTCTTTTATGTCGTCAACTACCACGTTGACTTTTCGACCTGCAAATATTTTTTTGAGATCGATCTTTATAGAATCAGGCTCGGTCCTGTGACCTGCAACCTCATGCAACTCAGTCATGAGAGTATGAAAGTTGTGCCTGTCTATAACCGTAATTTCTACGTTTTCATCATTCTTGAAAGCCTTGTGCAGAGTTTTTGCTGCTTTTACACCAGCATAGCTTCCACCAAGAATAAGAACTTGTTTCTTAGACATGGGTTTCCTCCTTGAAATATATTATAATATGAAACAAAACACAGAAAAACTTTAGTACACGAACCAAACAGGCATTTGCACGACTATTTTCTGTACACAACTATAATATAGTATTGTTAAATAAATTTCAATATGGACGTTAAAAAAATATTGTTTTATTTTGAGAAATATTCGTATATAATTTTAACATATGAGATAAAGACGTTCTTAAAAACGTGTGGTTTATGACTAAACCCTCATATTTTAAAGAGAATTCCCTTATAATGGATATGTTAGTGCAGATTTCACCAGTCAACATAATAATTATATTATTATCAAACATCGAAAACTGTTGACGATGTCTGGCCGGGGTGTTAAAATAAAAACGAACCAGGAAATAAATTTTTTTTAAGGGGGAAAAACATGAAAAAATTATTATCAATCCTTTTGGTAGTTTTCCTAGTTGCTGCTTTTGCAGTTGGCTGTGGTGGAACTGACAATGGAGACAATGGTGACAACGGAGATAACGGCGACAACGGAAACGGTGATGCTGTAACTTACGATGATGGCGTTTACTTTGCTCAAGATGAAAAAGCAGGTGGATGGACTTACTTCGTAGTAGTTGATGTTGAAGGTGGAAAAATCACTGATGCTCATTGGGGTGGAACAAATGTAGTACCTCAAGGCAACAAGTATACTGCTTCAGTTGAAGGAAACTACAACATGGGCGGATCAGCAGAATGGTACGAGCAAGCAGATGCTGCTATTGCTTGGCTGGTTGAAAACCAAGATCCTGCTTTGTTTGATGACAAGTACACAGATGATGAAGGTCACACGGAAGCTCTCGCTACCGACGACGGAACAACTGTTTCAGTACACGTAATTGAGTTCTTTGAATTGGCAAAGAAAGCATTGGCGAGTGATCCTGTAGCTGAAGGTCCTCACGCAACTCCTGATGACCACGTTGCAACAGCAACATTGCCTGCAGAAGCTGACGGTGTTTGGGAATACAGATTGGATCTGATCGTTGTTAACGGCACTATCGTTGACTCAAGCTACAATTCATTATTTGTTGGTGAGTTTAATGAAGAAAATGCTAAATACTTTGTTGATGGCGACGAGACAAAACCTTCAAACAAAGTTGAGTTGGGCATGGACTACGGAATGGATTGGAAAGGCAACGCTGCCAACATCGATGCATTTGTAGAAGCTAACAATGGATTTGAAGTTGAGTATACTGATGACGAAGGTCACACAGATACAATAACTGGAGTATCTATACACGTTAACGAGTACGAAACGTTATATAAGGATGCTTTAGGTCTATAATTATAATCGATTAAAAGCTTCAGGTTATCCTGAAGCTTTTTTTTATGAATTTTGAGTTGATAAAATATGGGTGATGAGATATCATGTTTATCAATGTAAATATAGAGGGGTAACGAATGAAAAAAAGAATTTCAATAGTATTAATGATTTTTTTGCTCGCAGTATTCTTCATTTCCTGTTCCAATACAACGAAGAATGAAGAGCAAATCAGCAAAAACGATTTTTTGCTGGATACTGTGGTGAGCATCAAATTGTATGATGTTCCCCAAGAGGACGAAATTTTGATAGACCAGTCATTTAAATTGATAAGTGATCTTGAAAGCATACTGAGCGTCCATAAAGAAGGCAGTGATCTTTACAAATTAAAGATGAATGCAGGCAAGGCTCCGGTTGAAGTTTCTCACTATACTATGGAAGTAATCAAGAAAAGCTTGGAATATTCCATCAAGACGGACGGAAAATTTGATATAACAGCTGGTCCGCTTATAGATTTGTGGGCAATAGATCCACCCAATGGATACCTTCCAACAAATGAGGAAATAATAACAGCCGTTAGCAATATTGATTTTCGAAATTTGATAGTCGATGAAATCAACAGCACTGTATATTTGGCTGAAGAAGGCATGATAGCAAACCTTGGTGCAATAGCTAAAGGATATATTGCAGATCAGGTGAAAAGTTTCTTGATCGAAAATGATGTGGAGCATGCCATAATAAATTTGGGTGGAAATGTACTTTTGGTTGGGGACAAGCCAGATGGATCTCAGTTTAGAATTGGCGTGCAAGATCCTGATGCTGCTAGAAATACCTATATCGGCGTTTTGGTGACAAGTGACACATCAGTTGTTTCTTCAGGAGATTATGAAAGATATTTTGAAAAGGACGGGGTCAAGTATCACCATATATTAGATCCTGAAACTGGATATCCGGCAAATAATCATATTAGACAAGTCAGTATAGTTTCCGAAACTTCAGTAGATGGGGATGCTTTGTCAACAACATTGTTTTTGCTTGGATTGGATAAGGGCATAGAACTTATTAATAGCATGAATGGAGTAGAAGCCATATTTGTAACAGACGACAACAAAATTGTTGTAACGGAAGGATTACATGATAGTTTTGAATTTGACGAAACGACATATAGTGATACTTACGAAATTTTTTACCGTTAAATATACACAGTACAAAAGAATTAAAATGCAACTGGAAATTACTTTTCGGGTTGCTTTTTTAATAGGTCAGCAGATAGATGAAACTTGTAAAGATTTTTCAAAATGTAGCAAAATAAGGTGCAAACAAGTATAATGGGTTAAAACATAATTTTTTTCTATTACAAAATGGAGGCGAGTGCTCATGAAGGAGAAAATTGGATTCATCGGTTGTGGCAACATGGCTCAGGCCATGATAGGCGGACTGGTTGAATCAAATCTGATCAGCAATGAAATGATAATAGTTTCAAATCCTTTAGACGATCAATTGGATATGGTAAAGAAAAAATACAACGTAAAAACACTAAAAGACAATAACAAGCTAGTTATGGATTCTGATGTGGTGATCATTGCAGTTAAACCAAATGTGATCAACGAAGTTTTGACGCAAATCAAGGACGGACTTGATGAAAGCAAAATCTTAATCAGTATTGCAGCCGGAGTGTCGATAAAGGAAATAGAAGAAATTGTCGGATTTGATCGAAAAATAATAAGAATCATGCCAAATACACCTGTTCTAGTTGGTGAGGGCATGAGTGCGATTTGTGGTAATGCATTTTCGAATGATAAGGACTTGGCCATTGCTGAAGAAATATTCAGCAGTTTCGGAAAAATCCAGTTCATTGAAGAAAAACTTTTTGACGGGGTCACTGCTGTCAGTGGTTCATCCCCGGCTTTAATCTATATTCTTATAGAAGCTATGGCTGATGCAGCTGTCATGTCGGGATTGCATAGGGATAAAGCTTATATTTTAGCCTCTCAAGCAGTGCTGGGAAGTGCAAAGATGGTTTTGGAAACGGAGTGTCATCCAGGCAAATTGAAAGACAATGTATGTTCACCTGCTGGAACAACGATAGAGATGGTGGCTAAATTGGAAGAAAAAGGTTTTAGAAATTCTGTGATATCAGCTTTGAATGCAGCCGCTGAAAAGTCGTGTTTAATGACAAAAAAATAAATTGTTGCAGATGTAGGATGTGTCAAATAGTTACATTCATATTTTCATAAAAATTTATAATTGAAACCCATATAAATAAAAGGTTTGAACGATTTATATGATATAATGAAATCGAGGAATTGGTGTTTTGATGAAAAAAATTGCAGTTATATTCATGTTTTTGATTTGCGCCATGTCCAGTGTTTATGCAAATGAAGTTGTCGTCGACACTTATGAATCCCAAGATGGGATAGAAATCATAAGTTATGTGGAAAATTGGAAAGGCGACAAGTTGATAGAAGTTTACGAAGAGCTTCTTAAAAACAAGCACGGCGATGAAATCGAATATTTAGATAGAGTCAACCTTTATCCAGGGGAGAGTCCCAACGGCAACGAAGAAGGCATTTACTTTTATACTCTAAAAAAGTTGAAACTACTGGGAAGTACGTCCATTGAAATGGAAAAAGGAAGCCACATAGATATTTACAATATGAACGAAAAAAATAAAGTTGAAGACTTTGCGCGAGTTCTTTCCCATGAGTATGGTCATCATTTTACCATTTATTATCTGGCTAAAAACGACAAAAATTTCTTTATTGACTGGACTAAGAGTGACTTTTACAAAGTTAGACAGGGTGGAGTTTACGAACAAATGGAATCTGGAAGCGGAGTAGACCATAAATGGCTTATCGAAGAAATTTGTGCTGAGGATTACGTACAAATTTACGGATCCTTAACGGGGAAAATCCCTGTTGACGTTTTCGATATCGAGGATAAACGAAATATGAATGTTCTTGAAGAAGATCAATCCTATACGTCAAGTGCTTATAACATTATTCCTCAGGAGAATATGGAAATAGGATTGGCTGCCGAAAATCCTAATGTTTTAAATTACTGGAGCGATCTTTCGGGTATAGCACCTGATGTCGAAATCTATTCTATTCCTGAAATTACCTTGGGGTCACGCAATGAATATGAAAGAGGCTACTACAGTCAAATCATAAGTTGGACTGGCAGTTATACCGAATATGGAGATGAAGCTAAAGCATACACCTTGGTGGCATTTGATAAATCCGGCAAATGGTTTTTGCCTATTAAGACAGTATACAAGGGTGAAGCAAAAGAAGCGGTTGTTGGAACCGTAATGGTTCAAGACAACGGAAGAAAAAAGTATTATACCGATACATTTTTAGGTGAAGATCTTAAATTGGCCGTGGTTGCTGTCGGCAATCGCGGAGAGGCTGTTTCTTCAGGTGATTATGTGTTCAACGCTGAAGACGGGGTTCTTTCATTTGAGGGGCAGGAAGATCTGGAGATTGTATATTCTGAAATGGAAATCAAAACTGAAAAAGGGATACAAGAATGGATTATTGAGTTTTTGGACGGCATCATGTACAGGTTTTTCAATTTGTTGGAAAAAATCAAGTAAGTATGAGCAATTATAAATTAGGGGGATTATTATGAGTGTAAAAATCAAAGATGTGGCAAGAGAGGCAAATGTATCAGTAGCAACTGTATCAAGAGTGTTAAACAACATACCTTTAGTAAACGATGAAACTAAAAAACGAGTTCTTGATGCCATAGAAAAAACTGGGTATAAGCCGAATGCCATAGCCAGAAGTTTGAAAATGCGAAAAACCAATACTTTTGGGATTATGATACCAGATATTTCCAGGCCTTATTACACACAAGTCGTAAGAGGCGTAGAGGATGTTTGCAATATATACGATTACAATATAATTTTGTGCAATACAGACTCGGATCCTGGCAAAGAAGAGAAGTATTTTGACGTATTTATTGAAAAACAATGTGACGGAATATTATATATAGGAAAAGGTTTGAATCAGGCACTAGTCAATAAGATACAGTCCACTAGAGTTCCTGTAGTTTTAGGGGCGGTAAACGATATAATGGGGCGATATTACAGTGTGGCAATAAATAATGAGCAGGCATCTTACGATATTACTAGGCATTTGATCGAAAATGGACACAAGAGCATAGCTTTTTTCACAGATGATGACGAAACTTCTTTTGTTGCACAGGAGAGGAAAAAAGGTTTCTTAAAGGCATTGAAAAAGTTTGGTCTTAAAGAGAATCCTATCTATGAACTCAAAGGCAAGTACAGCATTAAAGGTGGTTACGATCTTATGGAAGAGTTGCTCACAAATACTGAATTGCCAACCGCTGTGGTAGCATTAAATGATGAGATGGCATTAGGAGCCATCAGAAAACTTGAAGATGTGGGGATGAATGTGCCTGAAGACATGAGTGTTGTCGGATTCAACAATTTCCAGCTTTCCGAATGGTTGAAACCAGGCATAACTACCGTAGCTCAACCGATGTATGACATTGGAGCAATTTGCGCGAGAATTTTGATCAAGATAATCAATAATTCTAAAATTGATGAAAAGAATGTAATTGTTCCTCATGAACTTATTATTAGAGAGTCTGTGAAAGATATTAGGTAATGATTCCAAAAGAATTATCCGACACCTGTTCAATTTTAAGAAAATTATAGAAAAGAGGCGTTGACATGCAAGTGGTGGAAAAAATATCTGAGATACTGCAATTGATGGTGGCAAATCCAAACAAAAAATTATGGAGAGCAACAGAAATCAGCAATGAACTCAATATGAATATTTCAACTATACATAGATTGTTGCAGGCTTTAAGGAAAACGGGTTTTGTAAATCAAGACTCAACCAGCAAATTATACTCACTTGGTATCAATCTTATTTATTATGCTGAAATCGTACGCGAGATGAATCTTCCAGGAATGATCGTTTACCCTGCCGTTCAGCAACTGTTCGACTATACAGGCGAGACCACATTTCTTACTATTAAAGAAGGTGATACCTGTGTAGTGATTGAAAGGATAAACAGCCATCACGATTTGAGAATTGTCAAACAAATTGGAGATACGAAGGTGCTGGGGGCGGGAGCCTGCGGGAAAATCATACTTGCAAACCTGCCGGAAGAGATCAAAAGAAGAATAATCTGTTATTGTGAAGACCAAGAAGCATGCAATATTGCATTGGATAAGGCAAAAATCGATGGTTATATGGTCGAGTATGTAAAAGACATTGATAGTACCATCATATCTGCTCCCATTTTTTCCGAACAGAGAAATGTAATTGCCAGCCTCTCCGTAGCTATTCCACAGAGTAGAGTTGATGAGGGAAAAATAAACGATATAATTCTAAAAATAAAAGAAATAAGTAGTGATTTTAGCGGCAAAAGATGATAAAATATCTCTACACCTCTCTCAAGAGGCAGGTTTTTCAACGAATTCTTTAGGTTCGTAAAAAAGATTAAAAAAGTTGATAAAACCTGTTGACAGGGTGGGTGGTGATGCGTATAATAGTAAGAGTCGCCAAGAGAGACAGCGAGAAACACTCGGCAGCGACAGAGCAAGAAAAGAGATCTTTGAAA
>NZ_JADNRK010000012.1 GCF_015594845.1 Alkalibacter mobilis | reverse complement strand
TTACACCTTTAGGTGCATAATCTTATTATACAGTTGGTGGCTCTCACCATGGAACAGGTGGCTCAATTCCGTGAACAGACTTGCTCTATTCTATGGAAAAGCTGGCTCTATCCCATGGTTATATACAATTGCGTCCAATGGAAATGTTATTGAAGGATCAACTTACATCAGCAGACGTCATACTAATAAATAAAATCGATTCAATTGACGAATTCACCCTTAAAGAAGTTGAATCATCAATTTTAAATTTCAACGATTCTGCACTTTTTTTTAAAACAAGCGCATTGGAAAAAGTAGACGATGAAGTATTCGAAGCAATGTTGGGAGGGGCGTGAAATGATTGGACATGAAAATTGCAGCTGCACCTGCAGTGAACACGACCACAAGCCAAGCAAGATCTCAGTTACAACACATGACATGAGCATAGTGGGTTCGTATAGATTCAAAATCGATTCTTCATACATAGAAGGGGAAAAGTTACTTGAAATAGTCCTCAAAAAAATTGCATCCGATGTAAAGTCATCGGGGGGGATCGTAGGACATATAAAAGCTCATTTAAGCTCCTCTGGGAACGGTTGCCTGATTTCAATTACCGACGAAGAAACCGATAAAAGATATACAGATCTGGAAAACTGTTTTGTGGAAGGTGTGGCTATTGTTTTTGGGATCACAACTAAAGAACTGGAAGATATACTGATAAAAAACATCGACTGATAAAAACCAAGGATGAACAAGCATCCTTGGTTTTTTATCGCTCAAATATTTCTGTCTTCCAGCCTTGATTCCTTGATTGCATTTTTAACTGCCATCTTGATCACAAAATAAAGTACTATTATTGGCAATATCATTAGTATGGGATAAATCAGAACTCCAAACCATGCAAATAAACTCATCAACTAAATCACCTCCGATAATAAATATTAAAATCTCTTAATCTATTTTTTCCAATGTTTCGCCACTCCTGAGTCTGGCTCTCATTTCGTTTATGATCAAATCCATCTGCTCCAAATCTTTCAATATCACCTTTTCATTTTCATCTGTTTCTATTATTTTATGTATCCCGCCGTTTTTAATTATTATCCTCTTGTCGGCAATCAATGCAAGACTTGGATCATGAGTGGCCATCAATACGATTTTCTCTTCGTTAACCAAAAGATTCAATGCCCTCTTCCTGTCTATCCCCGCATTTTCTATTTCATCGATCAAAACTATGGGACTGGTACTCAGGATCGCCGTATCTGCTATCATCAAAGCTCTGGATTGGCCACCGCTAAGACCGGTCACTGGAGTATCCATGTCGAATTTTTCACCCGCAAGCTCATTGGCAGCTTCCACGATCCTCTGAATCACCTCTCCAGGATTCTCCACCATTCTGCTTTGTGCATGTAATTCCAAAAATTCTCTCACTGATAGGTCCATAACAAAGTTCATATTTTGAGACAGTTGGGCAACCATTTTATTGCTGGTGGAAAATCTGTTTCCATGATCCGGGATCTCTCCATTGACCAGCAAGGTCCTCATTGTCGGTGTATCCTTGTTGGCGGCCCACTCGATGTCGGCAAGAAGTCTGCTTTTACCTGAACCTGTAGGTCCCACAATCGATATTATTTCACTTTTATTGATGGTCAATTCATCAAAATTTTCTCTTTTGCCGTTTTTGTCCACTCCCGGAAGTATGGTTATGGACTCGACCGTATCTTTATCCATGCCTAGAAACGAGAGCATTTGGTTCACAAAAACCACTAAATTTTTCTTTATCTGTTCTTTATCCAAAGCTAATTCCTCAAATTCGTCAGGATGAAACTGTTCTAGATAATCATTAAATGTCGTCTCTTTAAAATTTGTCGTATCAAGCTTGTTATTTTCCAGAAATGACAACACGAACGGGTATTTTTTTTCCATATCTCCGATCGTCATCACTTCCAGGTCTTTTATTTCAATCATTGTTTTCACCCATTTTCATTTTTCTTACATTGCCCATCTGAAATTCTTCCCCTATTCTTGTTTCACCCAAACAATAAGAGCACAAAGCGGAGGGCATGGGATATCGCAATTCCATCCCTTTGACAGACTCGGTATTTTCTTCTTTGGAGTAAACAAGAGTGCTCAGCTCGTATGCTCCCTGGCCTGTAAGTCCGTTGACCGGAATGATCTTAGCTGTTGGATTCACCGAATGCACCCTGGAAGCAAATACCTCGCGCTCTGCCTGAGAAACTATATCCCCCTTGGTTATTACTATCACATCCGCTGTTTTTAACATTGGTCCAATTTTTTTAGGAGTATTTATCCCGCTTAGATTGTCTATCACACAAATTGCCTTGATTCCAACGAGATATGGAGAACATCTGTTGCAAAGTCCGGCACTCTCTGTGATCAGCATATCAACTCCTTTTACATTCCCCCATCTCACCACTTCTTCAATGTTGCTTGCAAAGTAATGATCGGGGCAAAGGGATCCTGAAAGTCCTTTTTTTACAGGTACTCCTGCTTTTTCATATAAGATATCGTCATCGGTATACAAGCAATCAAACTTTACGATCCCCACCGTAAGCCCTCTTTGTCTCACAGCTTCGATAGTTTTGATTATAACTGATGTTTTCCCCGATGAGGGAGGTCCGGATATGGTTATTAGATTCATTGATCATTTTCTCCTTTTAGTTCACTATTGAAAATAGCTTCGCATTTTTTTATCAGAGCTGCTATGTCGTTTTCTTTTATGAAATCCCAACCAAGCCACATATACTTATTTTCTTTGGGCACCATGTTGTCAACCTTGGGATTGACACTTGGAAATTTTCCGTTATGAGCCAAAATCTCCCCTACTTTTACAGACGCAAAAAAATCTACTACAGGTTTTAACTTCTCTGACTTTTCTTTCTTGGACAGCATGAATATGGGACTTAAAATGGCACCATCTTTAGGCCATACAGCCTCTAATGGACTCTTCTCGGTAACCATCCATGTAAAGAAGTAGGGCATGACAGTAACTGTCGGTTTTTGGATTTTTGTGTGTGATTTGATCATTTCAGAAGGATGCATGCTTTTTTGCATATTTCTGCCCAATCTTTTTATTCCATCTTCACCGAAATTTTTATAAATATTTAAAAGTATGGCATTGAATAAATCAAAATCTCCTACAGGCAAGCTGATACTTCTTTCAAACTCCTCACCCAAAACATCTTCCCATGTTTCAGGTCTTTTCCGTCCTTTTAATTCATCTCTGTTCACTAAAAATATGGCAGGGACCAGTCCTATTATTGAATATTGATTATCCGGGTCTCTCAAACTGATTTCATCGTTGTTAAAATCTTCGTTATAAGATTCAATCCCCGTAATATCTGTGAATACACCGTCTTCTTTATACTTGCCGAAAAGTTTCTTGTCAAAAAATATATCGAATCCCGCCGAAATAAAAACATCCGGTATTTCATCGACTTTCCCTGTCTTCAGCACGTCTTCAAGCCAATCCACTCCCATTGAAGCGGCTTTCAATTCGTAGTCTACAGCTACATCCATGTTCGTCTTTTCCATCCACTCTTCAAAAGCTTCCATTAAAGGAACCTTGACTGGACAAGGTAAAACGCCTGAAATTTTAATCCTCTCTTTTTCCTCGGAATCATCGATCAGATTTGCTTCATTTCGTTCGATTCTTTCCACCAATTCGCCGACAAATGATTCCAAGTTTATTTTCTTCATCTGTAGCGCATTTTCCAAACTTATCGATTTTCCGAAAGCATTTCTCATGTTTTCATCTCTCAAATTATCGAAACCAACTGAAATAAGGAGTTCCAGCGCTTCCTTGTATTTTTCCGTCAGATCGTATAGGGAATCTTTCGTATCAAAATATTTATTATTCATTTTTTCTCCTCAATTCTTTGCATTTGATTATATACAGATTCTATCATATATACCCAAAAAACAAAAAGCACCCAAGTTTTTTTTGGGTGCCGATTTTGTTATTTGCTTTCTGTTGCAATGTACTCTATTGCTGCAACTGCATCATTTTGAAATATAAATTGCAGTTTGCCATCACCTTTTTCGTAAGCGACAGCACCGTTTGCATCGTTGTAATCTTCTCCGTAGGTTTCAATGACCTTGTTTTTCGGATCCCCTATATAGACGCCTTCTTTGGTTTGAACGCTGTCATCTATCAAAATTATGGCTGAGACATAATCTTTGTCTTCAACAGGATAGGTGTGAATTTCAAAAGAACCGTAGGAATAAATCTTGTCTATCCCTTCAAATGCACAGCTGGGCGCTTCAAAATAAGACTGTTCTTCTCCCAATTTTTCCATCAATGATTCAGCATCCATATTCACATAAATATCCACGTCCTCATATTCAAACCCGTAGCTTTCGATTTGCGGATCGCCTCCGGTATCGTCATTGTTTTTTGTGTCGTCTGCCGTTCCATCACCGGAGCATCCTGCCAAAAATGTCAAACTCAATGCAATCAACATTACAATCATGAACTTTTTCATTTGATCTCCTCATTCTCCCTTTAAGCTTTTTATATAACCATATTGTTCCAGCTCTTCGTATTGATTTTTTTTCATCTCGTTGTAAAACTCAACTTTCTTTTCCCAAATTGCAGCGATTTGTTGATTGGATCTTCTGTCTTCAATGTCAAACTCTTCGCTTAAAACCTTTCCTAAATGCATTGCCACCTTTTCCGCACCGGTCACATTAAGGTGCAACCCGGCATCATAGGTATCCACGGCAAAATCCAAATCGATCTCGTCAACCAACTCCAGATAATTTATATATTTTAGACCCTTTTTTCTGGAGTAATCCTCCATCTGTTGTTCCCATTCGTCGTACCAATAGGGATAAAGGCTCGGGGCTTTTATCAAAACAAGTTCTATGTCATTTTCCTCGCACAATTCGACCATCATGTTCAGATATTTGTACGCATTGTCTCCAAAATCGTAATCGGGCAGGATCCTTCCCGAAGGCACTGTTTCCACGGGTTTTACATCTGCCCTCATATAATATCCGTTGTGAAACATTTGTCTTTTCCCGAAGAAATTTTCAAAGTCTTCAGAATTTACTTCACTCCACCTGGAGTGATACCTGAATAAAGGAAAGATGTAGCTTAATACATTTTCGTCGGGCATCATCGAAGCATTTACAGCCTTTAGCTTTGTAGCGGAGAATTTCATCCCGTCCAGTGTCAACCTGTTGTATTCTTCCTTTTGAGGCTGATCATATTTTAATGCGAGTACGTTAAAAACGACCACTTCCGGCTTTTCATACTTCAAGGTTTCTTCAAGCAGGTAATAGGATTGCCAGATCAGTTGTTGTGCACTTCCTCTGATGAAACTGGTTATACCGTATTCTTCCCACATGGTTATAGGCGATATATTTTCATAAACTTCACAATCTCCTATTATTATCACGTCATGGTTCTTTGCTTCAGGGTAATACTCTTCTATCAATGTACCTTCAACTATTCCCTTTGTATATTTAGGTACAAGTAATCTCTGGACTGAGAAAAATCCCCCAAGTCCGACGGCTATCGTCAAAAATATGCTAATGATTTTTTTCATGCAGTTCTCCTAAAATTGATTGTATATGAATTGAGATGATTCATAACCCACTCCATAGGCGCCAAATATAAGTATGGACATGATCAGCAGATAAAAAGCGGTCCTTCTTACAATGACCGGTTTGGCTGCCATCAATTCCCTTACACTGCCCTTGCGTCCTATCAGGGCCACTACCAGCACTAACAGTAATCCACCGGTTATAACCCAATAATCTGCTGATGTCAGGCCGATTTCAAGAAGACTGCCGTCAACAAATATGTTGAAATTGTTTTTTGTGAAAAAACTTCCAACCATTTTAAAAGTTCCTGGTACGTCCCTGTAACAATCCAAAAGTCTTATAGAGCTGACCAGCAGATTGGTTCTTGCTATCTGAAACAACTTGAATCCCAATGTTCCCTGTACATCAAATTTTGAATGAAACCAACTGTAAAAGGGCTTTAACTCTTCGGATCCCATTAAAAAAATATAATTTAACAGCCCCCATACTATAAAGTTCCAGCTGGCGCCATGCCATGCTCCAGTTATAAACCAGACAACGAAAGCCGACAAGAAAACAGGTAGTTTCTTTCCGATCGAATCCCCGAATTTAGATCTGGCGAATCTGGAAAAATTGAGCATCGGTTTCCAAATGGACAAGGGATAAAATAAATATTCCTTGAACCAGGTTCCCAATGATATGTGCCATCTCCTCCAAAACTCTGCGATATTCTTGGAAAATGCAGGCCTAATGAAGTTTTCCTGCACTTTGATCCCTAAAATCTGGGCAATTCCTATGGTTATGTCTATACCTCCGGTAAAATCACAGTAAAGTTGAACAGTATAAAACACCATAAGAACAAATACATAAGCGCCATCATACATGGCTGTATCCCCAATAAGAGTTTGGACAGCCACCAGGATTCTGTCAGCTATGACCAGCTTCTTAAAATATCCCCATAAAATCCTTTGCAATCCAAATGAAAATTCATTGTAGTTGAATGAATTCTCTCTGAAAAGTGTTTTTGCCAAATCGTCAAATCTGCTGATAGGTCCTTGGATCAATTGGGGGAAAAATGAAACGAATAAAGCCAATTTCCCAAAATTTTTCTCAGGTGGATACTTTCCCCTGTATACATCGATAATGTATCCCATGGTCTGAAATGTGTAAAATGATATTCCCAACGGCAGTGCGATATCAATAAAGGAAAGAGTTTCTCTGTCGTTTAATCTGTCAATGAACCAATTAATATTTGCAATGGTGAAATTGATGTATTTTATAAAAAATAAAATGCCGAAATTTAAAAGAAGGCACCCCAATATCCACTTCCAGGCTCTTTTTTTGACTTTTGCCTTAAACGCTTTCTTTTCTTCCCGCGAAAGTTCCTTGTTTGCTTTTAGGTAAAGGCTTTGATCCTCGTATAATTTGCCGATCTTTATTCCGGAAACGTATGTAGATCCGGTTGTCAACAGAATATAAAACAAAAATTTTGGTCCTGCGATAAAGTAAAAGATGTAACTGAATGCAAGCAACAATTTCCATTGATATTTTTTTGGTACGGTATAGTACATCACAAACAAAAGCGTTATAAAAATTATGAAATCAAATGACGTAAAAAGCATGATTTTCTCCCGTGGTTTATTCCTCTTCTTCCAATCTCTCTATCAATGCGTAAAGAGCTTTCGCAGAATTGAAGTTTTCAGGTACTATTGCGTCTGCCGGTATTGATACCCCGTATTCATTATCTATTTCTGCAGCGATTGTCACAATGTCAAATGAGTCGAGAACTCCTTTGTCGATGAGTTGTTCGTGAGTTTCAAAATCTATCTCCGGATGCAGATCTTTCAATATACTTAGTAAAGTTTTCATTTTATCTCTCCTTTTTTCTTTGCATATTCATTCGACAGAAAAACTCTGTCGATTTTTCCATTTGAGGTCAGAGGCAATCTTTCCATAGTTTCAACATGATTTGGAATCATGTGCCTGGGCAATTTGGTCTTTAAATTTTTTATTACTTCCGCAACTTCTGGAATCCCCGAATAAAAAAGAATTATCTTGCTCGTTTCCTTATGGTATATGCAGCAAGAATTCCTGATGCCGTCAAGCGTGTTAACACTTGCTTCGATCTCTCCCAACTCAATACGATGTCCCATATGTTTTATTTGATAATCTTTACGAGATACAAAAATCAATTCGCCTCTTTCATTGATTTTTCCTAAATCTCCCGTTTTATATATTATCTCAGGGTAGGCATCATTCAAAGGATTTTGAACAAAAACCTGTGCAGTTCTTTCATGATCCTTGTAATAGCCTAATGTGACCGAAGCACCTCTTATGCAGATTTCTCCCAACTCTCCGGATTCGGCTCTGGAATTGTCTTCTTTCAACAACATTACCTCGGTGTTTTTAAATGGTTTTCCTATGGGTATGGCCTCATCCAAATCGAAATCCCTGTCCACTTCGTAGTAGCAACTCATCCCGGTCGCTTCTGTGGGTCCATATAAATTTATGAATCTTGCATTGGGAAGATGCTGCCTCCAAAGCTTGAACTGTTTGATGGGGAAAACTTCACTCCCAAAGGCAATGGTATGAAGATATTCAGGAACAGTTTTTTCCAAAACCTTGAATGAGGAAATCATCGTTAGCGCAGTAACGACCCAACAAACCGTGTTCACTTTGTATTTATTTAAAAATTCTACAAGCTTCAATGGAAACATAAAATTGGATTTTGGAATTATATAAGTAGTAGCCCCGCATTTTATGGTTCCAAGAACTTCTTTCAAGCATGCGTCAAAATAAAATGGTGTCTGATTCCCAAAGACGGTATTTTCATCCACCTTTAGGACCTCCATCAGATTATCGATATAGTCGATGACCGACCTATGATTGGCTGTAACACCTTTCGGCATCCCCGTTGATCCGGATGTGAAAACAGTGTATATTGGATCTACATCAAGCTGATTGTCTCTGACAAAGCCCAGCCTGCTTTCGTCTATGTCTGTCTCTATAATATCATTATATAGACAGGCTTGTCCCGAAAATCCCCATTCATTTATCTTGGCAATGGTCGTTTGGTCACAAATGGCTACTTTTGGATCTACCTTTTCGAGGATCATCTTTATCCTTAGAGGCCCCATCTCTTCGTCCAGGGGAACGTAGAAACACCCTGCGTAAACTGCTCCAAAAAATGATGCGATGGTTTCCGGAGATTTCTTCATGAATACCACCACCGGCTCCCTGTATAAACCTTTATTTGACAAGTAACTTCCTATGGCCTTTGAATTATATATAACGTCCTGAAATACAAGTAGACTCTCTTCATCGGCATAAGCCGTTTTTTCCGGATAGATTTTCACCGTCTCTTCCAGATATTCAAGTATATTCCTCTGCAATTCGATTCCTCCTAATATATGGATAAGTCTTTAAGTCTTCCTCCCGAAAGCTCAATGGCTTTGATAGCAAGTAATTCCAACGGGTCTACAAATTCTTTTCCCGACGCGCATCTATTTCTGAGTAGGGACAATTCCGTGCATCCGAGTATGATCCTTTGAGCACCGGAATTTGTCATCTCTTTGCTTATTTGAATGAATTTATCTGAATCTACCGGTTTGCCAGACTTGATTTGTTTGTAAATTATATTCATTATCATTTCTTGATCCTCTGGCGTTGGGAGAAGCACCTGGATCCCTGCGTCCTCCAGTATTTTTTGAAAGAAACCTGCGTACACAGTGCCGTCTGTTGCAAGCAAACCGACAGCTTTGATTTGATTTTTCTTCAAATAATCGGCAGTCTCCACAAGCATGTTAATTATGGGAATTCTTATTTCCCGGGAAATTTCTTCAAAAAAACCATGTACCGTTATGCAGGGGATCGCTATAAGATCCGCTTTTAAACTCTCCAGAATTTTGGCGATCTTTACTATGGGCACTACAGGACTTTCACAGGTTCTTCCTAAAAGATAACCCGTTCTGTCGGGGATCTCAGGACAGTTGAATACTATTGAATTTATATGTTCCTGGTCGAAATCAGCTTGAGTGAAACTGACTAATCTTTCCATAAAATAGGCAGTTGCCAAAGGCCCCAGACCACCTATGATCCCCAATTTTTTCATATGTACCTCCCAGTAAGCAAATCTTCTATTCCTTCGGTGTTTCAGGGTATAAGCTCGTATCATAAAGGTGGCTGCCGTCAAATTTGTCCGAGTATGCTTTTAATTGAGCATCTGTTAGTAAACAGAATGTTCCCCCGGTGGATCTTGGAGTTGTGTCAAAATGGTACCAACCTTCGCCGAAATTCACCATATTCCAGTAATGCCCCCCATCGGTTCTCACTATTTCAATGTTTTCCATCCCCGCTTCAGTCAAAAGTGCCCTGGACATCCCATAGTAGACGTAACAATCACCTCGAAATTTAGTAAATCCTTCGTACGCCGCACTGAGCCAATCACCTGTTGCCGGTTGTCCAAAGTATCTCGTATTGTTTCTGATCCAATAATATATGGTCTCGGCCTTTTCTCTTTCACTCATACCATCTTTCAATATCCTGTCAAGTATCTTCCCGGCCATTTCGGAAATTTTATCTTCGCTTATTTTCTTTTCTATAACATTTACCATTACAGTCTTTCTGGATTCATTGCCAGCACGATCCACTGCGCTGTATACTGCCTTGTACTTCCCAATCTTTTGCACATTTACCGCCGTACTGTCGATTTTCAGTTCGATGTCTTCATCTCGATTATCAGAAACCGAAACGTCTTTTCTATACGTGATAGTGTCTCCCTGATATACAAAAATCTCTTCTTTCACACCTTTTATCAACGGTGCTTCATTGTCTTCGGTTATAGTAAGTTTGCAATTGAGTTTTGCTTGATTGCCGCCACTATCCGTCAGAAGTATCACCAAGTCCTGTTCGCCGACATTATCAAAATTCGGAGCTTTTTCATAGCTGTATTCTACCGTGGTCTCATCCTTGCATTCAGTTATAAAGTCCTGTATCTCCACTTTTTCTGTAAGCCAAATTTTCAAGTCTTGTGCTGAACCTTCCGGGGCTGTAGTGTCTATGACATATAAATCGGCTGTAGCAAAGAAAATGTCTTTTCTCAATTTAATGCGATATTCACCAGGTTTGTCCAAAGGGATACTGGAAATATCTGTGACGAATGAAAATTTACCGCTTGGATCGAAATTGTTCGATGTAAGACCTTCTTCAGATCCTACTTCGACGACGACTTCCTTTGCTATGGTTTTTCTCAAGTAATTGCCGCTTACTACATATGCGGAAGATACCAATAATAAAAATGCAAGAAACATAATGATATTTTTAATTGCTTTTCTTTTCCTTTTAAACAGTTTCATATAAGTTCACCTGATTTCTTATAATACATACATTTATATTTTGCAGGACTTTAAGAATATATTCAATATTATTTTTGTAACATTTGTCATTATTTATAATCATATAATAAATACCGCGCTGAAACACAAAAAGTTTTCGCGAATTAAAAAAACCTCATTTCATTTCTGAAATGAGGTTTTGGAAAATTCAGTCTACAATATCTACCAGGATAAAGAATTCACTGTGGATATTTGATTCTTCTTCATTGTCTCCGCGTGGATAAATTTCGTAATACTGTATTACCAACTTCAATCTGATTTCTTCATTTTCTTCAGTAAAGATCGATTCTTCGTCAGTTAACGGATATTCTCCTCTGTCATCTTTAAACATCGTGTCAAAACGAGTAATAACCTCATCAAAGTCGTATACCATCAGTTCATTGCCGTCAGCATCTTCAAAATAAATGCTATCTGTGTCGTTTTCTGTTTTCCATCCCCAGGTGTATGTTTTACCTGCAATGGACATTTGGTACAGCTCTTTGTTATTATTGTCAAATCCGTAGTAGTGCATGGAGCCAATGAAATCATATCCGCTCACATCGATTCCCGTCAGGGACTCCCTGAAAAAATTCGCATAGTATTTATCACCGTCATAAAATTCATTCATGGGGAATCCGAAGGTCTTCTCGAACTTTCCGTAATAGTCAAACCCTTCACCCAACCAAGCAACATCCTTGAAGTAATCCATTCTCCAAATATAAGCCGATGTATTTATTATGATCTTCTTGTCTTCATCAGGTATACTTGCATTTGGTACGATTTTATCATCTACAAGCATATCATTTTTTTCTAGAACTTCTTCCAATATTCCTATTTGATTTCTTTTGCTTACCCCAAAGGCATCCACAGGTGGTACAACGGAGATTATGGAAAGTGCTACGAATACAGCCGCAATTATCCCGGCCTTTTGGCTTTTCATAAAACTGAACACCACTCCCGCCGCAGCTGCAAAAACCCCGTACATGATCACGTAATACCTACTGTGTGTAAGGCCTTCATCCCCGATTTTCAGCGTGGAAGCCAGTATCTGAAATGCCACCAGTGGAAGCAGTACCTTTGGAAATATCTGTCTGAAAGTGGCTGCAAATTTATTGTCCATATTAGCCGACAGGAACAAGACCACTATGACTACAATGGAATACGAGACCAACATTGGTTCTATCAAATTCTCCGTCCAGAACTCTCCTCGAATGTTCAACCCTATGTAAAGAACCAGTATTACCGTGAATATGGAAACCAAAGGGATGACTATGTACGATATCAGGATCTCAAGAAATCTGGGACATCCCACCGTCCGCTCGATGGTCTCCTGATCAGCCTTGTTGTAATTGGGAATCAGCGACAAAAAATATATCGGAGCAAATAGAGTAAAGACGATGTTAGCCGAATGTGCATAGAGCATTTCGTCAATTTCAAACAACAATACATCTGTTGCTCCCAGTATCAATGCTATACCCGCAAACAGGACTCCTGAGAAAAATACCGATATGAAAAATGACTTGAAACTTCCCATAAATGACTTGGTGAACTCAAATTGATTTTTCATTGACGGTATCCATATGAACCCTATCAGTAATGCAGCGACTATTGCAGTGGTCCTGACTGCTATTTCGATACCAATTTCAGGTGCTTGTCTTATTATCAAATAATAACCGATGTCTAATACAACTGCCAATGCTCCCAAAGCGAGTCTTTGGGTATTGTTCTTAAAAAATTTCTCATATGCCACTTGAGCCACAGTTGCCAAGACTGCTCCGACTATAAAAGTAACAAAGAGCTTATTATACTCCAATCTTGTAGCCGTAGTATTCTCGATGGCCATGGCATTTATTACAGCTCCTGCAACAAGAAATATCACTGTTAAAGGGTATCTCCCGACAGCCTCGGTCAAACCTTTTATGCTTCGCTTGAATTTGTCAATAAGTTTCATCTTTATCACTCCAACACTTCAGATTTGGATCCCGTATACAATTGATACCCTTGTCAATATTCTTTTACGCAAGATCATTTTTCAATAATTATCCATAAAGTAAATTTATTTCTAATTTTTGCAACCTTCGATCTTGTCCGTTATTTCTTTCATGACTTTGGCGGCTTTCTCAATTCCTTCAGAAAGTTCTTTTTCAGTTCTAGTTGAGTAATCAGAATTCTTTATCATTTTCAGATTTATTCTCGCTCCTTTTTCAGCGGCCATGATTGCTCCGTGTGCCAAAATGCTGGACCCGGCCAAGTCCCCCAAAACTTTTACAAAGCTGTCTTGCACAGTGTTATTGACGATATCCAATATCAGCAAAGCATTTCGAAAAATTCCCACCAATGGCTCCGTTCCCTCTATAAGGGCTTTTTCGTAGGATGCTGGGTCAGTTTTTTTCACCCTGACTCCTTTGATGAATTTTCCATACGCCTCCATATCCTCCGTTGCCAAGGATATCAATTTTTCTCTTATTATTGCCATTTCATCAATTAAATTGCTTTTGGATCCTAAAATATCATTTTTGTTGATGCTTGCTTTCCAAGACATCTCAAAAAGAGCCGCCGCCATTGCTGCCGAAGCTGCAGAGGCGCTTCCGCTTGCGGGGCCCGGAAATTCCGTTTGTGACAACTTTTCCAAAAATTCTCCCACCGTCAAATCTTTGATATTATACACTTTCCAACCTCCTTTGATTTACCAAAATTCCTGTTCTCATGATTTGCTTTCCAGATATTTTTTCATGTCAAATACAGCATAATTGTTCTTTCCCCTTCTTTTTGCAGTATACATGGCATAATCGGCATAATCCACCAGTTCAAAAATATTATCCGTATCCACTCCATAGGTTGACATTCCTGCACTCACTGCCAAAGGCATTTGCACATCGTTTATGATTATTGGCTCACTCATCAGCGCTTCATGCAAAGCATTCCATATTTCTTCTGCAACTGTTTCGTCCGAGTATTCCAATCCGTAAGTGAATATTCCAAACTCATCTCCGGAAACCCTTATTTTTATGGTGTTTTTCAGTTTTAAATCTTTCAATCTTCGGGCAAATTCTATCAGATACGCATCCCCTGCCGCATGTCCGTAGGTATCGTTTACGCTTTTAAAATCATCTATATCTATGAAGGTATAAACTCCCACCTTCCCGGGAAATTTGCCGATCGCCCACTTCATTTCGGAGGTGTATTGGTACCTGCTGACCAAGCCTGTCAATGTATCCTTTACAAGTCTGTTGTTCAACTCTTCATTCAAGACATAAAGCTTTGAATTTGCTTTTTCAAGCTGTCTCCTGGCGTTGATGAGTTCGTTATTGAGCATTTGAATTTTTTCAAACTGGGTCTGGACTGCCTCCACGTCCATGGCTACTTCCTGCTCCATGGAATCTTTGATAACGCTCATCATCTTTTTTATTATCTTTCTAAAATCGTGCGGATTTGATTTTTTTTCCTCCCCATTGTTCTCCATTCCAAAAATCAGCATTCTTTCTTCCAAGGGAACAATGCAAAGTCTCAACTTAGTTCCTTCATGCCGCAGCTTAAAGGTGACGTCCTCAGATATGATCTTGTTTTTTCTGCACTTGTCTGCCATCAATGAAAGAAGTTCCTTGTCCAATTTGGAAAACAGGTCGAAGAATGATTCATTTATGTTAGGTATCAAATAAACAGGGTCACTCCACTTGATTTCCCTAATGATCCCCATGTTGTCTACAACTATCAAAAAACTCGTCACACACCATCACTCTCCACTACAGTAAATTTCTCGGCCAATTTCACAAACTCATGTGCGGTGTCGGCATAAATGTCAACTCCCCATTTCTGCCATAAATTGTCCGTGGTTTGGAAAGCCCTACCACCCACAGCTATTTTGATTCTTGGAAATTCTTTTTTGATCCCTTGAACGATCTCATAACACAACGTCAAATGTTGCGGCATGGTGACAGACAGGGCAACCAAGCTTGGTTTAGACTCTCCCACCGCTTTCAAGACTGCATCCTCAGGCACTGCAGCTCCCAAATAAATGCTGTCCCAACCGTGGTATTCAAATAAATCGGAAACCATCCTTGCGCCCATCTCGTGAAGTTCGCTTCCCACTGCACATACTAAAACTGACCGATTCTTGCGTTCCTTACCAAAAATCATCGGATAAAACTGCGATAACGCCATTTGGGAGGTGGATGTGCAATAATGTTCCCGACCTATAGTTATCAGGTTTTTATGCCAAAGATTCCCAACCTCATACATGGTTTCTTGAACTATATCCTGGTATATTTCTTCCAAAGGCAATCCTGACTTGTATGCATGGCCCAACAGCTCGACTGCTTCCTTTGTCTCATTGTCAAGCAAGTGTTTCAGGTATTTTTTTCTAAGTTCCAAATGTTTTCCCTTTTGAAATCTGTCTGACACCGTTTTGTACAAATACTCATTCTCTGTGACCTTAATGGCATTATCCAGGTGATGACCCGCTTTTCTGGCATCAAAATGATCCATCGTCTCGCTTAAAACTTCTTTAAGCACCATGTAGTGAGATATCATGAATTTCTTTACCCTCTCATCCCCCAAATCTTTCATCAGAGGACACAAAAGGTTATAAAGCCATACTGCGTAGTTTGTAAACAGTTTTTCGTCATTGAACTCCATAGCCACATTCAAGTAGCTCAAGTTATACAATATGTCGTTATACATGGATCGTTTTCTTCTCTCGTCAAACTGAGTTTCCAGCTTAGGATCTTTTTCCATCTGCCGATCAAATATAACCTGGGCCAATTTGTTCAATTTATAATCATTTATTTGAAGCAGACTCATAAAATCACTCCTAATTTGATATTCAACGTCATTTGTTACAAAGGCATTACCCCTCAATCTAAATGGGAAAAGGCGATCTCACACCTTTTCATGAAACCCAGAACTAGAAAAATATATATCAAATTGAATATTACAAGGCCAATCAGATATAGGATCGCCAGCGGTGGAATCAACAAAAACAATATTAGGAACACGACTGCAAATTGCAGAAAAACATACTGGGTCCATCTTTTTCCCGCTTCAGATGCAATATTGAAGTCACCGTGTTTATTTCCCATTTCCTTGATCCCCATAAAAATTTTATGCACTAGAAACAAAGATACAAAAAATCCTACTATTCCTATTACCGTCCCCAACGTGCCAAACGGCCCCTGAGATATGTGAACCCCGCTTTGTGTGTTTGGTTTTTCATAAACGTAAACGATCGAAATAAAGATCATAGCGGTATTCAGTTTCACAGCGCTATTAAAAAGTTCACTGTTTTGCGCAAGACTCTTGATAGCACCTGCAAAAAATAGATACCCGATCACGTCTGGTAAAATATCGATACCTTGGATCCTAAAATCCATTAAAATAAACAAAAATCCCCAAAACAGCTTTTTAAACCCCTCTCTCGTCAACTCAACGCCTCCCAATTCAAAATTTTTTCTATTACCCTGTCGCCTTTCGGACTCAACAAAACAAGATGCCCGCCACGATCTACATAAAATGCCTGTTTATCCTCAGATGAAACATTGTTTAAAATATACTCGGCACTCTTCAATCTTACTGTATCATCATCCAAAGCCTGCACGACCAAGATCGGACTGTGCACATCATCAAGCTTTGATTTTGTTTTTCCGAGCATTATCAGAAACTGGATCATTGATCTTATGGGCGAGTTTTTCTTTGCTCTGATATATCTTCTTATATTTTCTGTCCTCATATTTTTTATATCTTCCATAAGGTTTCTGAATACCTGGGGAATATTCCAAAAAAATATTGGTGTGTTTATAGTTACTATCGCCTTAAATTTTTTATCCTGGCTGAGATTGAACCCAATCAAGCCTCCCATGGAAAATCCAATAAAAATTACATTTTCACTATTATCGGTAAATTGCGCCAGATGTATTTCAGCAGATTCGATCCACTCCCTGTAAGTAGTCTTTGCCATTTTACTTGAACTGCCCTGATGCCCTTTAAGGATCGGGGCAAAGACCTCGTATCCGGATTTCCTCAATCGTTCCACCAAGGGTTCAACCTCGTATGTGCCCCCACCAAAACCGTGGAGTACAAAGAATTTAACATCCCTTTTCTGTGACTGCAAAAACGACTCTCCTCACTTCTCCGTAATAAATTTTATCCGGTTTTTTTATATACAATCATCCACGAAGCGAATCAGACCTCCGATGCCCACAGCATCGTCGTTCGCGGGCGCTCAGCCATAGAAAATACTACTTTTTCTCATCCGAGCATGGAAAAAGCCTATTTTCTGCGGCCTAATCCGCTTTCGCGAATATTATATCATAAACAAAACGGATTATCCCCCCGGCGCATGGACAATTGCCAGATTTTTACAACCTTTAATCTTGTGTTATTTTTTTCTTTTATCAATATTTTATATATATTTTAACCAAATAATGAAATTTTTTCGATATTTTTATTGTCAATTTTAAATATTCGCTATATAATACGAAAGTAGTTAAATATTAAACTAACAAAAACATAGGGGGAACAAAATGAAATTCAAATCTTTAATCGTACTATTGGCTTTATCACTTGTTCTATTTGCCGGATGCGGATCATCTGACAATGGAGACGGCAACACAGATGGTGGAAACGATTCCGTTACTGCTGCTTCTTTGGTTGAAGACGCTGCTGTATTGGAAGCTTCTATCGGAACTGAAGGTAAGTGGATCGTATGTACTTTAAATGACGTTACAACAGAAAACGAACTTGTTATCGAAGGCGATTTCTACAACAAGGACGATGCTACTTCAAACCTTTACAGAAAACTTGCACTTTACGCTCAAGACGCAGATCACAAAGTAACCGAAAGATATACTTTGACTGCTCCAAAGCTTACTGTTAAAAGCCCTAACACCAAAATCCAAGGTGGAACTTTCGTTGGTGATGTATATGTAGAATCAGAAGGTTTTACAGTTACAGACGCAACTATCGACGGTGACGTTTACTTCGCATCTGTTGAACTTGCAAACACTTTTGCAGTTCAAAACGGCGGAAAAGTAACAGGTAAAGTTGTTGTTGACGGTGTAGATGTAGCTACTACAGCTTCATTGTTGATCGACGACACAGCTTTCATCGATGCAATCAGCGCTGACGGAACATGGATCATTTGTGCACTTAACAATATCAGCACTAAAGAAGAATTGGTGCTTGAAGGCGAGTTCCACAACAAGGACGATGCTGCACAAGACTTGTACAGAAAGATCGCTCTTTATTCACAAGATGCTGACCACAATGTAACAGCAAGATATACTTTGACCGCTCCTTCATTGACAATCAAGAGTCCTAACGCCAAAATTCAGGGCGGTACATTTGTAGGTGATGTTTACGTGGAAACTGAAAACTTCAAACTGACAGATGCTAAAATCGAAGGAAACCTTTACTTTGCAAGCGAAGAAATCATGGCTACCTTTGTAAATGAGAAAGAAAGCACTATCAGCGGAGAAACTGCCGTTAAAACAAAATAACATCATAAAAATCCAAGCGTCGAATCTCTGTTAGTACTGAGATTCGACGCTTTTATATTTCTTTATCATCCTGCTTGTACGTTTACATTAGTTTTGACAAAAATTCTTCCCAGGCTTCTTTTATTTCCGTATCGGTTTTTCTAATATTCGAAAGAATCATTTCATAGATATTAAAACTCTCAAAAACCTTGAATGCTCTAAGGTGATCTTTTGGATGTCTGTCTTTTTTCAAAATGCCCATTTCCATGCATTTGTTTATGGCTTCCAAGTAGTATGAGTTTTCTTTCTCAGTCCATTCCCGGTAGCTTTTAGTAATTTCGGACATCAACTCTTCTGGAGGAAAAAGGTGGTATCTCATAAGAAATTTGTTCTTTGAAATGTCTTTCATGCAAAACTCCAGGCTACCTCTGTACAAGAAAAACCATAGTTGATCCGGTGTTTCATTGATCCTTTGTTTTCTAATTTCCGCCAACATAGTTAGCTTTTCGTTCCATATCTCGTCGTATATGTTAAAGAACAAAGCTTTTTTAGATTCGTAGTGAAAATATAATGACGCCGGCTTGATTTGGACGACTTTACAAATTTCCCTTATATTCGACGCCTCATAGCCTTTTTCTAAAAAAAACTTGAAAGAAACATTTTTTATTTTTTCTATGGTTGTTGAACTCATAAAGCTTCGTCTCCCTCCAGCTAAGATAAAAAAAGACACACTGACCTATGTGCCGCAAATTTTAATTCTCAATTAACCTAACAAGTGTTAGGTTAATTGTAGCATCCATGTAAAAAATATACAATTAATAATTTATAATATTTTTATACCCATTTTTTTTATTTAAAACCTTAATTTAAAAAAGCCCCGCAGGGCTTTATTTATAAAGGGTATTATGGATCAAATCAAACAAAACATCGACGTCGAAGGGTTTTACTACATAACCGTTAAATCCTGCTTCAAAGCACTCTTCCTCATTCTCATGAGATGCGTATGCTGTAATGGCTATTACCGGCAAAGTCCCTTTATTTCCTGTTTTGCTTCTTATTTCCTTTACGGTTTCTATTCCGCTGATCCCCGGCAATTGAACGTCCATCAATACTAGATCGATATTTTCAGCATCAATTATTTCCAAAGCTTCTCTGCCGGTATAAGCAGGTATATAGTCATACCCTTTTCGAGTTATAAGATCCTCCATTATTTCCTGATTTATCAAATTGTCTTCCACCGACAAGATCGTTTTTCTGTCATAAGGAGATATAAGAGTTTTGTTATTTGCTTCCTTTGATTCTTCCATTGGCTTTTTGAGACTTTCCGCAAGTTCGAACTCACAGGTAAAAGAAAATGTGCTTCCTTTCCCCTGTTCGCTGACATAATCCAGAGTGCCCCCCATTAAGTTTGCAAGTTTCTTTGAAATCGCAAGGCCAAGACCTGTGCCCTTATGTTCCTTGTTTAAGTCCCCATTGCTTTGAGAAAAATTTTCGAATATCCTCGACTTGAATTCTTCGGATATGCCCTCGCCCGTATCACGAACTTCAAACCTAATCGTTGCAGTCTCGCTCTTTTTTTCAAAAAGCGTAGTCCTAAATGATACGAATCCCTCTGAGGTGAACTTGACAGCGTTTCCTATCAAATTATTGAGTATCTGCTTTAACTTCAACTCATCCCCAAGAATTTCAAAGTTGATTTTGGGATCTACATAAGAACTGACTTCAAGTCCTTTTCCGCTACCTGCGATGTAAAGATTGTTGAAAAGCTCGTCCAATATTATCTTCAGCTTAAAAGGTTTCAGGTTCAGATTCATGACACCAGCCTCTATTTTCGAAAGATCCAGTATGTCATTGATTATTTCATATAGGTTTTTTGAAGATTTTTCAATCATATCAACATATCTTTTCTGGTCATTATTCATGCCGGTCATTTTCAATATTTGTATAGTTGCTATCAGACCGTTTAACGGCGTTCTTAATTCATGGGTCATGTTAGCCAAAAACTGTGACTTTGCCTCATTGGCTCTGACAGCATTTTCTTTAAGCTTTTCCATCTCATCCAGACTCGCCTTGAGTTTTTCGCCCAGAGTTTTTCTTTCAGTAATATTTTCGTATATTCCAACCATTTTTGCAGCTTCATTATTTTTTGTTGTTTTTGTCACGATTCCTCTGGCTTCGATCCAAATGTATTTTCCGTTTCTGTCCTTTGATTTATATTCTGCAGAAAAGTCATTGCCCGTTTTAACAGATTCTTCAAGGTTATTCTTCACAGTTTCTATGTAGTCCGGGTGGATTTTGGAAAAAAAATCCTTGATGCTCATTTTTGATTCAATATCCAGTTCCGATTCCTTGTCCAAGCTTGGTGTCGAGTATATTATTCTGTCTTTTTTTACATCCCACTCCCAAACTCCCAGTTTCCCTCCCTGTAGGGCGTATCTCCATTTTTGTTCGTACTGCTTTAGGTCCCTGACAAGTCTATTTCTTTGGGACACATCCTTGTACACTCCAATGGCACCTGAAAATATCCCGTCATAATCAAACAAAGGCGCTACGTAAACGGATACTTCTATTTCATGTCCTTCTTTATGAAGCCTGACGGTTTCAAATCCTTCAATAAAGTGCCCTTTTTTTATATAATCGAGTTTGTTCTCAAACTTCATGATTTCATCTTCGGGAATAAGGACTCTTACGTTTTTGCCCACGATTTCTTCGCTTTTATACCCAAACTTTTCTTCTGCGCCTCTATTCCAGTAAACTATGTCGTAATCCGCACTTAGGGCCAACACGGCTTCATCGAATTTTTCTATCATCGAAAAAAACAATGAGGCATTCTCTGTGTACTTGTCGTTTTTAGAAATATCCCTTACTTTGCTTATCACGTAACCCTTTCCACTATTTTCAGATCTTACCTCCACGGGAAATTTAGTGCCGTCTTTCTTAAAGTGAAAAGTTTGAAATCTAATTCCCTCAGTAAAAGCTTTCGCGAGCTGGTCCCTGGTTTTTTCTCTCGTAGTTCTGTTCCTGATTTGATAAACGGTCATATTTTTTAATTCTTCTTTTGTATAACCATATACCTCAGTTGCTTTTTTATTGCAATCGATGATCCTTCCATCTTTTGAAACAAGAAAAATTACATCGGCAAGATTTTTTATCGGCCTGTCTAAACTTTCATCTCTATCTATCATACGACACCTCAATCTGCTGAAATTATTCTTTGCATAAATTTATTATACACTATAATCTTTTTTTTCAGCAGCAAACATGGCACAGAGAATCAATTTATTGAAATACCAAACCACATGAACAAAGGTACAGGATTGACACAGAGGATTTTGGGTAGATTAATTACGAAGCCTTTGTTGCGTTTGATCGACGCCAAACCAAAACTTTAAAATAATTTGATTGGAGATGACTTTATGAAATTGCCAAAAGAAACTGGAAAAACCGTTTTGATATTATTTGTGCTCATTATATCGATTGCGATCCTTTTTAGCGGATGTGGTTCCAACAATGAAACCGATGCAACCCCTGACGATACAAATGGAGGCCAAACAGAATCCCCCGACCAATCTTCCGACGATGAAAATGACCATGGGGTTGATGATGCAGACGAGATCGATAAAGATGGGTTGATCTCCCTGTTCAATGCAGGAAGAGAATTGAATGAATTCTCTTATGAAATGAAGACCACTGCTTTCGATTTGGAAGAATTTGCTACTCGATTTTGGATAAAAGACGAAAAGATCCGAACTGAAAGCGAAGTAGAAGGCAAAACCTATATAATTATAATGAATAAAGAGCATTATTACACTTTAGACCCTGAAACCAAAATCGCCATGAAAATCCCTTTGGAAGATGATTCGGAATCAGTGGAGTTGGGCGATTATATCGATGACGTAGATGACGAGAGTTTAAATTACGTTGGAACGGAGGAACTAAACGGAATTTCATGTTATCTCGTTCAGACCAGCGATGAGAGTTCCGGTTATGAAATGAAAATGTGGCTTCACAAGGATTACGGTTTTCCAATGAAGATAGAGACTATATCGGAAGAAACAGATGAGATATACACTATGGAAGTCACAAATTTCAGTGTTGGCAATGTTTCCGACGATATGTTTGAAGTTCCGGCAGAATACCAAATAACCGACATAGAAGATATGTTTGAAAATTTTCCAGACATGATAGAAGATTCAGACGAGTGATTTAGACATTTTCCCTTCAATAACAGCCTGCTTTCTGCCGAAGCAGGCTTGATTTTTTTATTCACCCCATCTGTATTGCCTGTTTTTCATTAAAATGTCCAAGTCACATGCCAAACATAATCCGTTATGACAACAAATGGGCTCTTTGCATCGAGGACAGCTCCACTTCTCACTCTGATCTTTCAAAAAAATCTCAATCCCCGATTTGCGGATGAAATCAAGATTTTCGATCATGCTCATATGATATTTGGTCCTGTATCTTTTATCCAAAGCTTTTAATTTTTTACATGGATAATCCTTGCATTCTATACAAAATCTCACCAGACCTTTTCCCAAAAGTTCGCAGTGTTTGTCCATATGAGTACAATTTTTGCCTCTTGGAATACACCCCTCACAGTACGAACGTCCGTAACCTCTCTTTTTCAAGTCAAGCTTCTTGGATTGGTAATTAACGCAAAGACTGCAATTCATTCCGCATGGAGCTATAAGTTTTTCCTCCATAACTCGCACTACCTTTCAACTTCAATAAATAAGTTCAACACTGACGATCTTATAATTTTCGGTCTCAATCCCAAACAGGGTTCAGATATCCTTGTCCGCCTTCCGAAAAGCTCGTAGACGTATCTCTTTGAAACGAAGCTACACCGTCTTTATACCTTAACCCGCTATCGGTAGTCACCTCGACCCAAATTTCAAAGGTTCCTTGATTTTTGTAGAATTCTTCCATATCAAGATTGTAAGCGGAGGGTGACAATTCTTTTAGAAAATATTCAGATGTGGAATCTGTCTTTTCCATGAATTTGCTCCCGATCTCTCTGTCACTGACAGGATCGATCACGATCAATTTTACGGTTTCGATTTCATCGATTATTTCTGCGAATTGTCTATTTTCCTTGTAAAATATTATCGTAAACATATTTTCTTGATCGACTTGAACTTCACCCTCATTTTCCCAGTATGGATCCCCCCAAATGCACTCGTAATTAAGTATCAGAGTTCTATTTACGTCAATCTCCGGCAAGGTTTCCTGTCTGGTGGATCCAGACGATTCAAAAATTATCGTAGGCACTACTTTCGTGGGCATTTCAACAATGAAATCAGCAGTATATTCAGATCCGTTTTGAGTCGTTGCCGATTTTTTATTCTCTCCGATTGCAATAAAAACTTTTTCATCGCTTGCAATTTCCTTGGGAACGGCTTTTATGGATATGTTAATGTTGCCATCCAAGTATCCAACCTTGGAATCGGAGTATGAGAGCAGACTCTCTCCTTTTTCAATCCTACTGATCAATTCAGATTGTAAATTAAAGACAGCCGACTCCGCCCTGCTTATTCCACTGCTTATATCTGAATTCATGTAGTCCAGTCTGTTTTCCAAATCACTTACCTTGTCAGTCAAATTAGCTATCAAAAATGTATTAAATACCAGCACTACACCCAATATTCCCGCAATAAGCGCTTTATTGATCTTCAAACCACAACACTCCCATCAGTATAAATTATTCCAACAACATTATCTCATATTATACCTGACATCTCAAAATTTTTACACTTTTCAATTTTTCTTGAAAAACTTGTTTATATATGAGAAAATACAATCGACTAATTAGTTCGATTTCACATATTTAAATGTTATTCAGGGAGGCGTCAAAATGTCAAAAAAAGAAATATCCGATGAACGAAAAACCTTATATTATGTAGGGATTGGAGTCAGTACTATTGGATTCATATTATTTATATCCACCTTTTTCTCTTTCATGAATCCGGAGAGCATGTTTGATTCCGGCCCGGGTTTAATGATGGCAAAACCTGTTATAGGAGTTCTCATGGTGGGCGGCGGATCTGCCATAAGAAGGATCGCAGCCAGAGGTGCGGCCGGTTCAGGACTAATACTTGATCCTGACAAAGCCAGAGAAGATTTAAGTCCCTGGAGTAAAATGGCAGGTGGTATGCTAAATGATGCTCTTGAGGAAACATCCGTCAAAAGCGAACCAATCATCAAAATCAAGTGTCAGAATTGTTCTGCTTTAAATGATGAAGACTCGAAATTCTGTAAGGAATGTGGCAAGGAAATTTAGATGAGTGCCCCTTAATTCAATTAATTTTCATTACTTACAGGGGCAACCCTTTTTTGTTGAATATATACAAAGCGGCCGAGAACAATCCAATGATAATTCCTGTGTATATCAGATTTACTCTTAATATCTCTCCTCCGCCAACAAGTTTTACAGGATCGTATAGACCGTATATGGAGAGTTCTTTTATAGTCTTCAAATCTTGTGAAGCCCCGCCTATCATATTCATCAATAAAAAGATTATCGGGACCCCTGCTCCGAAGCCTGCAGACCTCTTGCTGTCATTGAATAAGCACGAGAAGAAAAATGCTATCATTATGACAACCATATTTACCAGCATGGTGGTTACATTCAGTTTAAAGAAGGCCTTCACATCCAAAAGCCCGGGGTGCAAAATGGAACTCATAAATACTCCCATGCTAAAGAATGTCATGAATAATGCTCCTACTGAAGCCAGGGCATAGAACCCTTGTGTAAAAATAATTTTGATCCTTGAGTTCGGCGTGGACAACAAGTACGCAAAAGAGCTGTTATCCACCATTTTTGCCACCAGCCTATTGCCAAGAATTATGCAATAAACCATGGGCAAGCCAAGCATCAACATTCCATACAGCCAACTTGCCAGATAACTTGTCAGATCGGTGATTATGCTTGCAAAACCCATTGCTTCCATTATGTCCTCGGGAAATAGCTCCAACATGCCGGCCAGTGCAGCTATGTCCTCCGGATCGTACATGACCAACATGACAGAAAAGTACATCAACACGACCCCAACAAAAATTATGAATAAAATCCAATTTTTCTTGAAATTTGTTTTCAGTAAAGTCAAGCTCATCCTACTCTTCCTCCCCATTGTAAAATTGTATAAAGATTTCTTCCATGGATTGAGATTTAAAAGTTATGTCGCTTATTGT
Source organism: Alkalibacter mobilis (assembly GCF_015594845.1). Classification (GTDB taxonomy): domain Bacteria; phylum Bacillota; class Clostridia; order Eubacteriales; family Alkalibacteraceae; genus Alkalibacter; species Alkalibacter mobilis. Next base: position 32,049 of record NZ_JADNRK010000012.1, on the reverse strand, counting down.
AAAGTTTGAAATCGTCTTTACCAGGCGATCTATCTGATCAACTGCAACGAATATTTCGATATTTTTTCCCACTACGGATAAATTTTCAAAGCCGGCTCCATTAAGGATTTGCACTGCAGACTCTAGATTGTCCGTACTTATTATAAAGCCTTTTCTCTGGGTGGATTTTAAAAATCCAACATCAGATTGTTTAACTATTCTTCCATTTCTAATGATGGCAACTGTATCACATGTTTTTTCAACCTCTTCTATTATGTGACTCGACATCAAAATTGTCTTTCCCCTGGTTTTTTCTTCCATGATAAGTTCAATAAATCTGTTTTGCATCAATGGATCCAGTCCACTTGTGGGCTCGTCGAGAATCAATATCTCAGGATCGTGCATAAATGCAGTTACTATACCAAGCTTTTGCTTCATTCCCTTGGAAAATTTTTTTATTTTTCCTTTAGGATTTAGATCGAACATTTCAAGAAGTTGCTTTTGGAGTTTCAAATCCTTTGTTCCTCTCATATCGCACATGAATTTTAAAAATTCATCTCCATTCATTCCGTCTAGAAAAGCTATTTCTCCTGGTATATATCCCAGATTTTTTTGAATTTCGGGAGCATCCTTTATACAGTCCATTCCGTTTATCGTGCACGCCCCTTTGTTGGGTTTCATGAAACCGAGAAGTGCTCTAATGGTTGTTGTCTTACCTGATCCATTTGGTCCCAAATATCCCATCACCTGCCCCTCATTTACTTCAAAATCTACGTCAAATATTCCTTTTCCGTTTGAATATTGCAATGTAACATTGTCAACTTTTATCACAACAAGACCCCCTTTCACTTGGTATCAAAAAAAATATGTTTATATACAACAATCATTTGCGCTATTCATCATCGTTTGACCGCCGTTTCTGTCAAAGGAATATCAAAGCACTGTATCCCTGCAGAGTAAGGCGCCAGAGTATAAAGCTGATAATAAACTCTAAGACTGTTCTCGGTTAAAATGAAATCTTTAATATTAAATTCATGTGCTATCCTAACTTCATAGTCATCAAAAAACCAGAAATCAGCTTTATATTTCATGCTTTCGATTTGCTCTTCCACCAATGAAAATATTTTGGATAGAGCTTCCTTTTCCTTTAAACCCATAATATCTGACAGCGTCATTACCTTTCCACTATTTAGGTCGAAAACTTCTGAACTCCACTTAGTGGTTGGATGCGCCCCACCCGTACTTTCATCAAATACCCATAGTATCGATAAAAACCCATCAGCATTATAAGTAATTTTGGTAACGCTCTGATATATGTGAAACAAATAAGGAATATCGTTGGTTCTACAGAATTCAAAGTCACTGTCGGCAAAATCGACTCCCTCGGAAAGCACCCAGGCTTTGTATTTTTCTGCTTTAGCTTCATTATAGTCGTTTATAGTTGCTATAGTATTTTTATTTTTATCGTTATCAATTATCGGATATGAAACCTTAAAGTCAAGCAATACATCTCCGCTATCATTTAGAATTTTTTTCGAACCTTCTTTTAAACTATAACTAACAGAAGATATCTCTCCTTCAAAAAAAGCACTGCACGAAACTGTTCCAACAACAAGAAATACTAAAGTGATCAATTTGAACAATATTTTCATTTTTATTCACCATTAAATTAGGATTACGATCCTATATCAAATAACACAATGACTACACCAACAACTATTTTTTTTACTATATCAAACATTTATGGAAGGTGATTGGTCCCTGCAGTAAGTCAGCCAATCGCCTGTTTCCACGACTGATTCCCTTGCGAGTTCAAAAAACAACCTGTCTTTTGACATTTCGTGATTTTCGTACAAGTCTTGAAATATGGTATACAAATATATCATCTTCTTGTGATCAGAGATTTTTCTTTGAAGGGAAAGTTTCCCATAGTAGTTTGACATAAAGACCGTTGTTGCAGAGACCAATCCCATAGTCAGATTTATGACATCTCTGATTTTCACCCCGTTTTCCCTGTTGGGCAAAATGATTTTCGCGATTTCAGACCCTTCGATTACCTCTAAAAACATTCTACTATTTGAAAATTTCAAAATTGCTGTCAGTATAAATGTAGCGACTGACATGATCAACATGGTTTTTGTGATTCGCGAGTTTAACTTGTCTTTAGCCGAATCTTTCTCAAGAGCATTTCTATGATATATGATTTGTCTATCGATCCAGTTGGTTTTAACTATTTCAGGGGAAATTCCAAACTTTGTTCTCACTCCAATCAGCAACGCGGCAATTCCATCTCTGATCCAGACATTTTTGTCATAATTAGGCCAGGTCAACGAATCACAAATATTTTTATTGATTCCCAGGATTTCCAAATAATATTGTACTCTTATAGTTTCCGCAAACACCCTATATTCCAGATATTTGCTTTGAAATCCTTTTCTTTTAATGCTCATATATAGAGTTATCATTGACACAAGAACCATCCCGTACAGTAGTAAAAATATTCCGTTATCCGTTTGGCCGAAAAACAGGAACAATAAAACCAATATCACCGCAAGTAAGGAAAGTTGAAACATTGACCTTAAATATTTGTTTCTATATTTTAAGGAAAGTTTGTCTGATATACTGTAGGATTTACTCAATGTGGCTTCAACCTTTTTCTCTGAAAAATCAATCCCTTCTTCAAAAATCAGGTCGCACTTGTTCGATTCTTCCAAAATAGCATCTTTATTATACGTATCCGTTCGTTTTAAGTTTGTTTCAAAGAATCCCGGCACTTTTTCCAATAGTTTAGTTTCATGCTTTCCATCAACCTTTTCAGCCTGGCTTCTACGAGTTTTTATATGCAGTACAGCCCCGTTTCTCATGGCTCTATATATGGTATCCTCATTCCCATAGCTTGTATTGAGCGTGAATCCTACTATTTCGGCTGTACCGCACCCTGTGGGTTTCGCCGGACTTCCATCCCATAGAGCTATAAGAATGTGGCTATGCGATGAAACATAAATGCCTGCCTGTCTGTAATAATAGTCCCTATTTTTTTGTTTTCCCGTTTCAATTTCAGGTGTTACAAAAACTTCAGCAGACTGTCCGAGCAAATCGTTGAACTTGCCAAGAGAATCCGCGATGAAATCCTTTCTGTATTCATCTACATCCATTGGCAAAACTGCAATGACGGGTATTCCCATATCAAGCGCAACTTCGGCACACAACTGATCAGCGCCTTCCGCAAGACTGTTCAAGACTACCAAATTTGAATTTGGAGATTTTTCCCTGATTTTCAGCAGTTCTTCTCTTACCTTCGACTTCAGCTCTGTGATATCCTCTGGGTATATGTCTCTGTGCCCTGTAAATCCAACAACTATAGGAATTTTCAATTCAATTTCCCCCATTCAGTCGATCAAATTTTCTGCCGCTAAAATCAATTCCTTTACACCAGTATACAAAGATCCGACAATGGCAGTACCATCCTCCAATAGCATCACTGCTTTCTTGTTGTCCGGTGTAAATCCAAATTTTGTCATGGTATTGTCAGATTCCATTTTAAAGAGATATTCTCCGGAATCCACAGAAAATATAAATGCCGATTTTATATCAGGACAATACATCATCATTTTGGTTCCATCCTGAGAGAATTCTATGTTTTCAATGGGATGATCCAAGCTAAGTACACTCCTGATTTTGCCGGTTTCCAAATCGAATATCATGGATCTTCCATCACCACATCCAGTAGCCATTACTTTTTCAGAAAACAAGATGTCATTTACCATCATCTGGTGTTCAGCTATTGCATAAACTGGATTACTTCCTTGATTCAAGTCAAATACTTCTATGAATCCATCTGCGTGAGACAACGCCAAGTAATTACCATCAGAAGAAGAGTATAAATCCGAATTGCCAATGGTGTACATGTCTCCCAACACGTGTTCGGTGGTCAACTTAATATCATCCTGCAGTGGATCTGTGTACCTTGAGGTGGTAAATAATTCTCCATCAAAATCATCAATTTCTTGAACTGTCGCACCAACTGGAGTCAGGAACTCCCCAGAAACACCATCCAGCGTAGATATCAATACCCTGTCATCAGTTTCTGCAAAAATTGCGTCTGAAACCAGGATCCCTGAAAAATTTGAAACCAGCGTCCCTTCTCTCGCATCGTAAAGTTCCAATTTTTCATGATTTGCAAGAACATAGTTTCCCATGGGACTAAAATCGACTTTATAAATTTGATTCCCGTAATTTTCTCCTGTCGTCCACAGGATAGCACCTGTACCGATCTCTATAACTGAAACCCCTTCCACTGAAGCCACAGCCAGCAATTTTTCATCATATGAGAACGACAGATCCGTGATCCCCCCACCGCTATCAAACATGAACTCCAGTACTATTTCTCCTGACCCCACATCCCAGCAGACTACCTTGTCAAAGACACCACCTGCCACATATTTATCTTTAGGTGATATTTCGATCTGTTCGTATGCGTAAATTCCTTCTTTGGAAAAATAGTATTCTTTAAAGTCGTCCGTATTAAAAATCATAAGTGAACCATCCAAATCGCAGCTTATTATTCCTTTCAATCCCCCGTTGCCCGAAATAAAATCCGAATATACCGTAGTCTTGCCCTCCAACTCCTTCTCTAGGTAAATCTCTTTAGTGTCAGTAGTATGATCCCAAAGAACCAATCTACTCTCTTCTCTAACAAGAACTTTTTTATTGTCATTCAAAAAAACGGCTCCTCCCATAGTCCAAGCCATATCATTATCTGATTTGTAAAATGCTTTAAGTGATCCGGTTTTACTTTCCCAAATCGATACGGAATTTTCCCAATTACAAACCGTAATAAACAGCTCTCCATCCTTGGAGAAGGTTGCACCGCCTAAAGGCTCCTTGCTGTTGACAACTGTGTGTATTATTTCACCTGTTGCTCCATCAATGATAACTGCCTCATTCTTGTTTACGATACCTAAAATTGTGCTAAAGTCAGGAGAAAACTTGAGATCTGTTATGTGCATATTTCTGTTTTTAATCAGAGAAACCCTATCTTCGGAATTTGCATATAAGGCGGTTTCGAGAACTTCTTTTATTTTGTCGTTATAGTCAACTTCCACATCTGCCGAAGCATCGTATGCAGAAAGTGCATAAACTAATCCTCCTTTATTGTCTCCCGACCTTGAAGCCAAAGCAGACTTTTCGATCAGCAATTTTATCTGGTTGTTTATTGCAATGTCTTTCTGCTGTGCAATTATTCTGTTTCGGTTAAGGGCGTATAAGGTAAAAGCGCTTAAAATCGTAGCCGTGACCACTCCGGCTTTTGCCAGATTTTTCAATTTTTGTTCCCTGGCTCTTTGCTTTAAATCGTCAAATGAAACCCCAAGCATTGGTGCCAGGATCCTAAGTTTTTCAGTATTCAATTTTTTCAACATTGATTTGACATTAGATTCTCTTACATCTGCTGCCAAGGGTTCTATCTCAATTTGATGTCCGTCCCTTTGGAAAAATCTTAGCTGATGGGGAAACGCTCTCTCCGGTTCACCTGAAACCAACAATGTCAAAATCCTGTCTCTTCTTCCCATCTCAATAAATGCGTCGATCTCTCTTAAACACCATTTTGATTCCAGCAATTCAGGCGAGCAGATGACAATAAGCCATGTACTGTTCTCCAAGGCAGATCGAATATCTGCTCCCAAGTCAGTTGACGTTGGCAATTCTTCCTGATCCCTAAAAACTTTTCCCATCCTTTTTATCCCCAGAGTTTTCTTTAAACTTGAGGGAATCCTGTAATTTTCGATCTGCCTGTGCAGCGATTTGGCAATCTCCATATCAGGCAATATGTGCCTGTAACTGATGAAAGCAGTGTACTTGTCGTGATTTTCCACTTTGACCCCTCCCGGAGAGATATGTTCATCAAATTTTTTTCTTACCTAATTATTACTCATATAATGGATCTTTAATCGCATGAAATTGCCAAAAACTAAAAAGACTCCGACTAAAGCCGGAGTCGAACGAAACTAAACCTTATTGTTATTTCGGATTTTCCATCAATCCTATAAACAGCGGAGTGTCTGTATTATTATCCCATATGCCGAATAAAAAGGGTCTGTCAAATGTAATTTGAATCTCTTCTGAAGGTGCGCTGGTCAAACGCATTTCTACACTTGTTACCGCAGCGGCTTCTGTTCCTTCTTCATTAACCTTGCAAAAGGTTTTATGGCGAACATCATTGATGAAAAGTTCGCTGATCCCTGAAGCATTCATGTTTGAAAAATCCGCATTTCCGCTAAAAGCTGTCTCCATTCCCATTATTGACAATTCATCGACCAAGCTGTTTTCATAAGCCATTTCAAATTTTGGCATGGAAAGTCTGACCGCTTTCTTTTCAACCGAATCAATCATTTGCGAAAGATCCATTGAATCCATCCCGCGAACAAAATCTCTGAGATCTGTCTGGTTATTGGGCATAAATGCAAAGTAGCCATACCTGTTATTTTCATATGGAAGAACTACTCCTTCAAAAGATTCTCTTGCCAAATATGAAATTTCTCCTGTCCTGTTCAAAAAGTCGACAACAACAATGCCTTCTGGTGAGTTGAAATTTTGTTCAATCGTATCATCACTTAAAAATTTCTCATCCCAGTCAGACTTGAAATAAACGGCATTGATAAGATACATTATTGTATCTCTGTGGATCTCGTCAACGATGCTGTCGATGGTTTCCATGGTGTGTTCTTTGACCCAGTCGTTTATCACTTTCACGGAATCTGTATCGTTGAAATCCAAGCTGCGGGCTCCTGCATCGAAGTAATCTGCATTATTCTGCAAAAAATCTTCAGATATCCCATAACCCTCTCTAAACCAAATCGAGTTTGCGACAAATAATTTTGTCCTGTCAGTATGCTGCCTTAGACGAAGGATCCAATTGCGACATGATTCATTGAAATCTTGGATAGTCATGTTTTCAAGCTTCAGGGCATCTTTCATTCCTTCAAGCGTGTCTTCCTGTGCTCCATTCAATGTCATGGATAAAGCCAGGTAGACGGATGTGGGTGAAACCAGCACATTCCCCTTTTCTCCAATAGAATTTTCAAAAATCTCCCATGAAAATTTGCTTACTGAACGGTTAAATTCCTGACTCATTGTATCTGCAGATTCAGGCCATTCAGCGGCTTTCACTTCGGCCATGAGGTCGTTGGAACCAGCTTTGGAACAACCGGTTGCAATAAGCGCCGTCACCAACAATAACGCAAGCGGCAACAAAACTTTTTTAAATTTTCTCATATTCGGCACCTCCACTAAATTAATTCCCAAATAGTTTGGCACACAAACACAAGAATGGTTCCTTTTAAGTTTTATATCCGATCTTAACAACTGTTATCCATCACTCCCTTGAATTGGGTTTCAAACAATTCTTTATAAACACCGCTTTTTTCAAGCAAATCAAGGTGTTTTCCCTCTTCCACGATAAAACCATCTTTAATAACAAGGATCTTGTCTGCAGCAAGCACCGTTGACAACCTGTGAGCTATAACTATCCCGGTCCGATTTCTCATAACCAGATCCAAAGATTTTTGTATGGAATTTTCTGAAATTGAATCGAGGGACGATGTGGCTTCATCCAACACTAAAATTTTTGGATTTTTCAAAACTACCCTTGCAATTGATATCCTCTGCTTTTCACCGCCCGATAATTTCAGACCTCTGTTTCCTACCAGGGTATCGTATCCTTCAGGCAAGCTGATTATAAAATCATGAAGATCTGCTATTCTACACGCCTCATGCATTTCAGATTCAGTTGCATCTTCTTTTGCATAAATCAAGTTTTCCCTGATGGTTCCATTGAACAGATATGTGTCCTGAGAGACAAATCCAATCGAACTTCTTAAATATTGCACGTCAAACTCCCTTACATCCACATTTGCTATGGACACTTTTCCCGCATCAACATCGTATAATCTTGGTATTAGATTGATAATCGTAGACTTACCCGATCCTGAAGGCCCCACGATGGCGCAAAAGGATCCATCCTGTACTTCGAACGAGATGTTTTTCAGCGTATTTATCCCTGATCTATAGGAAAAAGTAACGTTTTCAAATTTTATCCCTGCATTTTCCAAACTCGGTTTTAAAGGATTTTTGATTGTTTTTATCTGATTTTCTCTATCATAGTAATCGAATATCCTGTCAAACAATGCCAATGATCTTGTAAAATCAACTTTCAGGTTTAAAAGTGTTTGTATGGGTCTGTACAATCTGTTTATTAAAATTACGGTAGAAGTGATCATACCCACTGTCAATCCTGGATCAGCATTCTTGATCAACATGTAACCTCCGGCAAAGTATATCAAAAGAGGTCCAATTTGTGCGAACATCCCCATCATGATCCTGAAAAGCTTTCCTGACCGCTCTTCCTTCATAACTATATCGGTAAGATCTTTATTTATGGAAATAAATTTTTCATACTCCCGATCTTCTTTTGTAAATAGTTTAACTAAAAGCGATCCGCTGATGCTCAGGGTTTCATTGACGATTTGGTTCATGGCGTCGTTTCTTTCCTGGCTCTCAGACAAGAGTCTCCATCTGGTCCTTCCAACTTTTCTTGTAGGCAGGATTATGATCGGTATTACAATGATACCTACCAAAGCCAACCGCCAGTTTAATATAAAAAGAGCTCCTATTGTGGTAGCCACGATTATAAAATTACTTATAATACTGCTCAACGTACCGGATATTACCGCATTTACTCCTCCAATATCACTGTTCATCCTGGTTATTATGTCGCCTTGTTTCTCTGATAAGAAAAAGGCGTGCGGCATGTTGACAAGATGTTTATACATCTGATTTTTCATATCGAATATGATCTTTTGAGAAATCCAAGCATTGATATAACTCTCTGCAGCAACTATCAGTTGCGACAGGGTCAATGTACCAAAAGCTATTCCAAGAAGTCTTATCAAAAGTCCCATATCCTGACCTGTCAAAGCTTCATCAACTATTCTACCTGTGATTATTGAGGGAAAAAGCCCTATTATGGATGATAGGATGATAGCCACGAAAACTGCAGCAAATTGCACTTTGTAGGGCCTAAGATATGACAGTATCCTCATCAGCAACTTCTTGGACACCTTGGGCATGTTTTTCTTTTCATCCTCAGTTAAAAAACCACGTGGCCCCGGTGGCCTGTTGGATATATTGGCCATTTAGATCCTCCCTTTTTTATTTATCTCTCAAGTTTTAATAATTTCACTTGTTGATTGATTTCATATTTATTCTTGTTGACCTTCTATTGTTACACTGTCTCCCGTTTGTATTCTTCCCGATTTCAACACGACCATAAAAACTCCTTCTTTATGCATGATCACCTCTCTTGCTGTGTGATCAGATTGATCTTTGACAAAAGGTTTCCCGATTTGAGTTATTTCAAAAAGAGCTTCGCCTGCCCTTATCTTTGTTCCAATCGGCAGTGTATGGATCGTCAGTTCATCAATGGTAATGTTTTCCGAATATGTTTCCTCGCATGCTTTCCTTTCACTTTCGTCAAGCTGTTCAAGACTTTTTACAGAAAACAGGCAAACCTGCCTGTTCCAATTGCCGGCATGCCCATCACCTAGAAGACCATGCCCTATCTCAAACCAGCCTTCACCGATCGGCAATTTGCCGGTGCCCCTCTTCTCACTTAGATTTACAGACAGTACTCTCGCCATGTCGAACCTCCTTGCTCATTGTAAAATCAATTATAACATATGCGTTAGATTCATATTAAATACGAAATTTAGGTGCATATAATTTTTTTGTTTTAAGGATTCCAAAGCCGGAAACACTTTGCTTCTATAATGTGTTTCGTTAATTTATAAACTTTAGATTATACCCTTGACATTCAATATTTTAGGAAATATAATATTGAATAAATCCAGCTCTGTACAATTATATATCTATATAATTTTTAGAATGAATTAAAATTTATTTGAAAAGTTTGGATTTGTTTCAAATAGCTTTACCAAATTATTTTAACTCAAGGGGGAAAATCATGAAAAACAAAATGAGAAGAAAATTTTTGGTTCTGATAGCGTTGATGATGACAATTGCCATGTTGGGCTTCTTGGCCGGATGCTCTTCGTCTTCGGATGATGACGGCGGCAATGAAAACGATGCCGGTGAAACTGTAGAATTGGTGATGGGACATCCATTCTCGGGTCAGCATCCTATCAGTTTGAACATTCTCGAGCCATTTGCTGAGGCTTTGGAAGAGGAAAGCAACGGAAGAATCAAATTGACTATAATTCCTGCAGCTGCAATTACAAGCGCAGCATCTGTTTACGAAGATGTAATAGCTGGATCTTTTGATATTGGTTGGACTCTTCAAGGCTACACTGCAGGGAGATACCCATTGACCGAGGTGGTGGAACTTCCTTTCATAGTCAATTCTGCAACAGAAGGTTCCGTGGCATTATGGAGACTTCTTGAACAAAGTCCAGATTTGCAGGATGAGTATTCCGAAGTAAAAGTACTAAGTTTGTGGGTCACCGACACCGGAGAGATAATGTCTAAAAAACCTGTTCAGCTACCCGCCGACATGGCAGGCATGAGAGTAAGATTTGCGGGACCAATGCAGGAAACCATGCTTACAAAGCTTGGAGCGGTTCCTGTAGGTATGGCTGCACCTGACATGTACGACAACCTTGAAAGAGGGATCATCGACGGAATTGCAATAGGTTCTTCAACTATCGAGTCATATCGTTTGCATGAGGTCATCACCAACGCTACCAGAGGGTTGGAGATGTTCGTATCGCCTCAGGTTTTGTTCCTTAACAAAGATAAATGGGACAGCCTTTCATCTGATGATCAGGAATTGATATCAAGGCTGAGCGGCGAATACATGGCTGAAAAAGCCGGTGAGATCTACGACCACGGCCTGGAAACAGGGTTCCAGATAGCCGAAGACGGGGGCGTTGAAATATACGCTGTACCGGAAGATGTAAAAGCTCAGTGGGATGCGGTCCTGGCACCCATGATCGGTGAATGGACCGGCAAAGATTCAACACACCAAAATGTATACGATCTTATGGTTCAAATCGTTGAGGACATGAGAAAGTAATTCAAAAAATCAAATAAACACAGCAATAGCGCTGTTTGCAGATAATCTTGCAGCGCTATTCTATCGTTTACGAGGTCACTGACATAATTTTATTTTATCTAAATTTTAAGGAGAAAAATCCATGGAAAAAATTTCTTTGAAAATCAATCGAATCGCTTCCTACATAAGCGCCGTGATAATGTTTATATTGACGATTTGGACTGTTATGGACGTAGCGGGGAGGTATATTTTGAACAAGCCGATCAGGGGCACTTACGAGATCACTGAACTGGCCCTTGTTCTCATAGTCTTTTTTGGGCTTGGTTATGCGCAGCACAAGGACGACCACGTTGTCATCGATCTGCTTTATACAAGATTTCCCAGAAAAATGCGATTTGTGATTTACGAATTGGGAGTTCTTCTCTCAATAGGCGTTACCGCCCTTATGACTTGGAGATTATACTTGTACGGTGTTAGAATGCAGTCGGGCAATTACACTACTTCGGTCCTTGGAATCCCCTTGTATCCTGTGGTAATATTTGCGGTAATAGGGTCCATATGCTTTCTTTTGTCATTGATAGCATCATTATTTACATTTAAAAAATCGGAAGGAGAAGCTGAATAATATGTCACCTGAGTTGATTGGAGTTTTAGGAATCGTACTATTATTGATATTATTGGCATTTCGTATTCCGGTAGGTATCGCCATGATCGCAGTTTCTGTCTTGGGCTACTCCATGATAGTATCTCCGGAAGGAGCTTTCGCAAAATTGGGGGCTGATGCTTTCGTAAATGCCAAAAGTTATACTTTGAGCGTAATACCCCTTTTCGTACTGATGGGAATGGTCTTGTCCCACGCTAATTTGGGCGGAGAGCTTTATCAGCTCTTTGACGTCATTTTGGGCAGGGTCCGGGGCGGAATGGCCATGGCAACATTGGGAGCCAGCGCTCTTTTTTCAGCTGTTTCCGGTTCTGCTGTTGCTACGGCATCGACTATAGCCAGCGTTTCTGTAGATGAAATGAGAAAATACAAATACGATGACGGTTTGGCTGCGGGTTGTGCTGCTGTAGGCGGAACTTTGGGGATACTCATTCCTCCCAGTTCAACGCTCGTAATTTATGGAGCACTTACAGAGGAAACCATCGGCGGTCTTTTGATAGCGGGAATAATCCCCGGAATAATGACCACTGTAATGTTGATGCTTACAGTTTCACTTACATTGAAATTCAAACCACAGCTTGCTCCAGTAGTAAATCGGGAGAAAAGAAAAATGACTTGGGATCTTTTAAAAACGGTTTGGGCAATTCCTACCATCTTCCTTATCAGCATGGGTGGTATCTACCTGGGTTGGTTTACTCCCACAGAAGCCGGGGCAGTAGGAACGTTCCTTTCATTCGTCGCAGCCTTGATATTGAAGCGTCTTAACTGGAAAGCCTTCAAAGGTGCAATGAGCCAGGCGACCAGGATCACAGCAATGACCTTTCTTATAATGGTAGGGGGAAAAATGTTCGGGACTTTCTTATCCATAAGTCGTATCCCAATTTACCTTACCAGGGTACTGACTACCATGGACGTAACTCCATTTCTTGTTATAATGGCCATTTTTGCCATATATCTGGTTATGGGAGCTTTTATGGATGCCATGGCAATCCTGGTCATTATGACCCCAATTGTCTACCCTATAGTTATTACCTTGGGGTATGACGGTGTCTGGTTTGGTATAATGACGGTCATCATGCTGCTTATCGCTTTGTTGACTCCTCCTGTCGGAGTAGTTTCCCTAGTGGTGGCTTCCATAACAAAAGTGGCACCCGCCAGAGTTTTCAAAGCCGTAATTCCTTTCTGGTTTACTTTGATAGCCGCAGGAATAATAGTTACGTTGTTCCCGGATATAGTATTATTCTTGCCAAGTTTAATGGGATGACCTCAAATTTATATATCACAGCAAAAGCCAGTGTGCATTCAAGATGCTCACTGGCTTTTGTTATATTACTAAAAAATCATTTATTACTTTGTAGCTGCGTTTCTTCCCGCTATTCTACCAAATACATTGATGTCTGCAAGGGCGTTACCGCCAAGCCTGTTGGTTCCGTGTATCCCGCCTGTTACTTCTCCCGCTGCATACAAGTTTTCAATAATAGTTCCATCTGCAGTCAATACTTGAGTTTCCGTATTTATCTCTATACCACCCATTGTATGGTGAACAGTCGGTACTCTCGCTCCTGCGTAATATGGAGCAGTGTCGATTTTATCTTCATAAAGCGTTCTGCCGAATTCATCAATACCTTCATCCACACCTTTGTTGAATCCTTCTACTGCCTTTACAAGGTTGTCGGCATCTACACCGATCAACTCAGCCAATTCCTCAAGCGTGTCGGCTTTGTAAGCTCTTCCTGCAGCTACAAGTTCTTCGATAGATTCATTGAAGTGGTTTTTCACATCTTCAGTTGGATAAGAATGCTTGTCCAAAACTACCCACATAAAGTTATCTTTCTGCTCGAACAAAGCCTCTGTCATAACGTCTCTACGAGCACCTTCGTCAACAAATCTGTTACCGTCTTTATTTACAAATATTCTATTCTCAACACCTTGCTCGATGTTTCCACTCAAGCTTCCTGTTTCAGGATCACCCATCGGCAGAAGTTGGATCCATTCCATACCTACAAGATTGGCTCCTATTTCTTTTGCCATAGCGATCCCGTCACCAGTCGCACCTGGATGGTTGGTAGTCTTGATGTTAGTCAAATCAGCCCATTGAGTATTGTACTCGTTTCTCAATTCAACGCTGGCTCCAAATCCTCCTGTAGCAACTACAACACCTTTTGTAGCTGTGATTTCATAGTAAGCATCCGGGCCTTCAGCCTTGACTCCCACCACCTTGTTTCCATCCATAACAAGCTCTGTTGCTTCTGTATTCAACATCACTTGAGCTTCACCATTGGTATTTTCGATATAGTTCATGAATGTCTCGATGAATCCTGTTCCCAAAGGTTTGACCGGTGAATGGGCTCTCGGCCACATTCCACCTAAAACTGTATGGATATGATCATTAAACTGCATTCCCATAGTTTCGAGCCATTGAATGGTTGGATATGCGTTTTCAACCATGATCCTTATCATATCTGTGTTTCCCAGTTTGTCTCCACCTTCATAAGTCTGCTGAAAGTGCAGGTCTATGGAGTCTTCGATACCTTGCGGTTCCTGTCTTGAAGGGTCCACAGCATTGTAAGATGCTCCTGATATGATAGTATTACCGCCTACTTTGCCCATTTTTTCCAAAACCAGTACTTCCGCGCCGTTCTCATGAGCCGATACTGCTGCTGCAAGTCCTGCACCACCGGCGCCTATTACTACAACTTCCGTTGATATTTCCTTTGTTTCCTTTTCTGTATCGTCGGACTTCTTCTCAGTTAATTTAGCTATGTCTCCACCTGCAGCTTCAAGTGCCTGCGTTACTGCATCGATAATGCCGTTTGAAGTGTAAGTTGCTCCTGAAACGATATCGACAGCCAAAGTTTGTCCGTCTATCATTGCTTTTGGAATAAGTTCAAAAGCCGGATCTGAAACTCCCGGTGTCTCATCGTGTTCCAATACATTTATTCCGATTATTTTTTCGTCGTCCACTTCAACTTCCAGCTTGATGTCGCCGTGAATTCCCTTTCCCACTCCTTCGTAGGTCCCTGCTTTGAACATAGTGTCGGTATCGGTGTCTGCTTTACATCCAAACATAAAGAACATTAAAAACCCACACAACAAAACAGAAATGATTCTTTTCATTTGTTTCTTTTTCATTTGTTATCCCCCTTGATTTTTTGATAAATATTTCTCAATAACTTGGTTATTATATTAACATATCGATAGAATGAATTCAATGAATTTGTTCACTGAATTCATTATTTTTTTAACATTTTGTTTGAATCTGGTTAATATAAAAAAATGCACCTCCAAAAGCTGTCTAACTTTCGAGGTACATTCCAATTTTAACTTTATCAATTATTTTATCACTAGAGTACTCAAAACTCTTTCAGTATAACTGCTCATTTTCCTTACCACATCATACTCACCATTGTTGAGACACCAATCATAAACAATTCCTCTTGCAAGAATAAACAGCATACTGACGATTTCGTCAGGCGAAAATTCTCTTGTGATTTTATTTTCACCTTGCGCTCTTTCAATGACTTCTACCAGAACTTCCTGCATCCCTCTTTTTTTTGCGAAAAACTGGTTCTCTGGATTATATATTTGTTTAAGTGTGGTAATACCTGTCTTAACGTTGAATTTTGAATATATGACGAAGAACTCACGGATGGCTTCTATTGATTCGAATTGACTCAGGGTGACTCTTACCTCGTTTTTAAAGTAATCATCCGCTTGCTTAAAAATCAATTCCAATATATCGTTCTTGGAATTGAAATAATTATAAAATGACCCTATGGACACATCTGCTTTTTGGCATATGTCTTCGATCCTTATATTCTCATACCCATTGGCTTCAAGTAATTCCAGGGCAGTCTTGTAAATTTTTTCTTTGGTTTCATTTGCCTTTATCTGTCTTTTGGTCAAGGATACTTTCAAGATGATTCTCCATTCATAAATATGATATGTTGCGCTCCTGGTTCTAACTAAATTATAATTCACTTTAGATCTTTGTGCACACTTTTTTACCTTTTTTAATTTTTATTTAAGTTATAAAAAATATACTCAATTTAGATTTTAACTTTCGTTTAAAACGTTGACCTTGATCTAAAAGCATTATATATTAGACCTATATCAAAATGGTGGGTGATATCGTGATAAAAATCCTGACAATTAGAGAAATTAAAATAGGCGAAGGTATTCCAAAAATCTGTGTTCCAATAGTAGGCAAAACACATTTTGAGATAATCGACGAAGCCAAAGAGATATTAAATCATTCAGTTGATCTGGTGGAATGGCGCGGAGACTGGTTTGATGAAGTTTTTGAATTTGAAAAAGTATTAGAAACTTTAAAATCATTGAGGGCGATATTTAAAGATATTCCTTTGCTTTTCAGCTTCAGGACCATTCAAGAAGGTGGCCAAAAATCAATTCCCTTGGATGAATACGCTTCCCTTATAAAATACGTTATTAATACCTCTATGGTGGATCTGGTGGATGTAGAACTTCTTACAGCCGGAGATGAGCTGTTTGTGGATCTGATCCATGAAGCTCACGAAAATGGCGTAAAAATCGTCGCTTCCAACCATGATTTTCAAAAAACTCCAAGCGTAGATCATATGGTGTCGATCTTGAGAAAAATGCAGGATCTTGGTGCCGATATCCCAAAACTGGCAGTGATGCCAAGATCAAAATCAGATGTCCTGGAACTTCTGATGGCTACTACCATCATGAATGAAAACTATGGGGATAGGCCAATTATAACCATGTCAATGTCGGGGACCGGTCTTATCAGTCGATTGGCAGGTGAAACTTTTGGCAGCGCAGTTACTTTTGGAGCGGTTTCCAAAACATCTGCTCCAGGGCAGATCAGTGCGGAGGATCTCTCGACAATGTTAAAAATTCTTCATAAGAATACGTAGAAAATGCCGGCATAGCTGAAACCAGTCTAAAGTCGGCATTTTTCTCGTATCATATTTATCATTTTTATTTGAAAGCCGATTTTAACTCTTTAACGAATTCTTCGACTTTTTCCAAATGAGTCCCATATTCCAAACCTTCTTCGATTTTTTTGATAATAGCACTTCCCACTATCAAACCGTCGCTATAATCCTTTAATTCTCTGATGGCTTCCGTGCCTGATATCCCAAATCCAATAGCCGTCGGTACGTCAGTATAGCTTCTTACAAGATCCATAAAATCTTTCAGTTCCGTAGAAAAGCTACTCCTGGTTCCTGTAACACCCAAGGAAGAAACGCAGTAAATAAAACCCGAAGCATCTTCTACGATCATTTTTATCCTTTCTCTGGATGTTGGTGCAACCAGCGGAATCAGGTCCACTCCCGTATTTTTCAGAAGATCCTTAAACTCTTTTCTTTCCTCCAAAGGTAAATCCGCAACTATTAGCCCATCCATGCCGACATCCTTGCACTTTTCAATAAACTTGTTTATTCCATATCTCAATATGGAGTTGTAGTACATCAAAAATGCCAAAGGCAACTGCGTATTTTTTCTGACCTCCTTAACCATATCAAAAATATCATCTATGTTTACATTTTTCTTCAGCGCCCGCTGAGCCGCACGTTGGATAACCGGTCCGTCGGCCAGAGGATCCGAATAGGGTATGCCCAATTCAACTATGTCCGCTCCGGCCCTTTCCATTGCGTAGATAAGCTTTTCTGTATCCTTGATATCAGGATCGCCGGCAGTTATATAAGTAATCAATGCTCTTTTGTCAAATTTTTTTAATTCTTCAAATTTTTTTGTGATCTTACTTTTCATTATTTTTCTCCTTCAAAATCTTAGCGACTTGTTCCATATCCTTGTCTCCTCTACCAGAAAGATTAACTATAATTATATCTTCTTTTCGGGTAGTAGGAGCCATCTTGATCAAATAAGCCAAGGCGTGCGAACTCTCCAAGGCAGGTATTATCCCCTCTACTCTCGACAACATCTGGAACGCTGCCAAAGCTTCATCATCTGTTACCGAAACGTATTCAGCCCTTCCGGAATCGTGCAGGAATGCATGCTCCGGGCCAATTCCCGGGTAATCCAATCCAGCTGATATGGAATGGGCCGGTAAAATTTGTCCATAATCATCCTGAAGCAAGTAAGTCATCATTCCGTGAATGATGCCAACGGAACCCTTGGTTATGGAAGCGGCGTGCTTGTTTGTATAGATCCCCTGACCGGCAGCTTCTACACCTATGATCTTAACATTTTGTTCATCAACAAAAGGGTAGAAAAGTCCCATGGCATTGCTGCCTCCGCCTACACAGGCCACCAAATAATCAGGCATTCTCCCTTCCAATTTCAATATCTGTTCCTTTGCCTCGTCACCTATGATCCTTTGGAAGTCCCTAACCATTGCCGGATAAGGATGTGGTCCCACAACTGATCCTATAACATAGTAAGTATCTTTGACATTTGAAACCCAATCTCTTATGGCCTCGTTTGTTGCATCTTTCAAAGTGCTCGTTCCTGAAGTGACAGGTATAACTTTTGCTCCCAACATTTCCATCTTGAAAACATTCAAAGCTTGTCTTTCTACATCTTCAGCGCCCATATAGACCTCACAGTCAAGGTCGAACATGGCGCAAATGGTTGCTGTTGCAACTCCATGTTGTCCCGCTCCGGTCTCAGCTATTATTCTTTTTTTCCCCATCCTCATCGCCAACAACACCTGGCCTATCACGTTGTTTATTTTATGTGCCCCTGTGTGGTTAAGATCCTCCCTTTTGAGATAAATCTTCCCGCCTCCAAGTTTCTCTGACAGGTTTTTCGCATAATACAAAGGTGTGGGTCTTCCTGAGTATTCCTTTAAATAGTACTTGTACTCATCAACAAAGTCTTTGTCTTTTATCGCTTTTTCGTATTCTTCTTCCAACTCGCCCAAGGCCTGCATCAGGGTTTCCGGTACATATTGACCACCGTATTTGCCGAACCTGCTCTTGACACTGTATTTTTCATCCATGATTTCTCACCTTTTCAATCAGTATTTTTATTTTATCCTTGTCTTTCGTCCCTGCAGTTTCAACGCCGCTACTAACATCCAACACGTCTATAACGTCTATATCCAGAGCTTCTGTTACATTATCAGCATTGATGCCTCCTGCAAGTATTATGGTTTTTTTTGACGTGACAGACTTCAGGATGTCCCAGTTGAATCTTTTTCCAGTCCCTCCATAAGAATCTTTGCTGTATGTGTCCAAAAGATATCCTTCTGCATGGTATCTTTCCATAAGCTCTAAATCCTCTATCCCGGAAATTCGAAAAGCTTTCCACACCCGGGCATTTATATGTTTTCCAAAGTCTGGCTCTTCATCGCCGTGTAGTTGCACGATGTCCAAATCACAATATTTCACAATATAATTAATATTTTCGATGCTCTCATTGGTAAAGACACCTACTTTCAAGATCCCGGGTCTCAGGTTGTTTAGAATTTCTTTTCCCAAAGCCTTGTCCACCTGTCTTTTGCTCGGAGCAAAAATCACCCCTGCATAGTTCGGTTTGAATTCGTTTATGTATGAAATGTCTTTCAGGGACTTTAATCCGCATATCTTGACTTTCTTCATATGGATCCTCTCAATTCTAAAACCTTCCCGGGTATGGAATCCGCTCTCATTAGTGTTTCTCCTATCAAGACTGCATCAATTCCCAAGTTTTCGAGAAAAACCATGTCTTCCCTGCTTGATATTCCACTTTCGCTTACGGTGACAATCCCTTCCGGAATGTAACTGATCAGTCGCTCAGTATTACGTATATCTATTTCAAAGGTCTTGAGGTTCCTGTTGTTTATCCCAATAATATTAGATTCCGTCTTTAGCGCTCTTTCCAATTCCTGTTCATCATGCACCTCTGTCAATATGTCTAAATCCAGACTTTTAGCTGTATCTGTCAGCTCAGAAAGCTGATCATCAGATAGACACGCAACTATTAGAAGTATTGCATCCGCCCCCAATGCTTTGGCTTCATATACCTGGTACTCATCCACGATAAAATCTTTTCTCAGGATCGGTTTTGAGGTAACGGTTTTTACTGTTGGAATGTATGATTTATCCCCCTGAAAAAAATCCCTTTCCGTCAAAACAGATATTGCCTGCACGTCGGACATTTCGTATATCCTTCCTATCTCCTCCGGATCAAAGTCTTCTTTAATGATCCCTCTGGAAGGGGATGCTTTTTTTACTTCTGCTATTATGGAAATCTTATCCCCGCTTTTTAATGCTGAACGAAAATCTCTTTTTTCTCTGCCTTCCCTGATGACTTCCTTATAAAAATCAAGGGGCATCCGTTGTTTTTCAGACATTAATCTTGAAATTTTTTGATTAACGATTTTTTCTAAAATCATATTGACCTCCCTTTAATCAAATCGCTAGATTTGATACAGCTTTAAGCTCTTCAAGTTTTTCAAATGCTTTTCCGCTGTCAAGAACGGATCGAGCTATTTCTATGCCTTCGGCTATAGTCCTTGCCTTGCCGCCCACGTATATGGCTGCGCCGCTGTTTAGAAGGACCACATCTTTAATGTTGCCTACATTTCCTTTCAATAAATCGATCAGCATGTTTGCATTCTCTTTTGAAGATCCGCCTTTTATATTTTCTATACTCGCCCTCTTCATTCCAAAATCCTCGGGTTTTATCATATACGTCCTTATTTGACCGTTTTTAAGTTCAGTTACCTTTGTTTCGTCGGAAATACTGATCTCGTCCAATCCATCCATACCATGGATCACCAAGGCTCGATTCAGCCCCAATTCCTTTAGTACCTCGGCCATCATCTCCGTGAGGTTTGCATCAAATACGCCAACGATCTGATTCTTCACCAATCCCGGATTTGCCAACGGTCCAAGAATGTTAAAAATCGTTCTGATGCCAAGTTCTCTTCTGGTATTCATAACATACTTCATGGAAGGATGATAAATGGGAGCAAATAAAAATGCTATCTTCGCCTTGTCCAGACATCTGCTGGCTCCTGAAGGATCCAAATCTATCTTTACACCCAGATCACTTAAGACATCAGCACTTCCGCACTTGCTGGATACACTTCGGTTACCGTGTTTTACGACCGTTACCCCGGCAGTGGCAGCTATTATTGCAGAAACTGTAGAAATGTTTATTGTATGCTTTCCGTCTCCACCGGTTCCGCATGTATCTATGGCATTTTCATCCAGCACACGTACCTTGGCAGCCTTTTCCCTCATGACTTTTGCACAACCCGTTATCTCATCTTTTGTCTCTCCTTTGATTCTAAGAGCTGTCAATACTGCACTTATTTGACTGTCCGTCAATTTTCCGCTCATGATTTGATCCATCATCTCTTCCATTTCAACTTGAGACAAATCTTTTCTTTCCATTAATTTTTCGAGTGTTTTAGAATACATCTTGTTTCCCTCCTACATTTCGAGAAAATTTTCTATCATTTTTTTGCCGTCCTTCGTCATTATGGATTCCGGATGAAACTGCACGCCGTAAATGGGGTAGAGCTTGTGTTTTAATCCCATGATCTCACCTTTTTCAGTCATTGCAGTGATTTCTATCTCATCTGAAAAACTGCCTTCTTCCACTGTCAGAGAATGGTACCGCATTACTGTAGACGGACTTTCTATTCCTTTAAACAGGTCTTCTCCGTTGTGGCTCACTTCAGATGTTTTGCCGTGAAACATCTTTTCATTTTCCACTATCCTGCCCCTAAAAACTTCTGCTATTGCCTGGTGTCCCAGACACACACCCAGTATGGGAACTTCCTTGCCCAATGTTTCAATTACTTCCTCTGATATTCCCGCATCTTTTGGATATCCTGGTCCTGGAGATATGACTATATGAGCCGGTGACAATTTTATGATGTCTTCTATAGTTATTTCATCATTTCTTACCACCCTTACATCGCTGTCGATCTCACCTATGCATTGATAGAGATTGTATGTGAATGAGTCGTAATTATCTATTATCAGTATCATCTTATTTTCCCTCCCCTGCTTTCTTCAACGTTTCCAATAAAGCCATAGCTTTGTTCATACATTCATAAAACTCGCTTTCAGGATCAGAGTCCGCTACTATCCCTGCACCTGCCTGAACTACCGCTTCACCATTCTTGAATACTACGGTCCTGATTGTAATGCACATGTCCATATTTCCATTAAACCCAAAGTAGCCTACACCTCCGCCATATATGCCCCTTCGTGTCGTTTCAAGATCTTCTATTATCTCCATAGCTCTAACCTTCGGAGCTCCTGACAGAGTTCCCGCTGGAAGGCATGCTCTGAGAGCATCGAACATTCCCATTTCATTTCTTAATTTTCCAATCACATTGGAAACTATGTGCATTACGTGTGAATATCTGTGAACGTTCATAAACTGGGACACTTTTACACTTCCAAACTCGCTGACTTTCCCTATGTCGTTTCTGGCCAGATCCAGCAACATCAAATGCTCTGCCCTTTCCTTTTCATCTTTCATCAGTTCTTCGGCAAAAATCTCATCCTGTTCGTCCGTTTTCCCTCTTGGCCTGGTTCCCGCTATGGGGCATGTTTCTATCATATTCTTGTCAACTTTTACCAGTAATTCCGGTGAAGATCCAACCACCGTGTAGTCTCCAAAATTCATGTAATAAAGATAAGGAGACGGATTAACCGAGCGAAGTTTTCTATATGCTGCAAATGGATCCATATCCGTTTTTGCCTTTAATCTTTGTGACAACACTACTTGAAATATATCGCCTTGTCTGATGTGATTTTTAGCTCTTTCCACTTTTAATTTAAAAGAATCCAATGTTTCGTTACTGACAAATTCACCGATTTGAAATTTTCGATCTGAAGGAGTTCGTGAAATATTTTCTTTGATTTCATTTTCCATTTCATTTAAGACACCAACTGAATCTTCATATGATGCATTTTGATTAAATTGATTGAAAATCAAAAATATCTTTTGTTTAAGGTGATCATAAACGATAATTTCTTTCATCATCATCAAATGTACGTCCGGGGTATTCATTTCATCGGGATTCAGTTCGGGCAGTTTTTCTATCTCCCTCACCAGATCATATGCCACGTATCCAACAGCTCCACCTGTGAATGCAGGCATCGTCTCCATTCCTATATCCGGATAAGATATTCCCCTGAAAAATTCCTTTAAGTGCTCTATTGATTTTCCATATACGATCTTTTCGTTGTCTTCGGTTATGATTCGAGTTTGCTGTTCTTTGAAAATGATCTCTCCATACAGATTTCTTCCAATGTACGAATATCTGCCCCATTTGCTTCCACCTTCCACACTTTCCAACAGAAAAGTCTTTTCTTCCCTGCAAAGCTTTTTAAATAAACTTATAGGCGTTTCAGTATCGCCTTCGATCTGCATTGCAAAAGGGATTACCGTGCATGTGTTTTTTAACGTTTTGTACAATTCTTTTGATGGATATATCATATGAAACCCTCCTTGTCTTCAACAAAAAACGCCCTTGCCGAATAATTCGGTAAGGGCGAATACATTTCGCGGTGCCACCTTATTTGGATGATCCTACTATCAAAAAAAAGCTCCGTCCATATAGGACGAAGCGTTAAGCTCGTTATGCCACCTAGTGATAGTATAATCATCTTTCTCTCTCAGGTACGGATACAGTTTTACTGTTCGATACCCTGTCTTTGTAACGTAAGACTTACGGCTTCGGATACTCTTTTCATTTCACCTTGCTTCTCTGGGATCCATTCAGTCAATGCTCTGATGCCGGGCTTTCACCGTCCCCGGTTCGCTAAATCTTTGCAGTTGACTTACTCTTTCCCGTCACTGAATTTAATCTTTTCATAAATATACAACAAGACACCTGTCTTGTCAACTGAAATCATTTGTACTTTCGAGGATTTTTTAAACATAAAAATGCAGCACGACCCTGATAGATCGCGCTGCTATTTTTTTACGTTAGAATAGTTCTTTGCTCATTCTGTCGATTTCTTCATCTATCGCATCGTAAACTCCCGGGAATGAACTACCTGGTCCACCTTGTGTTGCACAAGGTATAAAGTAATGCTTTCCACAGTTTTTACATGCTCTTTCAACTTCTTTTACGATGATTTCTTTCTTCCAATCCGGGAAGTCTACCACTCCACTGTCTATGTCTCCCATGAAAGAAATTTTTCCACCGTATTTTTTGATAAGTTCCGGAGTATTGTTTGTAGTTACAACACCTTGCCAGATGTCGATTCCCATATCGATCATGAAAGGTACCAGATTAGCACTGAAAGAGTCATTGTGGTGAACTATAAGCTCAACCCCGTTGGATTTCCAATGTCCATATATCTTCTTGTATGCCGGTACTATGAACTCTTCAAACATTTCAGGTGCCATGAATGAGTTGATTTGGCTGCCCCAGTCATCGTGATGGAACAATGCATCAGGCTTCAGGTATTTGATGAATTCATCAGCCAACTTGATTTCCCACTCTACAAGGAAATCGATAATTTCATGCATGGCTTCAGGTTCTTCATAGAAATTCATCATTGCATCTTCCATACCCATGAAGTAGTGAAGGTGCTCGAAAATTCCCGGAGCAACGAAAATTGTAACAAATTTTTCGTTTCTATCTATTGCAGCAACGGTTTCCTGTGCAGCTTTCCAGTCTTCCGCTGGATGAACGATATTTGGTGCCTTGATTACTTCTTTCCATTTTGTTACATCCTTAAGAAGTTTATGTTCTTCATCATGAACCGGAAAAGCTCCGATTTGACCTTCAGGCCATCTTACAGTAATTCCCCACTCGTTCACGATTTGTCCGCCGATAGGTGGCTTCAATCTGGTTATTGGTGTATTCATGATCATTTCCATAAATTCATATTGCTTTACGAATCTGTCAGGATTTCCACCTTTGATGGTTTCAAGCAAGTTCTCTCTAATTGTTAACATTTATATCAACTCCTATGATTTTCTTGTGATTTTCTTGTGATTTTATTATGCTTTTATCAATTCTTTGGCTTTAGTTACAGCGCTACCAGCATCAGGAGCGTATCCGTCTGCTTTGATTTCTGCTGCATACTCAGGTGTTACAGGTGCTCCACCTACGATTACGGTGAATCCTGCTTCTTTAAGTGCAAGCGATGTCTGCTTAAGTGCAGGCATTGTAGTAGTAAGAAGTCCTGATGCAGCTACTATAACTGCGTTGTTCTCTTTAGCCACTTCTACGAACTTCTCTGCTGGTACGTCAACTCCAAGATCGATCATTGTAAATCCTGAGCTCTCAAGCATCATGCTTACAAGGTTCTTTCCTATATCGTGAAGGTCTCCGGCAACTGTTCCGATAACGCATGTTCCCAAAGATGTTGAAGCGTCTCCTGCCAACAGGGGCTTAAGTACGTCTACACCCTTGCTCATTGCTTTTGCTGCTATAAGCATTTCGGGTACGAAGATCTCTCCTGCAGAGAACTTGTCTCCAACTACTCCCATGGATTCGATCATTGCATCCAATATCTCTTTTGGCTGTGCGCCTTCGTCAAGTGCTTCCTGAACCAAACCTGCTACCAATTTGGTTTTTCCCTTTGCTACCATTTCCTGTACTTCTTGAATTTTTGACATCGTCATTTCCTCCTCAAAATATTTGATTTATCTTTGCCTAACTTAAATGTTTTCGAAGTATCGAATGTGTACGTTTACATAAGTTTTTTTAGTAACTTCACACTCATTTACTAATTATATATTATATACATATAATAATCACATGTCAATCCATTTGCATAAAATTTTGATTTTTAAATTGAATAATCAAATAAATTTTCAAAGACACTTTTTCGTATTTTAAATACGAAAAAGTGTCTTTTTTCGGAAAATACTTATCGACCTCGCGGAAATGCCAAGGAAAAAAATATGGTTGCAACAATAAGGAAGGCTACTACGCCGATCAATACTGCCAAACCCAACTTAAAACCCATTAAGGCTTTTTTATAACCAAGACTATTCTTGTCATCAAACTTGTTCATTGACGATCGTGATGCAAAAACAGTCAAAAGCGATAATGGTATGACTATCGGAAGGAATAGGTTATTCAATCCGACGGTTCTTATAGTCAATCCAATAACTAACGATACAACTAAACTTCCCACACTTGCCAATCCCAGTCGATACGAATTTATCGCATGATCCGGAATCTTTTTATTTTCTGAATTTGACATTTTATTCAACACCTTTCAGTCATAAGGGAGCAATTCAACAAATTCTGTAAAATCCTACTTGATGTTGTATATCCCGTAAGTTTGAGTTAATGAATCCCTGAAGTATTCAATTCTTGGCGGATCAAATGTAAACATGGCAAAAACTATAAGTTGAATAATTAAAATTATTATTCCCAGCTCGGTTAATATTTTTGAAGGTTTTGATTTTTTCAATATGTAATATTTGGTGATATAGCCTGAAATCCCTCCAAGAAAAAAAGTGGATACGTGCACCCAAAGTTCAGAATGTCCGGCGGCGACTTCATACAATTCAATCAACCCAAATGTAGTTGATTCAAAGACTACTATACCGCCTGCCAAAGCGAAAATATAATTCGAAAATTCTTCTTTAGAATGTCTTTTTAAAATAAAGTATTCAAACGCACCAACGATCAACATGGGGCTGTAGGCCATTTTCCAATGCTCCCATTTGCTTTCATTAACGGGACTGATCAAACCAAGCGACAATATTCTGGTACTTTTATACAGCTCATGAAAAACCAAACCCAATAATATGGTTACAGCCATTCCTGTCAATTTTATTCTCCTTGACCTTTTGTCTGGATTCATGCGGATCACTCCTCTTCTCCTGCAATGAGAAACAAAATACGATTCAAAAAATCAAGTCAATTTTCATTTGAGTTATTTCTACCGTGCCGCCCTCTTCGACATCTTCTACAGCCGTTTACTTTTTCATTATCATTGTAGAGCTCATAATCTCCACCTTTTATGATAAGTTTTTTTCCATCTATAATAGATTCGGAAATTTTCATCCTTGCATCAGTATATAATTTTTGAACGGTACCCCTTGCCACATTCATCTTCTGTGCACACTCTTCTTGAGTCAATCTTTCGTAATCTATCAACCTTATAGTTTCATATTCTTCCACTGCCATGACGATTACCCCTGAAGCCTGAGCTTCCGTATCCAGCGGACCATATGAAGTGCTTTCAGGCAAACAACATACTTTTTTCCATTTTCTAGGTCTCGGCATATGTTATAACCTCCTTTTAAACGACTTAAAGCAATAGGGGTCGACCCCTATTGCTCGTCATCCTCTGACATTGATCCTAATTGTTTGTCTATGGCATCAAGCCTGGATTTCAGAATATTTTTTTGTTCACTTAAAATTTCTTTCTCTGTAAGTCCATATCCCTGACCAGCAAAGAAACCTCCAAAACCTCTTTTGCACCCAAGACCCAATCCCATGCCTCTTCCTCCGAACCCTCTTCCTGCTCCATAAAATCCAGAATTGACTCCGGTGCATGCACCCATGCCTCTACCAGTCATTGCGCCTTGTCCCATTGGACCTGTTCCATCTCTTCTTGGCATAATTATTATCTCCCTTCAACTTTAAATCAACCTCTGACCATAATTGTGCCACATTTCGGGCACTTGACCGCACTGCAGGGTTGAGCGCGATCGTGTTTTTTTGTCGCCCCGCAATTTGGACATTTGCAGTATCCACCCAGACCAGCACTGAATGGTCCTCCCATTCTGCCGCCGCCCATGCCTGACGGACCCGTTCCATCTCTTCTCGGCATGTCCATCACCTCCAAACAGTTATTGACATATGCCATTTACAATCTCATTATATACCTTTATTGGCATATGTCAATAACTGTTTTAATTTTTCTTTACTTTTTTTCTTTCGATTTCTTTATGGCCTTGAACCCCGACACCACATCATTTATTTCTTCCGTTATTCCGTTTTGCCTTTGCGTCCTGTAAAAGAAATTCAATTCTTCAAGTCGTTCTTCTATGTTTTTTTCAGCAGATGTCATGGATTCGATCCTGCTTGTATTTTCAGACACAAGGGAGTAACAAAAACTCCTGTACAATGTAATAAAAAAATACTGCCTAATAATTTCGGAAATGAGCTTCTCCCGATCCATACTGTACACAGGTAGACGTTTTGATTCCCAAGATATGGTCCTGCTTGCAAATTTGTTCAGATCCACCGGAAACAATATTTCACTTTCTTCTTGATATCCTTTGTTTCCAAGGGGTTTGCAATAGTGAAGCAATATCTTGTTTAATCGATTCTTATTCCTGAGCTCTTCAATATCCATCAACAATTTTTGAACTACAGAAGTTATGCCGTCGTTGGTCTGGGGAACCGGCATGGTGTTGAATATGTCATAAATAGACTCTAAACGCCTGTACACTTGCTGCCCTACAGCTATTACCAAATTTTTATCTCCCGATCCCACATTAGCCACGGCATAATTTGCAATTCGTTCGTTAAAACGTCCGGCCAAACCATGATCCGATCCGAAAACGATATGCAGCGTATAGCCTCCATTATTTTCCATGATTTCAGGTATTTCATTTTCATAATCAGACAAAACTACATAAATCGCCATGTCAAGCACTTTGCGATAATCCATGGATGCCTGGGCAGCCAGCTGAAACTGCAAAATATTTGTTGACGCATGAGCTTTCATGGTTCTTACGATGGATTTTAGATTCACAACCGAATTTATTCTTTTCTGAAGAACCTGGAGACTTTGCATCAATCGACCAACTCCTCTTCAAACCGCTCTGATACCATTTCCAAAAACTCAATCTTGATCGACTCATCCATTCCAGCACTTGACAAGACCAGTTCTTTAAACTCCATAAAATTTCTGACCACATTCCGAACAATAAATTCCGCCTCTTCAATTTTATTCAAAGGCACTTTGTCCATAAGTCCTTCTGTCAGTGCAAGAAATATCCCTATCTGTTCAGATACTTCCACCGGCGAATATTGGGGTTGATTGAATACTGTTCGAATCCTCTCTCCTCTGGACAGTATTGTTTTTGTCTCATCGTCAAGCTTGGTTCCGAAACTGGCAAATATCTCCAGTTCTTCGAATTGAGAGTAGGACAATTTCAATGCGCTTGTTATTTTTCTATATGCCGAAAGCTGCGTCTTTCCTCCCACTCTTGAAACGGAAGCCCCTATATTTACAGCGGGAATATTGCCCTTGTTGAATATTTTCGGCGAGATAAATATTTGTCCGTCAGTTATGGATATTAGATTTGTAGGTATGTATGCCGAAATATTCTCAGCCTGAGTCTCTATTATGGGCAGGGATGTGAGACTTCCACCACCAAGGTCGATTTTTAAATGTGTGGAACGTTCCAAAAGTCTAGAATGGATATAGAAAATGTCTCCCGGATAGGCTTCCCTTCCTGGGGGGCGTTCAAGAAGCAGAGATAATTCCCTGTATGATCGGGCATGTTTTGTTAGATCGTCATATACTATCAATACATCTTCGCCCATCTCCATGAAATACTCACCTAAAGCAGTCGCGGCATATGGGGCAATGTAAGCAAGACCCGGCGGATCATCAGCCTGCGCCACTACGAGTATCGTATGGTTAAGAGAGTGATTTTCTTTCAGAGATGCGATTATTTTTGAAAGCGAAGATATCTGTTGTCCGATGGCACAGTATATGCATATTACATTTTTGTCTCTCTGGTTGATTATGGTGTCTATTGCAATTGCCGTTTTCCCTGTTTGCCTGTCTCCAAGGATAAGCTCTCTTTGACCCTTTCCTATCGGTACTATGGAATCGATCACTTTGATCCCGGTTTGCAGGGGCTCGTTTACAGGAGCTCTATCCAATATAGGTGGAGCTTCTCTCTCTATAGGAAATTCATCACTACCTCTAATGGGGCCCTTCTCGTCCATAACATTTCCCAAGGGATCGATGACTCTCCCCAAATACTCCTTTCCTACTGGAACACTTGCAACATCGTAAGTTCTCTTTACAGGGTCTCCGGACTTTATGTGACGGTAACTTCCAAGCAAAACAACCCCCACCCTGTCAACATCCAAATTAAAGGCCATTCCCCTTGTCCCTTTCGAAAATTGGATCAATTCCAAATATTTGACTTTTTTGAGGCCCTTTACAATGGCAATTCCACGGTCTAAAGAAACTACCTCTCCCATTTCTTCGATGTCGTATTTGTCCAAATTTTCATGTAAGGCTGTATCAACAAAACCGTTAAACTTGGCCAACTGCTCTTTGATCATGGTGGCAACTCCTTTTTCTAGTACTTGGCTTCAATCGTTTTAAGAATATTTAACTCTATCTGATCCAGATATTTCTTTAAACTGGAGTTGACAGCGTATGACTCCAACCTCAGTTCATATCCAATTATCATACTTTCGTCTACAGTGTAGTCAATACTTTTAAATTCATTGAACTTGCTTTTCAATGCACTCTTCAATATGTCTTTTTTTTCCGTGGAAAGCTCTGTCGCACTTATCACTTCAAAATATTCTTCATCAAGAGAGATTTCATATTCTGCGTCGATTTTGTCGATCTTCTTGATCTTTTCTACAAAGGCTGTAAAATATTTCTCTTCCAGCGCTTCATCCGTGACGTATGTTAAAATCCGTCTGGCTATTTTTACTGAATTTTGGCCCAGAACAGTTTGTATCTCTTTTGACAGCTTCCTTTTATCATCTTCGATCTCTTTAAAATATTCCATCCTCCTTCTGTCTGCCTCACTTTTGTAATCCTCCAGCAGATCGTCCTTGATTTTTTCCGCCTTTTGTCTCGCCTCTTTTATAGCATTTTTTTCTTCCGATTCCAATTTATCCAACTTTTGTTCATATTCTTCGATCAATTTGTTTGCATGACTCATTTTACTTCTGGAATCTTCAATAAGTTCGTCTATCTTATCCTGCCGTTTTTCCATAACGTCATTTATGGGTTTGTAAAACACCTTTTGAAGCATCACCAGCAAAATAAAAAAGTTGATGATTTGAGCGATAACTTCGAATAAATTGATTTCCATGACATCACCCTATGACTGCATTCCAAAAGGGATTTGCAAACAACAGGATCATTGATATTACAAAGCAATAGATCGCTGTAGATTCGATCATGGCTAATCCCACAAAAAGCGTTCGGGAAATAGTGTTGGATTCGTCAGGTTGCTGAGCAATGGATTTTAGCGCCTGACTTACTGCATTTCCTTCACCTATGGCCGGCGCAATGGAGCCAATGGCTATAGTCATTCCTGCAATTATTATGGATGTCATCCCAATGACAGTTATTGAGTCCATAAATACCCTCCTTAATTTTTATTTGTTGCAGATGCAATGTATACAATTGCCAAGATGGCAAAAATATATGCTTGAATTGCCCCCGTCAACAGACCAAGCATCTGTATGATAACGGGGAAGAAAAATGGCACCACACCAAGCAGTATTATCACGATAATACTCGAGCTCATTACATTTCCATAAAGCCTGACCGCCAGAGAAACGACCCTTGAAAATTCACTTATGATGTTGAAGGGCAACATGACTATTGATGGTTTAGCATATTGCTTAAGATAATCTGCGATACCCTGGCTCTGTATCCCATAGAAAGGGACTGCGAAAAATACACAAAGGGACAGGGCGATGGTCGTATTTAAAGAACCCGTCGGAGGATTAAAACCAGGTACTATGGATAATATGGTGGAAGTCATGATAAAAATGAACAGCGTGCTGATAAATGGAAGATACTTTCCCGCATCCTGTTGACTGACGCTTTTGATTTGATTTCTGATGGTAACGAAAAGTGCTTCCAAGATCGATTGCCCTTTAGAAATATTGTCTTGATCCGTGAGATTCCTGGTTAGCAATATTCCTGCCACAGTCAGCACCAACATGATTATCCACGTAAAGACAAGGGTTGCAGTTATTCTGACAAAACCCCATTCAAAATATACGATACTGCTAGGATCTATAGACATTTTTGACCGCCTTTCCTCTTTTGACCCATGTTGTCATAAAAATCCTTACAATTATTATTCCTATAAGAGCCAAAGGCATATTGTAATAGCTGTCACCCCTTATCAAAAGCATTCCAACTATCACCAAGGCTGTTCTGATAAACATGCTTGCCCCCATAAAAGCGCCGGGATATTTGACTTTCTTCATATAATCTATACTCAAATATAACCCTCCAAAGAATATCACTCCAAGTAGTATGCCTGTTAAAAATGCAATTATCATTGTCTCACTCCTCGTATTATAAGAGTATAGCTAATAACCACAGCTATATTCTTATTTATTTTTGTTAAAGAATATCCTAATGCTACAATAACCATATAGGTTGTTAGCGAAGGTTTGAGCTTACGCTCCTTGCAAAGCATATGCTGTTGCTTAGAAAGCTTGCTC
>NZ_JADNRK010000011.1 GCF_015594845.1 Alkalibacter mobilis | reverse complement strand
GACGATATCAGTCGATGCATACTTCCATTATAGGTTATTGAAACAAAGCCGGAACGGGTGGAATATCATACCGGATACGGTGGAACGAATCACCGGACTTGGTGGTAATTATCGTCCGTATTATTCAATCATTTATGATACGGTTCATTTCGGTTGATTTTAAAACTTCTGTATATCTGTTCAAGAACCATTATCCTGAAAAGTTGATGAGGAAAAGTCATGTTGGAAAAAGACAGTTTGAAATCACTGAGTGATTTAACCGACTGGGAAAGCCCCAGTGATCCACCGATGACAAAGCATATGCTGCTCCTGCCGGACACACCGCACTTCTCCAAGTGATCAGCCAGTTCGGAGGAAGAAAGATTTTTCCCGTCAATTTCCAAGGTGATCACATATGAATTGGAAGGGATTTTTGCCATGATTTTGTCACCTTCCCGGTCAAGCAGATTCAATACGTCACCCGGGCTTAAATTTTCCGGTGCCTTTTCATCTGGGACTTCAATAATTTCCAGGCTGCAGTAGCGGCTTAAACGCTTTTCAAACTCCTTGATTGCTTGAATATAATATTTCTCCTTGATTTTTCCTACACAAACTATTGATATCTTCAAATTTTTCTCCGTTTCATCAAACGTAACTGCCGTTTATGAAAATATCGCCCTGGTCCAAATAATAGATCAGCACCAAAACGTTTTCTTCTTTTGTATTCAAGATCATGCACAATTCTTCGACTACTGCTTTGACCAATGATCCTACAAAGGATCTGTCATTCCGCTTGGAAACTGTTATTTGAACTATGGGCCTGTGCATACCCATTTCCGACGGCAGACAATCCTCGGGAGGATGATTGCAGAAGTGATCTTCGTGAAATACTGCCCAGGAAATTTTTATTCTGCTTCTTGGCACGGAAAGCTTGTCACAAATATTTTTGTTCAGGGTCCTCACGTCTATGTTTTCCATTAGAAAATCTGTTTTTATATCTACGTATGGCATCTAAATCTCTCCTTTGTATAATTCTTTTAGCAATGCGGGCAATACGGTCTCGGCTTTTTCATTGATCGTATGCACAGAAATTCCGATGCTTTCGGCGGCATCCTTGATGTAATGGGCGGTAGAGGTGTAAAAAGACGTACCCACAATTATCAGCGTGTCCATATGTTTGATCAATTCAAGAGCTTCGCCCAGCCTTGGTATGGGGTCGCCGTAAAGGACCACCTGAGGTTCCAAAACGGTTTTTTTGCATTTTGGGCAGAGTATGGATTTCATGGTTACCGAAAAATGAAAACTGTCTTTGCATTTTGGGCAGGATACCCTTTGAATGTTCCCGTGAATTTCTATCACATCTTCATCCCTGCTCCCCGATCTTTGGTGCAAACCGTCTATATTCATGGTTATTACAGGAATATTTAAATCAGAAAGAGCTTTGTGTGCGGGGTTGGGGTTGGCTTTGTCGATCACGGTCCTCATATGGTTTATCGTTGCGTAAAAATCCTCTGGGTCGCTCTGGAAATAACTTCAGCTCAGTTTGTCCCTCAAGTCGCCCATCTCAACAAAGGTGGGAACATTGCTGGCTTTTGAAATACCTGCGCCGGTTAGTGCGGCTATTTTCATAAAACATCACCTCTTTACCAATTATACCCTCAATATGTTGACAAATCAAAGTTAAATAAATAAAGTAATAATCAAAGAAATTATTTGGGAGGGCATGACGCATGACGGTTAGAGAGAACTATTATTCGAATTTATCGAAAACCCTGGTGGAAAATTTCAAGAAGAGGAGATTTGAAGCGTATTACTGTCCGACGAAGGAAGACGCATTAAAAAAAGCCATGGATTTGATACCGGAAAAATCATTGGTGGCCTTTGGCGGCAGCATGACGATAAAGGAACTTGGCCTGATAGATTCTCTGGAAAAGGGTGATTACAAAGTCATTAACAGAGAGATGGCCAGAAATCCTGAGGAAAAAGACGAATTGACCAGAAAAGGGATGAATGCGGATTATTATCTTATGAGTTCCAATGCCTTTACGGCGCAGGGAGAACTTGTCAACATAGACGGATTGGGAAACAGAGTGGGAGCCTTGTGCTACGGACCGCGAAATGTAGTGGTCATAATGGGAATGAACAAGCTGTCGCAAAATAGGGAAAACGGCATATGGAGAACTCAAAATGTTGCTTCGCCTCAAAACACCATCAGGCTGGAAAGAAAAACACCTTGCGCCATTACGGGCGTATGCGGTGATTGTTTGGGTGACGGAAGCATATGCTCTCAAATAGTGATCACCAGAAGAAGCAGTGTACAGGGAAGGATCAAGATAATTTTGGTTGGAGAAGATTTGGGTTATTGATCGAAGGATTTAAAGCCGTCTTTGAAAGGCGGTTTTTTCTATGCGCAAACATTGACAAGCTTTTTACAAGTTTAGGGCCGGTACGGCTTTTTAATTCGAGATCGATGTGGTATACTTTCGTTGTAATTGAGTAGCTTATTTTATGTGTGTGAGGAGAATTATGATAAAAATTAAAAGCAGATTTCTAGGATTTTATCTGGTGGCATCCTTGATATTTATGGAATTGACATTCAGGCTGGCAACGTCTGCCGCGCTGATCGGCGAGGGGCTTGTGGTTTCCCTGGTGATGGTTTCCCTATATGGGATAGGGACATATTTTGTGACGACCCTGTTTGGCAAAAGGACAAATGCCCTGTTGTCCACTTTGGCATTAATGTGGTTCTGGATAATGTTTTCTTCCCAGATAGTATACAACAAGATATTCAAAACTTATTATACCGTCTATTCCATGAGCAGGGGGACAAAGGTTTTTGAATTTTGGAGAGATATCGTGGTCTACACGGGCAAAAACATACCATGGATAGTACTTATGTCATTGCCGCTAGTTTTATACATAGCCTTTTTAAGGAAGAAAATCGATTTAAAAAGACCTGGATTGAAAAATCGCATCCTTGCATTGTTGATGATATTTGTCGTTTATCTTGGAGGCGTAGGAGTTTTAAATCTGGGAACAAAAGATTTTCAATCGCCTTATGATCTTTATTATAAAAGCGCAGACATAAATATGTCGGTGGAGAAGCTTGGTCTGGTGACTACCATGAGACTGGATCTTCAAAGGCTGGTTACTGGATGGTCTCCTGAAGTGGGTATTCCCGTAGTTATAGGGGAAGAAACGCCGGAAAATGTGGATGATGACAAACCAAAGATAGAATACAACGTAATGGATATAGATTTTGACAGCCTGATTGCAAATGAGACCAATGAAGAGATCAAGGAAATGCACACTTACTTCAATTCGGTGCCTCCGACACAAAAGAACGAGTATACCGGAATATATGAAGGGTACAACGTGATCGTGCTGACGGCGGAAGGATTTTCACCTTACGCAGTCAGAGAAGATGTTACGCCCACCTTGTACAAAATGGTAAATGAAGGATACAAGTTTACAAATTTCTATACTCCGATTTGGGGTGTAAGTACTTCTGATGGAGAATATGTAGCCAACGTAGGTTTGATACCCAAAGGGGGAGTCTGGAGTTTTACGGAATCCGCAAAAATCGATTTGCCTTTGGTTTTGGCAAATCAGTTGAATGATCTGGGATACAAGTCCATGGGGTACCATAACCATACTTACGACTATTACAACCGGCATCTGTCACACCCAAATATGGGTTACGAATACAAAGGTCTTGGCAACGGACTGAATGTAAAAAAAGTTTGGCCTGAATCCGATCTGGAGATGATGGAAGTTACAGTTGACGAGTATATGGATCAACAACCTTTTCATGCCTATTACATGACGGTAAGCGGTCATTTAAGGTATACTTTTGTCGGCAATTCCATGGCGGCAAAGAACAGAAGCTTGGTAGAACATTTGGATCTGTCGGATAATGCGAAAGCGTACATAGCATGTCAGATCGAACTTGATCGGGCGCTTGAGTATTTGTTGAGCGAACTCCGTGAAAGGGGTATTGCAGACAAGACCCTGATTGCATTAAGTGCAGATCACTATCCCTATGGCTTGGAGGAAGAAACTTTAACTGAACTGGCGGGACACAAGGTTGAGAAGAATTTTGAACTTTACAAGAATAATTTTATACTCTATGTGGATGGGATGGAGCCAGTTGTGGTGGATAAACCGGCCAGCAGCTTGGATATAATTCCTACCATTTCCAACATGCTTGGATTGGAATACGATTCTCGACTGTTTATGGGAAGAGATATTTTTGCTCCGGGAGAACCGCTTGTAATATTCAGCAACAGGAGTTTCATAACTGACAAGGGAAGTTATAATTCTCAAACAAAGGAGTTTACACCTGCGGCGGGAGTAAATGTCGGTGATACTTATAGAAAAAACATTCAAAGTGTCATAAATGCAAAATTTCATTATTCTGCCAGGATCCTGGAGACGGATTATTTCAGCAGGGTGATCAAGTAAAAATAATGGGATCGCACATTCGTGCGATCCCATTATTTTTTGTCTGTTCGAGCACATTCTCCACCTTCGCCCCTAAGGATTTCCACGGCATGAGTCAACACCGGGATGATCACATCAAGACATTCGTCGACAGCTTTTTTGCTGCCGGGCAAATTTACTATCAGGGTCTTATTCCTAATACCGGCGGCTGCTCTGGAAAGCATGGCTCGGGAAGTGATTTCCAAGCTTTTGGCTCGCATGGCCTCCGGGATACCGGGGACGTTTCTATGTATGACGGCTGTGGTGGCCTCGGGGGTTATGTCTCTCGGCGAAAATCCCGTACCACCTGTAGTCAGTATCAGATCTACTCCTGTTTCATCAGACATCTGTATTAGATTGTATTTGATCTCTTCAAATTCGTCAGGAACGATCACGTATTGAACCAATTCCCCAGGTATTTCCTTTATTCTTTCGGCTATCAACTTGCCGCTTTCATCAATTCTTTCACCAGCATAACCTTTGTCGCTGGACGTTAAGATGCCAACCTTGACCATAAAAAAGCTCCTCTCGATATCGTATAGGGTAATTTTATCATATTAATCTGTTTAGTATTAAGAAATTTGTAATACAATTAAAATATGAGCTCCATAATTGCGGGGAGGTAGCGTATTGGAAAGAAAATTTGTCATGCGGGGAAAGAGCAGAGAAGAATATTTTAAATTCTTTGTTGAGATGGGCGGCAGAGGATCCGATAAAAAGACTGTGATCGGGCCAAACTGGGTTGCTGTTGTCGGCGATGAAAAGAGTGTTAGGATAGGGGCTTTGGACTTCCCGGAAACGGAAATAATCATTGGATACACATCAGATGAAATTCTGGATAAGTTCAAGTTGCGATTTTTGACAGCGGGAGGCTGAGTGGTCTAAAATAGAACAATAATCGAATGCTGTTGTTGACAATGGCAAATTTATTATGTAGACTTGACCTATAAACTCCGAGTTGCAGAGCCTAAGCGCCTGTAAGGATCTGTAACCGTCAGGGTGTATCTGGAAACGGATATGCCTTCCATTTTGAAAAGGAGGAACATCATGTCATGGATAAATTCAGGTTAATCTCGTATTTTCAAAAAATTTAAGCTAAAATCAGGTTATTTCAAGATCAAAATCAAAATATATAAACTTCAAAATCGTGACACCTGCTTGACTATGTTCAAATATGGCACAAATTATTTGCGAGCCTGTTTTTATTTTTTGGGGGTGTCAATCGATTACAGTGAAACGGAGGAAAACGATGTTTGACGTTAAAAGTGTAAATGAGACTTTTAGGATAATCAAGGAACATTTCTATGATTACCAAGTGAATGAAGAAGAAATTTCTACAGAGAATGCTTCTGGAAGAATTCTTAATGAAGATATAACCGCAAGAGAAGACATGCCTCCATTTGACAGATCGTCTGTTGATGGATTTGCGGTAATTGCAAAAGAGACGTTTGGGGCATCCGAGAGCATGCCGGCTCAAATGCATCTTTCCGGCGAAGTGAAAATGGGCGAAACTCCAAAATTCGAAATCAAAAGAGGCTGCGCAGCATACGTGCCTACTGGGGGAGAATTGCCCAAAGGGTCCGATGCGGTCGTTATGGTCGAATACAGCGAAGATTTTGGAGACGGGGATATATTTCTCAACAAGACGGTAGCGCCGGGTAACAATGTGGTGTTCAGAGGAGACGACGTCAAGAAGGATTCGGTGGTAATAAAGGCGGGCAGAAAATTAAGAAATCAAGATATTGCAATGATAGCCGGTCTTGGATATGAAAAAATAAAGGTCAGAAGAAGACTCAAAATAGGGATAATATCTACAGGCGATGAAGTTATCGAAATCCATGAGGATCCTGAAGGTGCACAAGTCAGGGATATGAATGCATACGGCGTTTATTCCATGGCGAGGGAAATGGGGATGGAACCGAAAAAATACGGGATCGCAAAAGATGACTATGAAGAGATAGACCGCTTGGTCAGAAAAGCCCTGGAGGAAAATGATATGGTGGTTATTTCCGGCGGAAGTTCCGTCGGGACGAAGGATGTTACTGTCAAAGTAATCGATTCTCTGGGAGAACCGGGAGTTTTACTTCACGGTATAGCCGTAAAACCCGGAAAACCCACCATTATAGGCAGGGTAGGAAACAAGGCAGTGATCGGACTTCCCGGGCACCCTGCATCTGCGTTTGTAATATTTCAGATTTTTGTAAAGAAGATCCTTCAAGCGATGGAAAATGATGATAAAGCATTCGAACCTTATATGGAAGCAGTCATGCTGACAAATTATCCATCCAACAGTGGAAGGGAAGAGTATCTTTCGGTCCGTTTAAAAAATGACGGAGACAAGTTGTGGGCTGAACCGGTATTCGGAAAATCAGGAATGATCTCCTTGATGACTGAAGCGGATGGATACGTACACATAAAGAGAGAAAGTGAAGGCTTGAACAAGAACCAATCTGTTAAAGTCAGACTGTTTTAGGAGGGATCGCAATGGGATACACTTATCTTGAAAACAAAGAGCTTGATACAGCACTACAGGAGTATTTAAAACAACTTGGATCGGATTTGGAAAAGAAAAAATCAGAGGTCCTTCCCCTTGATCGGTCATTGGGCAGGGTAACAGCCGTACCGGTTTTTGCAAAGATTTCCGCTCCACACTACTATGCATGCGCCATGGACGGCATTGCAGTAAAAGCTTCCGATACATTCGGGGCAACCGATACCACACCGGTAAATTTGGAAGAGGGAACGGGATATGTGGTTGTGGACACGGGAGATCCGTTGCCTGAAGAGATGGATTCTGTGATCATGGTCGAGGATATCGTGTACAAAAAAGAAAGGGTAGCCACCATAAATGCGGCTGCGCATCCGTGGCAACATGTCAGACAAATAGGTGAAGATGTGTGCCAGGAAGAAATGATACTTCCTTCCAATATGAAGATCGAGCCCGCAGCCATAGGAGCCATGATGGCTGGCGGAGTAAGTTTGGTGGAAGTATACTCAAAACCTGTAGTGGGGTTCATACCTACTGGAGATGAAATAGTAACCCCCAGGTCAAATCCAAAAAAAGGGGAGATCATTGAATTTAATTCGTCGATATTTTCTTCTATGGCAAGCACTTGGGGCTGTGATTCCATCATATACGACATAGTTCCCGACGACCTTGAATTGATCAAGGAAGCATTGATAAAGGCCTCTTGTGAATGCGATATCGTCATCCTCAATGCCGGTTCTTCTGCGGGGACCGAAGACTATGCAAGCACGGCAATATCCCAGACAGGTCAGGTTTATACCCATGGTATAGCAATAAGACCGGGAAAGCCCACCATACTTGGAAGGGTCGGCAACAAGCCTTGCATAGGGATCCCGGGATATCCGGTATCCGGAATAATCGTAATGGAGCATGTAGTCAAGAAAATCGTAGAGAAGCTTCAGAGGATTCAATTGCCAAAAAATCAAAAGACAGTTGCCGTTTTGGGAAGAAGAGTCATGTCATCACTGAAATATCGGGAATTTGTAAGGATGAAACTTGGAAAAGTAGGGCAAAAGGTAATTGCGACTCCATTGGATAGAGGCGCGGGAGTGGTCACATCTTTTGTCAAGGCGGACGGGATACTGGATATACCATTGAATACCGAAGGTATAGACGCAGGGCAGGAAGTTGAGATTTCCCTGTTAAGATCAAAGGACGAGATCGAAAACACTTTGGTCGCAAACGGAAGCCACGATCCGCTGATCGATGTTGCCTATGACCTTCTGAGAAGAAGAGATCCGCTTAAATACGTAAGTTCGTCCCATGTAGGAAGTATGGGAGGAATAATGGCGGTCAAAAGAAACGAGACTCATATGGCGGGGATCCATCTTTTAGATGAAAATTCCGGAGAATACAATGAAAGTTTTGTAAAAAGATATTTGGCCAATACAAATGTGGCCATTGTCAAAGGTGTGAAAAGAAGCCAAGGATTGATGGTTGCAGGGGGAAATCCACTGGGGATAAAAGGCATAGCCGATCTCATAAATAAAGACCTATCCTACGTGAACAGGCAAAAGGGATCGGGCACCAGGATCCTTTTGGATTACTTGCTCAATAAGCAAGGGATCGATGCCGAAGACATATATGGCTATGAGAGAGAGGAATTGACTCATCTTTCCGTTGCGGTACAAGTGGCTTCGGGTTCTGCACATGCTGGCCTGGGGATATATTCGGCTGCAAAGGTTTATGGTCTGGATTTCATTCCCATATGCTGGGAGACATATGATTTTATTTTGAGAGAAGAATTCTTGCATGATGAAAAAGTTGAATCGTTCATAGAGGTTCTAATGTCGGATGAATTCAAATCATCCTTGGAAACCCTTGGAGGATATGAAGCTGAAGGTGTAGGAAGTGTGAAGCTGATCAGGGGGGATTGAGATGATAGACGTATATGGAAGAACCATTGAATATTTAAGGATCTCGGTGACCGAACGATGCAATCTTAAATGTATGTATTGCGATCCCGACGGTGAAAACTGTATCAGGCAGGAAGAGCGCAAACTGACGCCTGAACAAATCGAACAGATCACCAGATCCATGGCTCGAATAGGCATAAAAAAAGTTAGGGTAACAGGTGGAGAGCCGCTTGTTAGAGATGACATCTGCGATATCGTATCGAGGATAGCCGCCATCGATGGAATACAAGATGTATCCATGACAACAAATGGGATCAATTTGGGCAAATATGCCAAAGATCTGAAAAAAGCAGGTCTTA
The DNA here is from genome assembly GCF_015594845.1 of Alkalibacter mobilis. GTDB lineage: Bacteria > Bacillota > Clostridia > Eubacteriales > Alkalibacteraceae > Alkalibacter > Alkalibacter mobilis. The sequence continues at coordinate 60,957 of NZ_JADNRK010000011.1, read as the reverse complement.
AAAGGATAAATATCAGCCTTGATTCTTTGAATGAAGATAGATTCAAAAGGATAACAGGTGGAGGAGTCTTACAAAAGACACTGAATGGGATCGACAAGGCTATTGAGGCGGGGCTGTCGCCGATCAAGATCAACACCGTTTTGATAAAGGGAGTTAATGATGACGAAATTGACGACTTTATTGAATTGACAAAATCAAAGCCTTTAGAATGCAGATTCATAGAGTTGATGCCCATAGGCGATTTCGGCGAAAAAAATTCAGATAAAATTGTTGTTAACCAAGACATCATTTCAGCCAGACCCAAACTACAGTATTTGGAGAAGACGGACAAAGGGGCACCGGCAGAGTATTATAAAATTCCGGGATACTTGGGAAAAGTCGGATTTATCAGTCCCATGAGCCACAAATTTTGCGGCGACTGCAACAGAATAAGGCTGACCAGCGATGGTAAAATAAGACCATGTTTGGGAAACAACGGTGAAATTGACATCATGGATACGCTTAAAAATGATCCTGATTCTTTGGACAAATTGATCGAAGACATTGTTTACAACAAACCTGGAGGGCATCATTTCGGCGAAAAATATTCGTCTTCCAGGTCCATGAACAGAATAGGAGGTTAATATGGGACTGAGTCATGTAGATGAAAAGGGAAATGCTCGAATGGTGGATGTTTCAGGTAAAATTCACACAGAACGGGTAGCGGTTGCGTCCGGGCGAGTAAGAATGAAAGAAGAGACAATAGAGATGATCCACAACGGAACAATGCCCAAGGGGGATGTGCTGGCTACAGCCAGAATAGCCGGGATCATGGGAGCCAAACAGACCTATAAACTCATCCCGATGTGCCACAATATGCCTATTGACGGTATCAAGGTAGATATTGAAGTGGATAGGGAAAAATGTGCGGTGAATATAAAAGCCACGGCTGTTTGCGTATGGAAGACAGGCATCGAAATGGAGGCTCTTACGGCGGTGTCGGTGGCGGCTTTAACATTGTACGATATGTGCAAAGCCGTGGATAAAAGCATGGTCATAGAAGACGTGAAGCTTTTGAAGAAAACTGGAGGAAAATCCGGTGAATACAACAGAGTAGAGGAGATTTGAAATGGCAAAAGTTATTGCAATCAACATAAGCAGAAAAAAGGGCGTGATAAAGGAGCCGGTACCTAAAGGCGAATTTATAGTAGGTTTCGGTTTGACTGATGATGCTCATGGTGGAGACTGGCACAGACAGGTTAGTCTTTTGGGACAGGAGAGCATTGACTCCATGGTCAAAAAGGGAGCTGACGGTTTAAGTCCAGGTGTGTTTGCTGAAAACATAACAACGGAAGGATTGGATTTGTACAAACTGCCGATAGGCACAAAAATCAGGATAAAAGATGTGCTTTTGGAGGTCACGCAAATTGGGAAAGAATGCCACAAAGGCTGTGAAATAATGAAAAAGGTCGGCGATTGCGTAATGCCTAGAGAAGGCATATTTGCAGTGGTGCTGGAAGGTGGTACGATTTATCCGGGGGATGAAATAGATTTGATCGAGGCTGGTAAAATTTAAAAGAGGTGTTGCGCGTGTCGCTTAGAACGTCAGTGGAAACAAAAGATTATATTTTAAGATCTCATGAAAGATGTCGATCTTATGAAGTTGAAGAAAACACCATATTCAGCAGAAAGATTTTAAAACAGGAAGAATTGTTTAAAAAACTTGAATCGAAGCGTGAGTTGATCCTGACGGCCATACCTTTTATGAATCAGGTATACGGTTTCGTCAAAGGCTCGGGCTTTTTCGTGATCCTTACGGATGAAGAAGGATGCATTTTAAACGTAGTGGGAGATGAAGAAATTCTGGGGGAAGCCTTTGAATACAAGATGATTCCCGGTGCGTACATGGATGAAAGAAGTATCGGGACAAATGCTATGGGAACCTGCATTGAAGAGGGAAAACCCATCCAGGTATCAGGGGACGAACATTTCATTACGTGCTATCACAGATGGACATGCTCGTCAGCACCTGTATTTGACAGAGACGGCAAACTTGTCGGGATCTTGGATATTACCGGATACAGCCAGGATGTACACTCCCACACTCTGGGAATGGTGGTGGCTGCAGCCAATGCAATTGAAAAAATGCTCGAGATACAGGGGTATTCTAAAGCGCTTAAGAATGCAAAAACCTATCATGAAGCGGTGTTGGATTCCATTAAAGCCGGAATAGTCACCACTGACGAATGCGGAAAAATACTTACTGCAAACAAGGTTGCCAGTGACATGTTCGGCTATTATCCCGAAGAATTTATGAACCTTGAGGCTGAAGATATACTATCCGAATGGTCTGATTTGTGCAAAGAGGTAATGAAGACAGGCCATGTGAATGAAAAAGATGTAAATGTAAAGGCCAGAAAAAACAAGCTCCAGTTCAATCTTAGCGTTTATCCCATCAAAGAAGTGGACTCCAACATCAGAAATTTCATACTTGTTTTTAAAGAGGTCAAGAAAAATAGAAAACTTGCAGACAAATTGATGGGAAGAAGAGCCATTTACACATTCGACAAGATTATAGGCGAGGACGAAAATTTCACACGAGTCGTTGAATTTGCCAAGAAAGTTGCTGACAGCAGATCCAATGTTCTCATCATGGGGGAGAGCGGAACGGGAAAAGAACTTTTTGCTCAATCCATTCACAACTATTCCGAAAGAAAAGAAGAACATTTTGTTGCCATAAACTGTGGTGCCATTCCTGAAGCTTTGATAGAATCCGAACTTTTTGGATATGTCGAAGGAGCGTTCACAGGAGCAAAGGCCAGCGGACACCCGGGGAAATTTGAAATTGCAGATGGTGGAACAGTATTCCTCGATGAAATTGGCGAGATGCCTTTAGACATGCAGACCAGGCTTTTGAGAGTGATAGAGGAAGGGACGGTCAGCAGGATAGGAGCGATAGAAGAAAATGTGGTGGATGTTAGAGTCATTGCCGCAACCAACAAAGACCTGAATGAGGAAGTGGCAAAGGGGAATTTCAGGAAAGACTTGTATTACAGATTAAATGTATTGCCCGTCGTTCTACCGCCCTTGAGAGACAGAAAGAAGGATATACCACTATTTATAGATTTTTTCATGGAGAGGATATCTAAAAAGCTCAATAAGAAGAAAGTGGAAATTTCCAGTGACATGCTGGATCTGATGATTGACTATGACTGGCCGGGCAATGTGAGGGAACTGGAAAATTATATCGAGCTGGCTGTAAATACGGAATCTCTTCCAGATTTGGAATGGATGCAAGGAAAAACTGTGAAAACTGTCGGAAAGTTAAATCCAGTCGACGGAATCCGGTGTCCTGAAAATGAAATTTGCAGATCTCTCAGAGATATGGAGAGAGAACACATTATCAAGGTTCTTGAGTATTATGATGAAAATATAAGCAAAGCGGCAAAACAATTGGGCATTGGAAGGAATACTCTTTATAGAAAGTTGGAAATGTACGAAATTTGCTGTTCTGAAAAGTAACAATGTTCCAAAAACGAACGCGCTAGTCGTGTAAATGTGTTCGAAAATCATACATATTAAAAGATCAAATAAACATGCTTTGAAAAAAACCACTGAAGACTCTACCTTTGGAGTCTTCTTTTTATTTGGCACGAAACTTGCAACTAAATAGATATATATAAAATTTATCGAGGAGGATGAATATGAACGGTTATAACGGAACGGTGTTAAGAGTAAATCTTACTGATGGAAAGATAACAAGAGAAGCTTTAAATCAGGATGAGGCCAGGAAGTTCATTGGAGGAAGAGGATTGGCAACAAAAATGCTCATGGATGAGATAGATCCCAAAATCGATGCTCTCAGCCCTGAAAACAAGCTGATATTTGTTACAGGTCCTTTGACCGGAACTCCCACACCAACTGGCGGAAGATACATGGTCGTAACGAAAGCGCCCCTTACTGGGACTGTTGCCAGTTCAAATTCAGGAGGATATTGGGGGGCAGAGCTGAAGTTCGCCGGATACGATGCGGTTATTTTTGAAGGAAAATCTGAAAAACCGGTATATTTGAATATCGTGGACGATCAGGTGGAACTTAAAGATGCCCAACCACTTTGGGGCAAGCTTGTTTCAGAAGCGACTGCGCAGCTTGAAGAAGAACACGGCAAAAAAGCAAAAGTTGCAGTTATCGGACCGGCAGGAGAAAGATTGTCGAAAATCGCAGCAATCATGAATGATAGAGGCAGGGCTGCGGGAAGATCCGGAGTCGGAGCAGTCATGGGATCAAAAAACCTCAAAGCCATAGTAGTTAAGGGAAGCAACAAGGTCAGTATTGCAGATGAAGCTAAATTAAAGGAAGTCTTTGCAAGATGTATGACGAAAATCAAGGAAAATGGCGTTACAGGTCAGGGTTTGCCTGCATACGGAACAGCTGTGCTCGTAAATATCATAAATGAAAATGGAGTTTTTCCTACAAACAATTTCCAGGAATCTGTTTTCGGTGAAGCTGAAGAAATAAGCGGTGAGACTTTGGCAGAAAAGTATCTAAAGAAAAAAGACCCCTGCTACCGATGCCCGATTGGATGCGGCAGATACTGCGAAGTCGATGACATAAAAGGACAGGGTCCTGAGTATGAGACCATATGGGCTTATGGATCAGACTGTGGAGTTTCAAATCTGGGAGATATAATCAAGGCAAACTACTGGTGTAATGAGTATGGCCTGGATACCATATCTGCTGGTGCCACAATAGCTGCAGCCATGGAACTTTATCAAAAAGGATTGATAAAGGAAGAAGAGATTACCGGAGCTCCTTCTCTTGAATGGGGCAATAGCCAAGCCATCATAGACTGGACTAAGATGATGGGTGCAGTTGAAGGATATGGCGCCAAGATGGCCGAAGGGTCGTATAGACTGTGCGAAAGTTACGGCGTTCCAGAGCTTTCAATGTCAGTCAAGAAGCAGGAACTTCCCGCATATGATCCACGGGGTATTCAAGGCCAGGGAATCCAGTATGCCACTTCAAACAGAGGGGGATGTCACGTAAGAGGATACATGATTTCACCTGAAATTTTAGGTCTTCCTGAAAAACTTGACAGGTTCACCTTGGACGGAAAAGCCGAATGGTCAAAAATCTTCCAAGATTTCACAGCAGCCATAGATTCTTCAGGTCTTTGCCTGTTCACATCATTTGCAATGGGAGCCGATGACTATGCGGATATGGTAAATGCAGTGTGTGGTTCAGATTATACAGGAACCGACTTTATAGAAGCTGGCGAAAGGATTTGGAACTTGGAAAAAGTCTTTAATTTAGAGGCGGGGATCGATCCTTCACAGGACACCCTTCCGAAGAGATTGTTGGAAGATCCTATCGAGGAAGGTCCTTCAAAAGGTTGGGTAACCAAGCTGAGCGAGCTTCTGCCACAATATTACAGTGTAAGAGGTTGGGACGAACAAGGCATACCTACCGATGAAAAGCTTAAAGGATTAGGTCTTAAGTAATAAAATTTAAATCACGACGAGGGTTCCGTTTTTGGAGCCCTTGTTTTACAATGAAGATGAGGAGGTGGCCTATGAAATATACGGTGAAGCTCTTTGCCACCCTGAGAGAAAACAGAGGCAAAATTCTAGAAATGGAAAAAAGCGGAAAAACTTCTATTCGGGAGATCACTGAAGAGCTTGGAATCAAAGCAGACGATGTTGCCATACTTTTGCTAAACGGTAGAGATGCTAAACTGGACGACTACCCATCCGATGGAGATACTATTTCAATATTCCCGCCGGTAGGAGGAGGTTGATATGGACTTGAGATATGCCAGAAATATTGGGACTTTTACCGAAGCGGAAATGGAAGCATTATTGAGCAAAAAAATCGGTATCGTAGGTTGTGGAGGCCTGGGAGGTTATTTGATCGAAATAATGGCCAGACTGGGAGTTTCTGAAATGATAGTGGCGGATAAAGACGTATTCGACGAATCAAATCTTAACAGGCAGTTGCTCTCAGATGAAAAGAGCCTGGGTTTACCGAAGGCTGAAAAGGCAAAGAATAGAGTTGCTGAAATCAATTCAAACATAAAGGTAAATCACTACGTGGGTGAAGTTAATTTAAAAAACGGTTTGGAAATATTCAAGGGAGTGGATCTCATACTTGACGGTGTGGACAGCATCAAGGCCAGGTTTGTTCTCCAGGAATTGGCCGAAAAATTGGATGTCCCCATGATACATGGTGCAATTGCAGGATGGTACGGACAGGTTACTACGGTTTTTCCGGGAGATCGAACACTGGATCTGATATATCCTTCAGATGTTCCCGACGTGAAGGGCATCGAGACAGGGCTTGGAAATCCCTCTTTTACACCTGCCCTGGTCGCCTCGATTCAATGCAGTGAAGCTGCAAAAGTACTTGCAGGCAAAGGAGAACTTCTAAGAAAAGAGTTGCTCTACATCGATACACTTAACCAGGAATTTGAAAAAATACAGCTAAGACCATGAATTGGAACAGAGCGGAAATTTCCGTTCTGTTCTATTTAATTATAAAAAGACTTACCATAAGATAATGTGAAAGGCTGCCGAGCAATATGAAAATATGGAATATTTCGTGATATCCAAAGTTGGCCACTCTGATTTTTTCGCTTTTTGTTCCGTAAATGATTGCTCCAAAGGTGTAAAAGAGTCCACCTGCAACAAGTAATAAAAACCCGGGCAGAGGCATCTTGCTGAAAAGGGGCTTGATGACTGAAATGCTGGCCCAACCAAGAAACAGATACAGACCGGTGGATATCCACCTGGGTACGTTGATAAAAAACATTTTTATGATCATTCCAACGATTGCAAGACCCCAGATGATACCCAACAAGATATAACCTATTTGTCCTTGAAGAGTGATCAGACAAACGGGGGTATAGGTTGCAGCAATAAGGAAAAAAATCATAACGTGATCCAGTTTTCTGAGTCTGACAAGTATTTTTTCTTCTGCTATTTTTCCATGATAGTAGAATGAAGCAAAGTAGAGTCCAATCAATCCTGCAGAAAAGATCACCGTGGACAATATGTTAAGGGAATTGAAGTCCATTATTGATTTTATCATCAGGTATATAAAGCCGATGATGGAAAGTACGAATCCTGCAAAATGTGTTATTGTGTTGATCGGTTCGCGTATAATAATTTTCATTTTTTATATCTCCTTTGATAATATGCTGTATAATAATATTATTACTTATCTGGGAACAAGTCAACATAAAAACTATTACATCTAGTTATTAAAACCAGATAAAACAAAGCAAGGTGGATCTTAAATGGAAAAACACTATATCCCTCCCGATATCATGGAAATCCCGGACATAAAACTTTATATGGATCAGATGATCGAGTATTTGGAAGTTAAACTTGAGCCATTGAAAGATGACGACAAGGCTGTTATAACCAAGACCATGGTGAACAACTATGTAAAAGCCGGTTTGATAGCGAAACCCTTTAAGAAAAAATATTCCAAAGATCAATTGATGGATCTGTTGATGGCGTGCCACTTTAAAAATGTCCTGTCCATAGACGAAATTATTCAACTGTTTAAAATCAAGGAAAAATCAACTTCAAACGATGAATTCTATTTATCCTACAGAAGCGTCTGTCTGGAAATCGAAGAGGGTATCGAAAAAGAAATTCCTTCAAGCAGGGGATGGGTAAATCTCATAAGAGCCATCATCAAGTCCGACTACCATAAGAGACAAGCGAAGAAATACTTGAAATTCACATCTGTCGAGGTTGATATTGATGTTGTATGATTCACGGCACTATATTATAATTAACGAAAAACTAAAAAAACCTATATATACAAGTTAATGGAGGGAAAACCTTGATACTTATGATAGACAACTACGACTCTTTTACGTACAATTTGGTGCAGTATATCGAGAGCATAGGACCCAAGGTAAAAGTAGTCAGAAATGACAAGATAACGATCGAGGAGATCGAAAGGATCAAACCGGACATTATTGTCATATCCCCCGGTCCTGGCAGACCGGAAGATGCAGGAATCTCCTTGGAAATTGTTAAGAAATTCAGTGGAAGCATACCTGTATTGGGAATTTGTTTGGGGCATCAAACCATAGCCCAGGCATTCGGTGCTAAAATTATAACAGCAGACCAACCAGTCCATGGCAAGGTCCATGAAGTGACTCACGATGGAAAAGGCGTTTTCAAGGACATAAAAAATCCACTAAAGGTAACCAGGTATCATTCTCTTGTAGTGGATAAAGACACACTTCCGGATTGTTTCGAGATCACCTGCGAAACGGCCATGGGGGAAATCATGGGTATAAGGCACAAAGACTTCCCGGTCGAAGGAATACAGTTTCACCCGGAAGCGGTATTGACTGAAATGGGTTTGGACATCTTAAGAAACTTTTGGATAATGCAGGGAGGCAAGGCATGATAAAGGAAATCGAAGGTGTTTACATCGATGCGTTTGACTTATTTTCTTTTATTAAGGATGAACCATACCCTTTCTTATTGGAAAGTGGAATGGATCACGAAAATTTAGGCAGGTACTCGATTATCGGGTGGAATCCTTTCATGCTGTTAAAGAGCGATAAGGGATCGGTTCAGTTAACGATGGATGGCCGATCCATGAAAACAGAAAAAGATCCTTTCGATGTTCTGGAAGAGTGCATGAACAAGTACAGACAGACCTCCAGGGAGAAGTTGCCTTTTGTCGGTGGAGGGGTTGGATATTTTTCCTACGATCTGAAAAACAGATTGGAAAGCTTGCCGCAGACAGCTATGGAAGATGTGGACATTTGTGACATGCATTTTGGATTCTACGATGAAGTGATCGTTATAGATCATTTGGAAAAGAAGACTTATGCTGCATCTTACGGAATAGCTGCAAAAGATGAAGAAGTCGTAAACGGCATTGTAAAAAGAGTTAAAGAATGTCTGCAAAATTTGAAATTGGAGTCAGAGTCATTTTCTTTCGATCCTGAAAAAAGAAGAAAAACAAATTTTACTTCTAATTTCACCAAAGAGGAATATCTGGTTGCACTGGACAAAATACACGAATATATCCGGCAGGGAGATCTTTATCAGACAAATTTGACCCAAAGATTCACTGCTGATCTTAAGACGACTCCTGAGAAACTCTACAGAGTTCTGCGAAAGGTAAATCCGGCTCCATTTGCTTCATACATACCTATGGATGAAGGTGCAATAGTTAGCAGCTCGCCTGAACGATTCATGAAATTAACGGACAATATTGCTGAAACCAGACCGATCAAGGGAACCATACCCAGAGGTGCTGACTACAATGAAGATGAAGCAAATAAAAAGGCGCTTTTCAATAGTGAGAAAGATAGATCTGAACTTTTGATGATAGTTGATCTGGAACGCAATGACCTTGGCAAGATCGCGGAAACCGGAAGTGTGGAAGTGACAGAACTTTACAAGATCGAAACCTATCCTACAGTTTTTCATCTGGTATCCAACGTGCGGGCCAAACTTGTGAAAGATGCCGATGCCGTAGATCTGGTAAAGGCAACCTTTCCAGGCGGATCGATAACCGGGGCGCCTAAGATAAGGGCTATGGAAATAATCGATGAGCTTGAACCGACGGCCAGAAATCTATATACCGGATCTATAGGATATTTGGATTTCAACGGAGACATGGATCTTAATATAGTCATCAGAACGATTTTGTGCAAAGGCGACAAGGCTTACTTTCAGGCAGGTGGAGGAATCGTATGGGACTCGAATAATGAGATGGAATACGAGGAAACATTTCACAAGGCGGTGGCATTGATGAAAAGCATTGAAATCGCAAATGGATTGGGTGATTAGATGAGCGCAGTCGTAATCGATGGAGTATTGGTCTCTTCAGAAGAAGCAAAACTATCCGCTACATCTCCGGGAGTAATGTATGGATTTGGAATTTTTGAAACATTAAAATACGTGAACAAAAAAGTGGAGCTGTTTTCTGATCATATGAAACGATTCAGAGAGGCGGCACATAAAATCGGCCTGTGCATCGAACGGACTGATCCTGAAATTGAAAAAGACTGCCTGGCGCTTATTGATCATTTTGGTGAAGAGTGCGGAGTGATCAAAATTTCTGCCATAAAGGAAGAGAAGACTCGAGTCATAATAAGTGGAAGAAAATTTATTTATACTCCCGATCACTACAAAAGGGGATTTTCTGTTTCCATATCCGAGGTGCTTCGAAACCAAACGAGTAATTTGGTCGGCATTAAAAGCGATAATTATCTCGAAAATATTTTGGAACTTGAAAAGGCCAGAAATTCCGGTCATGACGAGGTATTGTTTTTCAATACTGAAGGATATCTGGCTGAAGGATCATTTACCAATATATTTTTTGTCAAAGACCAAAAATTGTTCACCCCTGAAAAAAAATGTGGATTGTTGGTTGGGGTTATGAGAAATCAAGTTATCAAGGTAGCCTTTGATTTGGGGATCGAAGTAATTGAAGGAAAATTTACGAAGCTTGAATTGGGTGGATCTGAAGAAGCGTTCCTGACCAATTCCGTAATGGGGATCATGCCCATAAAAAGGATCGAAGAGAAACACATGCCTGTATTTGGCGCTTGCACTAAAATGTTGTATGATGAATTGAAAAATAGATTTTAAAATGGGAGGCAAGGAAATGGACAAGGCAAGAATTGAAAAAGCGGTAAGAGAAATTTTGTTTGCTATCGGGGAAGACCCGGATAGAGAGGGATTGTTGGACACGCCCAAAAGAATTGCTAAGATGTATGAGGAAATCTTTTCCGGACTTGAGGATGATCCTGAAAAGCATCTGGAAATTTATTTTCAGCAGGAAAAATACGAAGAACTTGTACTTATAAAAGATATTCCGTTTTATTCGGTTTGCGAGCACCACTTGGTACCCTTTTTCGGCAAGGCGCATGTTGGATACCTTCCGAAAGACGGAAAGCTTACAGGTCTAAGTAAACTGGCGAGAGTTGTTGAAACCGTTGCGAAGAGACCACAGCTTCAGGAAAGGCTTACAGCGACGGTGGCAGACACCATTCAAAGCAAGCTTTCACCTTACGGAGTGATAGTGGTTATAGAGGCGGAACATATGTGCATGACCATGCGAGGAGTCAAAAAACCCGGATCTAAAACTATAACTTCGGCAGTCAGGGGAGTTTTTGCCAATGATTCAATGGCAAGATCTGAAGTAATGTCATTCATAAACTTTGGCAAATAGAGGTGACAAATGAGTGAGAATATAAAACTCAAGGTTGAAAAGTTGACAGTTAACATAGGCGGAAAAAATATCGTCTTTGGAAACAAGACTTATATCATGGGGATTCTAAATGTTACCCCCGATTCTTTCTCCGACGGCGGAGATTTTTCCAGAATCGATGCTGCAGTAGACCATGCAAAAAAAATGATGGACCAGGGTGCGGATTTTATCGATGTCGGTGGAGAATCTACAAGACCTGGATATACTGTAATATCTGTGGAAGAAGAAATCGCAAGAGTGGTTCCGGTGATCGAGAGGCTTCGAAAGGAAACGGATGCTTTGATTTCCATAGATACTTATAAATCCAAAGTAGCAGAAGCGGCAATTGAAAGCGGCGCTCATGTTATAAATGATATCTGGGGGCTGCAGAGAGATCCTGAGATGATCCAGGTCGCTGCAAAATACCAGGTTCCGGTGATTGTCATGCACAATCAGGATGGAACTGAATATGAAGGAGAAATCATACACAGTATGAAAAAATTCTTTGAAAATTCCATAAAGATTGCATTGGAAAACGGTTTGAGAAAAGAAAACCTTATATTGGATCCGGGAATTGGATTCGGAAAAACCTCGGAACAAAATATCGAAATAATGTCTCAGCTAGGTTTCATAAGGGAGCTGGGTTGTCCGGTGTTGTTGGGGACTTCCAGAAAATCCATGATCGGAAAGATACTGGATGTTCCGCCTAAAGAGAGAACGGACGGGACAGTATCTACTACAGTGTTGGGAATTGTACAGGGAATGGATATAGTCAGAGTGCACGATGTCAAAGAAAATTCTCATGCAGCCAGGGTTGCAGATGCAATATTGAGGTGATAAATGGATTCGATAGTATTGAATAATATGGCTTTTTTCGGGTATCACGGTGTACTTGAAGAAGAAAAAAGACTTGGACAGAAGTTTTTTGTAGATGTAAAGATGTACCTTGATTTAGCCTTGGCAGGGTCAAGTGACGATTTGAATGAAACTGTACACTACGGGATAGCCTATGAAAAAATCAAGGAACAAGTTGAAGGCGCAAGGTACGAACTTATAGAAGCACTGGCAGAAAATATATCAAGAGTGCTATTTGAAACGTTTGAGAAGATACAAAAGGTGGACGTGACGGTTAGAAAACCTCAAGCCCCCGTACCGGGTATTTTTGATCATATGTCAGTAGAAATTTCCAGGGAGCGATCCAAATGAAAAGGGTATATCTGAGTCTTGGAAGCAACATGGGAGATACGAGAAAAAATCTGATGGAGGCAATGGAGCTTTTGAGGGAAAAAGTCCATATCGATGAGATTTCATCTTTTTATAGGACCGAGCCGGTAGGGTACAAAGACCAAGATTGGTTTTTAAATGTGGTGATAACCGGCGAGACCAGTCTCGAACCCATGGATTTGTTGGAGTTTTGCCAGAGTATAGAAAAAGAAATGAAAAGGGTCAAGACAATTAGATTTGGCCCCCGTATCATAGATGTGGATATATTATTATACGAAGGTTACGAATCAGATGATGAAAATTTGACCGTGCCTCACCCCAGAATGAAGGAACGGGCTTTCGTTATGATCCCCCTTGCGGAAATAGCACCTGAAGTTTTGGTGGGCAGAGAATCGGTGATCGAAATTGTAAATCGACTTGATGGCGAAGCGATAGAGAAGGTCGGTGATGTTGATGGAGAGGATAAATAGGATCCTGGTCGATGAAATTTACCTGAGTCACTTGAATAAAATCAAGGAACATGAAAAACAGAGAATTTTTTGCAGACATGACATAACACATTTTCTTGATGTAGCAAGAATTGCCTGGATCATTACCTTGGAGCGAAATCTGAACTTTCAAAAAGAAATCGTGTATGCCTGTGGACTTTTACACGATATCGGCAGGTGGCTTGAATATGAGGAGGGCACCGATCATGCCCTTGCAAGTGGCGAGATGTGCGTGGAAATATTGGAGAAAAACGGTTTTGACCCGGAAGAGATCCGTCAAATAAAAAAGGCAATAGCAAGCCACAGAGTAAAATGTGATGCAAATGAGGATCTGTCTGCATTATTATACGAAAGCGACAAAGCTTCCAGAAGGTGTTACAGTTGCGATGCCATAGGACAATGTAAAAAATTTCAGAACGGTGAAATTCCTGAAATCAAATACTAATCAAAAGGCGGAGGTCAAGGCTCTTGAAAGGCTTTAGAAATGTGCTGATCGAAAAAGTGCTTCGGGTTCAAAAGCTTAAGGCTGGCTTGGGACTTGAAACCATCAATTCAAAAAGAAAAAAGCAGGAGAGACGGGCAGCCATTTTCAATCTGGTTCCCGGAGTCGAATACCACGATATAGAAATCGACGGCATGAAAGCTCAATTGATCGAGGGCGAAGACAAGGTCAAGGGCAGGATAATACTTTATTTGCATGGAGGAACTTTCTGCACCGGATCTGTAAAATCCTATAGGATTTTGGCGCGAAAATTGGCGGACGTGTGCGCAAGCGAGATGCTTATAATCAATTATCGACTGGCTCCGGAAAATAAATATCCAAAAGCCCTTAATGACGCAATAAAAGCTTACAAATGGATACTTGAAAAAGGGTACAGTCCACAGGACATCTATTTAATGGGTGATTCCGCAGGAGGAGGGCTGGCTCTTTCCACTGTTCTTGCTATGAAAAAAATGGGGATAAGTTTTCCGGCAGGAATCGTATGCATGTCCCCATGGACAAACCTGAGTTTGTCATTTTCCAGCATGGCAAACAGACGAAAGCGAGATCCGATGCTGGTGCCGGAAGTGCTCAAGGAATGTGCAAGTCTTTATTGCGGAAATAATGTGAAAGATCCTCTAGTTTCACCTGTCTACGGAGATTTCAAAGATTTTCCTCCGGTTCTTCTACAGGTGGGGACCGAAGAAATACTTTACGATGATTCCGTTGAATTGGCAAAAAGACTTGAGAGACAGAAGGTTGACGTAACCCTTGAAATATGGAAAAACATGTTCCACGTATGGCAGTTTTTTTACCTGCTGCTCCCTGAAAGCAAACTCGCTGTCGAAAATATAGGGAAATTTATTGAAAAAACTTCAAAATCATATAATAACTATTAAAAAACTCCTTCGATATCCGATAAGTATAATAATACGTGAAATCGAAGGAGTTGAATTTATGAGCGAAAGAATTTTTGACAATGATACTTTGGATGCCTTCAGCAAAATCATAGATTATTTACCGAAAGTCATTTCTGATCCCACTGCAATTTATCTTGCAGATAGTGAAGAGTTCAAAGTGACCAGAAACGTGGAAGAACTCCCATTTGAAACAAACAATGGAGATAAGATAGAGGGTTTTGTAGCGGGAGTTGTAAATAAAGGTGAAATCTTCAAACAGGATGTAACCCCGGAAAATCAGGATGGAGTTGCAAGCTTTCCATTCAAGTCTGTGATCATTCCTGTAAAAAATGAAAAGGGAAAGCCGGTTGGAGCCATTTTAACGGCCCAATCCATGAAGAAGCGTTATGAGGTGTCCACCATGACTACGACCGTGAGAAGTGCCCTTGATCAAATAACCGATGCAATCAACGATTTGAATGTCAAAGTGCAGGAAGTGGTAGAAACCAACGGGTACATACTTAAGACCGTTAGGGAATCAAAGGAAAACACAGAAAACACGGATGAAATATTGGCTTTCATTCAGGAAATTTCTTCCCAGACCAATTTGCTTGGATTAAATGCGGCCATTGAAGCTTCAAGGGCGGGAGAATTTGGTAGAGGCTTTGATGTGGTTGCCAAGGAGATAAGAAAGCTCTCCTCTTCTACAAGCGAGTCCGTAAAGAAAGTGGATCAGGTGCTCAAATCCATTAAAACATCCATCGGCACCATCAACGATAAAGTCGGAGAAAACACTGAAATATACGAGACTCAGGCTGCAAGCTTTGAAGAAATCGCCGCTTCCATCGAAGAATTGAATGCTTCAGTAGAGGTTTTGAGCAATTTTGCAGACAACCTGTAATTAAATTTGAAAATTAGGTCGCGAGGAGAGATGATAATGGAAGAAAAAATATTTGAAAATCCGATCATGGATGCATTCCACAAAACAGTAAAATACATTCAAGAAATAATGCCGGAGCCTACAGCCATATTTCTGACTGACAGGACACATTACAAGTACACAGCTCATGCGGAGGGACTGCCGTTCAAGACGAAGGCCGGAGACGAACTGAAACCTTTCGTTAATGATGCAATTGGAAGAGGAAATTTATTTATTGAGGAAATAAAGGCCGGAACCGTATTTGAATTTCCATTTAAATCAATAATATTACCCATTAAGGATGAAAGAGGTGTTCCGGTAGGTGGTGTGCTCTTTGCTCAGTCGATGAAAAAACGTCATGAGATTTCATCCTTGGCTGATTCAGTAAGAAGTGCCCTTGATCAAATCACCGATGCAATCAACGATTTGAATGTCAAAGTGCAGGAAGTGGTAGAAACCAACGGATACATACTTAAGACCGTTAGGGAATCAAAGGAAAACACAGAAAACACGGATGCAATATTGGCTTTCATTCAGGAAATATCTTCACAGACCAATTTGCTTGGATTAAATGCGGCCATTGAAGCTTCAAGGGCGGGAGAATTTGGTAGAGGTTTTGATGTGGTTGCCAAGGAGATAAGAAAGCTCTCCTCTTCTACAAGCGAGTCCGTAAAGAAAGTGGATCAGGTGCTCAAATCCATTAAAACATCCATCGGCACCATCAACGATAAAATCGGAGAGAACACTGAAATATACGAGACTCAGGCTGCAAGCCTTCAGGAAATCGCGGCATCCGTTGAAGAATTAAATTCGACGGTGCAGGTCCTCAATAATTTTGCAGAAAATCTATAAGAATAAATATTGATATAAAATACCGGCAAAGAACAGATCCGTGATCTTGTTTTTGCCGGTGTTTTTATAGGGTGGAAACAGGAACAAAAAATTTTATTGTATTGTCAATATTGCAATCAAGACCTGTTTCGTAGCTGAGATTTTTAAACAGGGAACTTATCCTATCAGGGTTGAATCCGGAGGAAGGATCTGCCATCGCAAAAACTGCCATGACTTTTTCATAAGCATCATCTACAGCACTGTCGAAAAGTTCCGGATAGGAAAAATCATAACATGTGGCATCATCGCAAGGATGGCACCATCTTTGATGGTCTAAATTCAGGATAGTAACGATGTCATCTTCTCTAATTTTATAAAAAGCATTCGAATAATGTCCGTAGTCACCTGCAAGGATTTCTCCAAAGCCTACCATCAACTTTTTTAAGCCTGAAGGATCAGACAGCAAACCGGTAAGGCTTCCGGCCTTGGAAACGCTTTTGGAAACGGTCCCTTGGGTCATGGTTTCGCCAAAAACATTAAACATGATTTCGTCGAAAAAAAACTCTGCGGCATCCAATTCCCGGGAAGTCAAATTAAAAATTTTGTCAAAATCAAATCGATATGCCTTTTTACCGTATCGATATTGATAAAATGCCGTATCCAACTGGATTTCATACTTTTTGTGAAAGTATTTGAAAGTCTTGGTCTCGGGTCGCTGGGGAACATATTTTCCACTACGGTAGAAGATGAACGGGTGAGTGCTTACATCCAGAGAATGATGGCAAATCAAACCCGCCACGTAGGAAAGGATGTTGGTCTTGTCTTCGATCGGTCGGCTTCTGATGATTTCCACCGCTTTTATGAAAAAATCGTTGACCCTGTGTTTGTGGAGCAAGTCGCCATAAGGGATCTTATCCTTGCTTTTTGTAAATACGTTGTGATAAAAAAAGATGTCCGGTCCTTGGGTTCCAAGGTTGAACAAAGTTCTGTTGATTGCCGGGATATGATCTCCTCCCAATAGACGGATCATGAGCTCTTCTCCACACAAATAATGATTCAATGCATCTGACATGAACAAACACCTCCCTTGATAATTCAATCATAACACAAAATTCATTTTAAAATATTAATATAACTGATAAAATATGATTATAAAATACTAGGGGTGACGGCATGAAACTAACCAAAGAAGAAATCAGTTGGATCCTGTACGATTGTGGAAACTCGGCCTATTCCATCATAATCACCACGGCGATTTTTCCCATTTATTTTACGAGCATGGCTTCTGCAGGAGGCGCCACCGGGGCTTCGGCAACGGCTTGGTGGAATTATGGCAATGCTTTAGCAACATTTATCATCGTGGTGCTCAGTCCTATTTTGGGAACCATAGCCGACTACAAAAACTTTAAAAAGAGGTTTTTCACTTTTTTTGCCTCCTTAGGCATTGGATTTACGGCTTTTCTGGCTGTCATACCTCAGGAAAACTGGCAAATCCTCATGATACTTTACGTATTGACTGTGGCTGGATTTGCGGGTGCGAACATCTTCTACGATGCATTCTTGGTGGACGTGTCGGAAGATGACAATATGGACAAGGTGTCCTCCTCGGGATTTGCATTTGGTTACATAAGCAGCGTGATCCCTTTTATATTGTGTATATTTTTGATAAACTTTTCCGGTTTGGATGTAATATTGATGACAAAATTGTCATTTGTTATAACTGCTCTATGGTGGGGTTTGTTTACGCTTCCGATGATCAAAAATGTGCACCAAAAGCATTACATAGAAAGAGAACCGAAGCCTGTAGTAAACAGTTTTAAAAGAATATTTGCAACATTCAGGAACATCAGGAAATACAAGGTCATTGCAATATTTCTATTGGCGTACTTTTTCTACATAGATGGAGTGGACACCATAATTCGTAATGCGGCGGTGTTCGGAGAGCAAATAGGACTGGATACTACAGGTTTAATGATTGCCTTGCTGCTGACTCAAATCGTAGCTTTTCCATGTGCTATTTTATATGGGATGCTTGCCAAGAAGTTCACGGCAAGGAATATGATCATATTTGGCATATTCACTTATTTTGTCGTCTGCCTGATGGCATACAGAATGAAGACAATTTGGGATTTTGCGCTTCTCGGCTTTATGATAGCATCGGCTCAGGGCGGGATACAAGCCTTGAGCAGGTCTTACTTTGCCAAGATCGTACCCAAGAAAAATTCCAATGAATTTTTTGGTTTTTACAACATACTGGGCAAATTTGCAGCAATAATGGGTCCTATTCTCATTGGAACCATAACTTTGATAACCGGGGACATAAGAAAGGCCGTTATGAGCTTGATACTGCTTTTCGGCATTGGCTTGATATTGATTTTAAGATTGCCAAAAGAACCCGAGAGAGTCGAAAAAATTTAAATATTAAAAAGCCAACAGACATTGGCACGCCAATGTCTGTTGGCTTTTAAGGTGCGAAGTTTATATTTTACTCACATTTCAAGGTTGCAGAATTTTCCCATAAGCCATGGATGTTACAGTAGCTCATGGCCATCAATTCGCCGGATTCCTGGACCTTTAGCATTACATCTGCACAGTACGAAGTAAATACTCCGGATTCGCCGTGGGAATCGAATGCGACAGTTGCCACTTCTATCGGGAACTTTCCGCTGTCAGGTTTAAAGAACAGCTTGATCCATTTGATGTAATGTTCAAAGGTGTTGGGATGGGCAATTTCTTCGCCCACGACTACGGTTACTAAAAAAGCTTCGTCTTTTTTGACAGATTCAGGTGCCTTGATCACAGGTACGTGTTTTTCATTTTTCCAGTCGCCGCTTTGAACGGTGGAAGTTAAATTTGACATATAATATACACTCCTTCTATTATGAATTCACAGTACAATTCATACCCAGACAATAAATAATATAAACAAATTAATATTTTTAGAAAAATTGGGTATAATAGACGAAGAGGTGAAGAGGGATGATCAGGGTAAACTTAATAATCGAAGGACGGGTTCAGGGCGTGGGCTTCAGATGGTTCGCCAAGGAGCTTGCGTTAAAGTTGGATTTAAGCGGCAACGTCAAAAATAATTACGATTCCACTGTAGAAATCAACGTACAAGGAAGAGAAATCGACATAGAAAAATACATATATCGACTATATGAAGGACCAAACAGGTTTGCTGAAGTTGAAAACATAAGGGTCCGTGAAATTCCAGTGGTAGAGGGAGAAAAAGATTTTAACGTTGTATTATTGTAATAATTATGGAAGTACGGTATAATTCCTTTTATTGAAAAGGGAGGTAAAAAAATGGCCTTATACGAAGAATGGAAAAATATAATAGAAAAATCCATGGAAAGCGAAGAAAAACAGCAGGAATTTTGGGATGATTTTTGTGGCAGAGAACAAAAGATATACGAGAAGATCCTTGGAGAAAAACAAGGTGAAATAAAAGGAAAAATATCAGATCTTGCCCAAGTGTATGGAGTGGATACAACATATTTCATGGGATTTTTAGATGGGATAAACGACAGCATCAAAGAACCAAACGATTTGGAAAAGTTGAGTGAAAGTGATACGGTTCAGATAGACATAGATTTTGAAAAACTTTATTACAACATGTTGGCTGTTCCAGCGCCTTGGCTTTACGAATTGGAGCAGTGGGAAGGAATTTTGTCTGCTGAGAAAAGAAAAGCCATAACCAAGGAATACAATCGTTCTAAAACCATCGTTAAAGAAAACAAGGTGGGCAGAAACGATCCCTGTCCTTGTGGAAGTGGAAAAAAATACAAGAAGTGTTGTGGAAAAGCATCGTAAAAGATTCAAATAAAAGGCGTCTCGAAAGTTTCAAAAATACTTTCGGGACGCCTGTTTTCATCCGTTGCTCAAATACAACAAAGTAATTATTGACAGTGAAATTTCAGGGGTAAAATTTTCAGTCAGTTTTTTCAATGGAAATCTGGAATTGACTCCAATACTTAAAAAATACATGTAATAAGACAGAAATGATATCTCATCCAGAGGAGTTCCTTCCTCATCGTTCAGTTTGAAAATACTGAGTATCTTTTCAGGACTTTTTATGCTGGCCAGATGTTTGTCCAACAGGCTGTTAACGCTCTGAAAGATTTCTCCGATCAGTTCATCGCAAGTATACTTCTTCAGCCTTGGAACATTCAAGTTTCTGGCGGTCATTTCAATCATGGATATGGCCATGGGCCTGCCGCGATAAGGAGTGAATCCCAATAGTCCGGATATTGAAGAAATATTTTCTTCCCGTGTTCCAAAATTCTTGATCCCAAGAAGAGATGGCAATTTGATGCCGTCCTCGCCTGGCAGAGGAAAACCCAGGTGCTCCTTGAACTTAGTGAAGTCACTCATTCCCTCGGTCAAGTCAAGGTAATAATACTTTCCCTGGAGGACATCGAATTTTTTTAGAGTGTCCAGATGACCCATTGCAACGTTTCTTTCAAACATTACAGGATCGAATTCCAAAGTCAAACCCAGATGCTCCGAGTTTTGGATGCTGACAGATTCAATGGGTCGGGGCTTGTTTCCGTACGGAAAACCGTGATCGGCGGATTGACCGGCCAAAATATGCTTCAAGTATCCGAATTCAGTCAACAGGCTTCCTGGAGTTTCAGAGATGTCGGTACCGATCCTGAGAGCCGGATAGGAAAAACCGGACAAGATGTGATCCATCAAATCTCCTTCGGGAATTTGATCTATGGAGATGCCTGCGGGTTTTATGTCTTTGGGAGAATAGGTTTGAAGAATCAAGTTGACGGAAGAACCCCTTATTTTATCTTCGTTGAGATATTTTGCCAAATAATCTTTAAAAGCTTTTATTTCAGGAATTTCAGAATAAATAAATGTTTTAAAGGCGGACCTGAATTCATGATCTTCCAACTTGGACCAAAGAGCCAGATAATTTTCAGTCAGTATCTGATTATATCTGTTGTATTCGGACATAAAGCCTTCAGACCAAAATGAAATAGCCAGCTCAAAATCATTTTGTGCAATAAGAGCCGCATTTACAAGGCCAATTGAACTTCCAGTTACAGCGCAGATTTCTACATTGATTTCCATTAAACCTTTCCATACGCCAAGTTCGAAGGCGGATTTGGAACCATCGCCTCCAAGGATCAATCCGTAACTCATCAACACCACACTCCAATAATGACATTATATCACAGAGAATGCCTGTTATTCAGCAGGGCGGATTAAATTTGAGTTGTTTTATATCGAAAACTGGAGTATAATAACCTACCGTGACAGTTCGCAAAATCCTGTCAATAAAAAAAACTACGGAGGTAAAAATGAATAGTAGAACAAAGTATTTGGTTAAAGCTGGCATTATCGCTTCGATTTATGCCGCACTGACTCTGTTGCTTCCATTTCTAAGTTATGGAGGCTTGCAGGTGAGATTTTCTGAGGCATTGACTGTACTCCCCTGGTTCACCCCCGCAGCCATTCCCGGATTGTTTGCCGGGTGTTTACTGGCAAATTTTTTCGGCAGTCCTTTAGGGATGCTGGATGTGGTGGTGGGAAGTCTTTCGACCCTTGTGGCGGCGTGGATGGCGTCAAAGATCAAAAACAAGAAATTGGTGCCTTTACCGTCCATTGTGATAAATGCGCTGGCAATACCGTACGTGCTTTTCAAGGTCCTTTCGATACCTTATCTGCCCAGCGTGTTTTGGGTGGGTCTGGGTCAGACACTGGCCGTATACGGATTGGGATATCCCTTGTTGAACTTTATCGACAAATCAGAGAAGCTTAAAGAACTCATAAAAAAATAAAACGCCCGGGCGTTTTATTTTTTTTGATTGAGATGTTCAACAAGTTTGTATGCTACCTGGTTTATTGTTCCTGCACCAGCCACCAGTACGAAATCTCCCGGTTTGGCTATGGAAGACACTTCATTGACGATGTCGTCAAAATCAGATATGTGCTTAGCAGGGATATTAAGCCTCTCTCCGGCGGCTTTTGCAAGATCGCCATGGTCAACGGGATATGTGTTTTTTTCCCTGTCGGAGTAGATATCGCTGACAATAAGATGATCAGTTCCTCTCAACGCCTCGACAATTTCGTCGAAGAAGTGGAAAGTCCTCGAGAAGGTGTGAGGCTGGAAGACGACTATCAAATTGTTTGCCTTGTAATTTTTACACGCATTGATGGTGACTGCGACTTCAGTGGGATGATGGGCGTAATCTTCAACTACGGTTATTCCGTTTGCCACACCCCTGAGTTCAAACCTTCTTCCGGCTCCTGAAAATCCGGTCAAAGACTCTGCAATGGTTTGGGCGGGGACGCCGCAGATATCTGCGCAGGCTATGGCTGCAAGCGAGTTCATCACGTTGTGTTCTCCTGGAATATTCAGTTTAAATCGCTGCCAGAGTTTTCCGTTTTTGTACACATCGTAAGAAGGACGACCAAAATCATCGTAGGTTATATTTTTTGCATGGTAGTCATTGTGTTCGCCAAGCCCGGTTTTTATGATCTGGCAGTTCAAGCCTTTAGTGACGTCTAAAACAACAGGAGAGTCTCCGTTGACGATCAGATATCCGTCTGACGGGATGATCTCTGCAAATTTGCGAAATGATTCTTTGACCTGGTCGAGGCTTTTAAAGTAATCAACGTGTTCGTGTTCAATGTTCAATATGATTCCGATATTGTGCCGGGATCGTAGAAAGCTGTCCACATACTCACAGGCCTCTGTGACAAAATAATTTCCCGCTCCTACATGGAAATTGCTTTTAAATGTTGAAATTATACCGCCTACGCTGACAGTAGGATCCAGATCGCCTTCATAAAGGATCGTTGCAATCAGAGACGAAGTCGTGGTTTTGCCGTGAGTTCCCGCCACTGCTATGGTGTGGGGGAATGTTTCAGTAAGCAAACCCAAAAATGCGGACCTTTCCATGGTGGGGATCTTCAGGCCTTGTGCAGCCAGAAGTTCCGGATTGTCTTTTGATATGGCGGCAGTGTAAACTACCAATGAACACGAAGGTTCAATATTTGATCCCTGATGGCCTATGAATATATCGGCTCCCTTTGCCTGCAATTTTTCGGTGTAGGCGGATGACTTCATATCAGATCCGGAAACGCTTATACCGTTTTTTAATAGTATTGAAGCCAGACCGCTCATGCTCGAGCCGCCAATTCCTATAAAATGGACTTTTTTTATCTTGTTACCAAGTAATGCTTCAAGTTTTTCTTTCATCATCATACCTCGCTTCAGAAGTTGGTCCCAAGCCAAATCCTGGTTCGGCTGGAATGTAAATATTATAACATAAGGCATGGAATTTGAAGTCCATGGTAAAAAATAAATTGGGAATAAACAAATATTAGTTGAAAAAACTTGAAAACATGAATAAAATTATAAACAGAAGTATTAATATTCGTGTTTTAAGAGATTCTAAAAGAGGTGGAAAGTGGAAAAATACAAAAGAAACGAGAGGATCGGGGCAATTATAAAAATATTGGCCGACAATCCCAATAAGGTAATTACATACAATTTTTTCAGTGAAAAGTTTTTTGCAGCAAAGTCGAGCATCAGTGAAGATATTTTAGTGGTCAAAAAAATTATCGAAAACTTGGAAATGGGGAAGATAGAAACCGTTTCAGGTGCGGCAGGAGGAGTCAAGTACGTGCCTTCCATGTCCCATGGAGATCGGGAGTATTTTTTGGAGGAAGTTTGCAAGAAATTAAGGGATCCGGAGCGAATAATCCCGGGAGGATTTTTATATTATACGGACATTTTGTACATGCCTGATATAGTCGACAAACTCGGCAGGATAATAGCGGGTAAATATCTTTATGAAAAGGTCGATTATGTGGTCACTATGGAGACCAAGGGAATACCGGTGGCGTTGATGACGGCAAGATATCTGAATATTCCATTGGTAATAGTGAGAAGGCAGACAAGGGTGACTGAGGGGACGACTGTTACCATCAATTACATATCGGGATCCAGTTCCAAGATTGGGACAATGTCGCTGTCGAAAAGAGCAATGAAGAAGGGGTCAAATGTTGTTATAGTCGATGATTTCATGAAAGGCGGCGGCACCATAAAGGGGATCATCAGCATGATGGAGGAATTCGAAGCTGAAGTCAAAGGAGTATCTGTGCTTATAGCGACCAAGGAACCGGAAAAAAAATTAGTGCAGGATTATAACCCGCTGATGGTGATAAGAAATCTCGACCCGGAATCAGGTGCTATCGATATTATTCCATATAATGAATAAAATTGAAGACAAAGATCGTTTTTAGAAAAATAAAAAAAATCAAAAAAAATACTAAAAAAAGTGTTAGAAGTCCTATATAATGGGAATATAAGTATATGTCAATGTTTTCGATGTTTTATTACTAAAGGGGAGGCTAAAAAATGCAAATCACAGATGTAAGAGTTAGAAAGATCTCAAAAGAAGGTAAAATGAAGGCCATAGTTTCGGTTACCTTTGACGATCAGTTCGTTGTTCATGACATTAAGATCATAGAAGGACAGAACGGTTTGTTCATTGCCATGCCAAGCAGAAAGACTCCTGACGGAGAGTTTAAGGATATAGCTCATCCGATCAATATGGAGACAAGAACTCAGATTCAGGATTCCGTTCTGGAGAAGTATACTGCAGTTCTTGAAGAACAGGATGACGAAGAGGAATCATCGGAAACAGATTATTGATACAGGCAAATGATACTTCAGGGATCTAATGGTCCCTTTTTTTATTTTTTGCAGGTTGTGAGGCTAAACCCCATTTTATATGTTATATTGGCGGTGTACAAAAGCTGTAATAAATCATATAATATTATTGCGTTGATTAAGAAAATTGGAGGTACAATGAATGAGCAATACGATCGCATTGATATTGGCAGCCGGAAAAGGAACTCGGATGAAGTCCGAGATACCCAAGGTACTGCATAAGGCGGCCGGAAAATATATGCTGGCACATGTTGTCGATGGCTGCACAGAGGCTGGGGTGTCCCAGGTTTACGCCATTGTCGGTCACAAGAAAGAAATGATAATGGAAGCTATGGGGTCTGAAATAAATTACATATCTCAGGACCAGCAGCTGGGTACAGGGCATGCATTGATGGTTTCAAAAGAATTTCTTCCAAATGATGACACGAATGTCTTGGTTCTTGTAGGAGATGCTCCTTTAATAGATGGAAATACCTTGTCGAAAATGATGGAAAACCATGAATCCGGGGGGAATAGTGCAACTGTTTTGACTGCAATGATGCAAAATCCTACAGGTTATGGTAGAATTGTCAAGGATAACAACGGCAATTTGTCGAGGATCGTAGAACAAAAAGACGGAACTGACGAAGAATTGAAAATCAATGAAATCAATTCCGGCATGTATTGTTTTAACAGTGGTGATTTGATCAAATCCCTGGATAAATTGGGAAATGACAATGCCCAGCAAGAGTATTATCTTACTGATGTGATCGAAATAATGAATAAAGACGGTTTGAAGACAGGGACATTTATTACAGATGTTGAAAATATCAAGGCTGTAAACTCAAGGGTAGAGCTTGCCCAAGTCGAAAAAATCTTGAGAAGACGCATCAACGAGCATCACATGGAAAATGGAGTCACTATAATAGATCCTGACGCAACTTATATAAACAAGGAAGTTACCATAGGCAGAGACACCGTAATATATCCAGGGTGCATTTTGGAAGGAGAGACTCAAATAGGTTCAGGGTGCACAATATTGGAAAGAAGCAAGATCACGGACTGCAAAATTGCCGATGGTGTGACCATACAGACCTCGATACTTGTGGGCAGTTCTGTAGGAGAATACTCAAAGATCGGTCCATATGCGTATATAAGGCCGGACTGCAAAATTGGAAAGAATGCGAAAATCGGTGATTTCGTAGAAATGAAAAATGCCAGATTCGGTGACGGTTCCAAAGCTTCCCACCTTACTTATGTTGGAGACGCATACGTTGGAAAAAACGTTAACTTGGGTTGTGGAGTAGTTTTTGTAAACTACGATGGAAAGGAAAAACATATAACGGTCGTCGAAGACGATGTTTTTGTTGGCTGTAATACAAACCTGGTATCTCCAGTTACCGTTAGGGAAGGATCCTATATAGCGGCAGGTTCCACAATAACTGAAGAGGTTCCCAAAGATTCCCTTGCTATTGCAAGATCCAGGCAAGTAACAAAAGAAAATTACTATAAAACTCATGACAGAAAAAAGGTGGATGAAAAGTAAACCAATTGGACCTTGCGAAAATCGATCGGGGATTCAATATTGGATAGATATTAGGAGGAGATAAGCGCAAATGGACGGTAAATTCAAAGAAATGAAAATTATTGCAGGCAATTCAAACATTAAACTGGCGAAGGAAATTGCAGACCATCTGGAGATGAATCTGACTGATGCATCTTTAAAGACTTTCAGTGACGGGGAGATATCATTCAACCTTAATGAAACTGTGAGGGGTGCGGATGTGTTTGTCATTCAATCCACGTCATATCCAGTCAACAACAATCTGATGGAACTCTTGATAAGCATCGATGCCATGAAAAGAGCTTCTGCAGGTAGAATAAATGCTGTAATACCTTACTACGGTTATGCGAGGCAGGATAGAAAAGCTAAATCAAGAGATCCGATAACTGCAAAACTGGTGGCCGACTTGATCACCGTGGCAGGAGCGGACAGAGTGATCACCATGGATCTTCATGCAACGCAGATCCAGGGATTTTTCGATATGCCGGTAGATCACCTTTTGGGGCTGCCGATCATTGCAGAATATTACAAATCTTTGAACAGAGACGATTTGGTGGTAGTTTCACCGGATGCGGGAAGTGTTCCAAGATCTAGAAAATTGGCTGAAATGCTTAATTCTCCCTTGGCCATCATAGATAAAAGGCGACCAAAAGCGAATGTATCCGAGGTCATGAACATTATCGGGGACATAAAGGACAAAAACTGCATTTTGGTTGACGACATGATAGATACGGCGGGTACCATCTGCAATGGTGCCAACGCACTTAAACAGATGGGCGCAAAGAGCGTATTTGCAGCTTGCACCCATGCGGTATTGTCGGGTCCTGCGGTGCAAAGGATAAAGGATTCCGCCATCGAAGAGTTGGTGACGCTGAATACCATAGACATACCCGATGAAAAGTTTCTGGACATGTTCAAGGTGCTATCAGTGGGACCTATCTTTGCAAAAGCCATTGAGAGAGTTCACAATAGTGAATCTGTCAGCACATTGTTTGATTGATCAATTGAGAAAATCAAGGAGGCAAGGAGACTTGCCTCTTAATATTTATAAAGAATCAAAAGAAATATGGTGAAGATATGAAAGTAGTGGTAGGATTGGGAAATCCGGAAAGAAAATACGACCTTACAAGGCATAATATCGGGTTCGAATTGGTAGATCACATGGCCCAAAGGCATCAAGTGGATTTCAAATCCAAGCATAAAGCTTTAGTCGGGGAATTCAGATTCAAAGGGGAGAAGGTTTTTTTGGTCAAACCGCAAACTTATATGAATTTGAGCGGTGAAAGTGTAGCTGAAATCCTGGATTATTATGATGTTGACCCGGAAGATATTCTGATAGTTTACGATGATGTGGATCTGGAACCGGGAAAGATCAGGCTGAGGAGCAAAGGTGGACCGGGAACGCACAATGGAATGAAATCCATAATAAGTATGGTCAAAAGCGACCAGATGCCCAGACTCAGGATTGGCATAGGTAAACCAGGGCATGGGGATCTCGCCGCATACGTTTTGGGAAGGTTTTCCCCTGACGAGATGACCCTGATGAAAGATGCAGTTATCAAATCAGCGGAAGCTGTTGAAATGTTTTTGGAAATGGGTATAAACGAAGCCATGAACCAATACAACAGGTAAGAACCTGGTAAAATCCACGCCCGGCTAATTGCCGGTCTTTACCGATATGGAGGAGAAATCTATGAAAGACCCTTTGGTCGATATATTAAAAAGAACAAAATTATTGACCGAAATTCACAAAAGCTACAAATCAAACCGTCAGAGGATTGGGGTTTACAATGCGGAAGACGAGATAAAAGCCATCGCAGCTTTGGTTTTATCCCATGAAAAAAGAAACCACATGATGATTTGTGCAAATGAATCCAAGGCAAAGGAATATGTTGGTTTCATGGAGTCGGTAGCTCCAGGAAGAGCTTTTTATTTACCGGCGGAGCCGTATCATTTTTTGTTCTTGGAAAACAGGAGCAGAGAGGTGAGTCTGGAACGGCTTAAAGTACTCGATGCCGTGATTTCGAAAAAAGGAAAGCTGATTGTTACCACGCCTGATGCGCTGATGCAGAAAATGATTCCAAAGGACAGGTATAAAAAGTCCTCCATATCCATAAGAATGGAAGATGAGATAAATTTAAATTCCCTTCTGGATGATCTAAGGGCTTTAGGATATGAAAGAGTGGAACAGGTTGAAAACAGGTGTGAATTTGCTGTCAGGGGAGGAATATTGGACGTATTTGACGCCATCAGCGAAAGACCCTTCAGGATCGAATTGTTTGATGAAGAAGTCGATTCCATTAGAGTATTCGACCCTGCCGACCAAAAGTCGGTTAGCAAACTTGA
Source organism: Alkalibacter mobilis (assembly GCF_015594845.1). Classification (GTDB taxonomy): domain Bacteria; phylum Bacillota; class Clostridia; order Eubacteriales; family Alkalibacteraceae; genus Alkalibacter; species Alkalibacter mobilis. The sequence goes on along the minus strand of NZ_JADNRK010000011.1, from coordinate 32,314 downwards.
CAAATTAAAGATAACTCCTGCCCGGGAGCTTGTCTTCTCCAAGGAAACATTAGATAAGATGCAAAACGGGGCTTTAGAATACCTAGCTGATTACGTTTCCAAAATAAGCAACAGGGATTCCCAAAGTGCTTTGCAGGAATTGAAAGAACGCATAGGGGAAGGCACTTTAAAAAATATTTCCTCACTGATACCTTGGTCTGAAGATGAATTAGTAGATATTCTAGGTTGGTTTGATGATGAGGACAGGGTGTTTCTTGACGAAGCTAATGGATTTGCTGAAATCATCCAGTCAATAAATGTCAGGATAGAGGAAGAATTCAAAAATTTGTTGGAAAAAGGTGAAGTTTTGCCTAGGTTGTTGGAAACGTACAACGACCCTTCTTTTATCCATCGCAGGATTTCCGGCCGAAGGACAGTTGAGTTTCATAAATTGACCAGAAATTTTTCCGCTTTTCCGGTAGACGTGGAAATCGATGCGTCCAGCAGACAGGTTTATTCCTTTTACGGAAAGATCGGAGCTCTGGCAGATCAAATAACTGATTGGTTCGCAAAAGATTACCATGTGTTCATCTCTTACGAGACTTCGAGGGAACTCGAATCCTTGAAAGAGATGTTGGGTGGTTATCAGATAGCGTTTACTTCGGAAATTAAAGAAGACCTGGACAAGGGCAGTGTAAATATAATAAAGTCCGGGATCAAGTCCGGATTCGAGTTATATTCGGATAAAATGGTTTGGCTGACTTACAGTGAGATATTCAAAAAAGAAGTAAAGAAGAAAAAAGAGAAAAAGAAAAAAAGAAAAAAGATAGAAAGTTTCACACAGCTTAAAGTCGGGGACTATATAGTTCACGATGTCCATGGTATTGGTGTGTATATGGGCATGGAACAAATCCCCATCGAAGGGATAAAAAAAGATTTTTTGCACCTTAGATACGCAAAAGGCGATAAACTGTACATCCCCATAGACCAAATGGATTCCATACAGGTTTATATGAGTTTCGGTGACAAGGAGCCAAAACTCAACAGGCTGGATTCCGCCGAATGGAAAAAGGTCAAGAGCAACGCCAAAAAATCTGTAGATAATTTGGCCAGAGAATTGATGGAAATCTATGCTAACAGGATGAACGTCAAAGGTCACAGGTTTCCCCCGGACAATGAATGGATAAAAGAGTTTGAAGAAAAGTTCCCATACCAGGAAACCGATGATCAACTGAGAGCCATTGAAGATGTGAAAAAAGACATGGAATCTGCGGTGCCGATGGACAGGTTGATATGCGGAGACGTTGGATATGGAAAAACCGAAGTTGCCATCCGCGCAGCATTCAAGGCGGTCATGGACAGCAAACAAGTAGCGGTTTTGGTTCCCACCACGGTTTTGGCACAGCAGCATTTCAACAACTTTGTTCAAAGATTTTCAGATTATCCAATCAAGATAGAAATGCTGTCCAGATTCCGGACAAAAGCCCAGCAGGAAGAGATCATAAAAGATATAAGAAAAAAGAGAGTCGATATCGTCATTGGGACCCATAGACTGTTGTCCAAAGATGTAGTTTTTGAAGATCTGGGACTTTTGATAATCGACGAAGAGCAAAGGTTCGGAGTCAAACACAAAGAAAAAATAAAAGCCATAAAAGCAAACATCGACGTGATAACTTTGACGGCTACGCCCATACCTCGAACGCTGCACATGTCTTTGATAGGCGCGAGAGATATGAGTGTTATAGACGAACCGCCCCACAACCGGACGCCTGTTCAGACTTATGTCATGGAGTACAACGATGTGATCATCAAGGATGCCATTGAACGTGAAATTGCCAGAGGCGGGCAGGTATACTACGTATACAACAGGGTCAGGGGGATCGAATCCGTTGCCGAAAAGATACAAAACATGGTTCCTGAGGCAAAAATCGGGGTCGCCCACGGGCAGATGGGAGAAACAAGACTCGAAAATGTGATGATGGAATTTATAGATCACGAGTTTGACGTCCTTGTCTGTACGACCATCATTGAATCCGGGTTGGATATTGCACGCGCCAATACAATGATCATTGAAAATGCTGATCAAATGGGACTTTCCCAGTTGTACCAACTCAGGGGAAGAGTCGGAAGATCTGATAGACTGTCTTTTGCATACATAACTTATAAGCAGGATAAGGCACTTAAAGAAGTTGCAGAAAAACGGTTGAAGGCAATCAAGGACTTCACGGATTTCGGTTCCGGGTTCAAAATAGCCATGAGAGATCTGGAAATTAGAGGAGCGGGAAATATTCTGGGACCTGAACAACACGGGCACCTTCTGTCTGTGGGTTACGAGATGTATACACGTCTTCTGGAAGATGCGGTCCATGAACTTCAAGGCTTGAAAAAAGAGGATAAAGTTAAGGCGTCAGTTGAAATCAAGGTGGATGCATACATACCGGATTTCTATATCCAAAGCGAGAAACAAAAGTACGAATTGTATAAAAAAATTGCAGGGGTTGAAAATTCCGGTGATGCTGACGAAATCAAAGACGAGCTGATCGACAGATACGGGGATATACCCAAAGCTGTTTTAAACCTGATAAATGTGGCTCTTGTGAAAAATTCAGCTTCAACGGCAGGGATCGAGTCGGTTAAGGAAACAGGACAGGATATCAAATTCGTTTTTGATGAAGGACATTATCTGGAGCCTTTGGAAATTAAAGAATTGATTAAGACTGATAAGATAAAATTCAATCCCGGAGACACCAAGATGAGCTTGACGATCAAGGGCCATGGAGATGGAGTGAAAAATCTTCAGGCAGTCAAGAGCTTGATCGAAAGAATCAATGATTTTAAAAAGGACGGTCAAGGGATATAATGTTCATAATAAACACGAGGAGATGAGTATCTTAACATGAGAAAAAAATTGATAATACTGATCGTGATCGCACTTGTAGCAGTATCTGCAGGCTGCAATATGATCCAGGTCGACCAGGAAAAAGACATGGCCAGGGTGGTTGTCGAAGTTGGAGATGTGGAAATTCTTAAATCCGAGTATAATAACTATCTTACCTACCACAAATTGATCTATGCTCTCAATGGCTATGCAATGCCTGAAGGAGATGAGCTGGAGGCGTTGAATGAAGATATCTTAAACACCATGGGAGAAATCCACATGCTGAAAAGCGAAGCGGAGAAGCTGGAACTGGAAGTGGACATGGAAGGTTTTCAAGAGGAGGTCGATTCGTCTCTGGACAGTTTTATCGATGGATTGGGAGAAACCGAATATTCCAAAATACTGTCTGCGAGTAATATGACGGAGGAATCTTTCAAGGAATTTTTTACCAGATACATGGAAGAGGTAAAATATGCGAATGCCGCCATCGTGGACTTCAATACGGAGTTATTCGACAACAAGGATTCGGAGTTGGAAAAGAAAGTAATGGAAATCGATGGAGAAACCATTACAAAAGACGAGTTTTATTATCAGTTGAGTTCGCTTGAATTCGATTATTATATGAACACGGGGTCAGGTTTGCCCAGTGATGATGAAAGTCTAGGTTACATATACGATGAGATACTCAACAAGATAGCTGAATCCAGACTGATGTCTGTCAAAGCTGATCAAGCGGGAATATCCGTGTCTGAGGAAGAAATATCTCAGGAAGTGGAAAATTTAAAATCAAAGTACGCAACTTACTTTGATGAAGAATCCTTAGCGGGATATTTGTCGGATTATTACCTGACTGTTGAAAAATACGATGAACTTGTTTCACAGGAAGCACAAAGGGCTGCACTGATCAAAAAGTACCAAAAATCCCTTGAAACCGGATTAACGGTAACTTCGGAGGAAATCGCCGAGTATTATGAAGAAAACAAGGGATCGTATGATACAAGCACCGTATCTGCCAAGCATATCTTGACCGACTCAAAAGAATACGCTGACACTTTGATGGGATCCATCAAGAGTGCGGAAACCTTTGAAACGGCGTTTGTGGCCGCTCAGGATGATGAAAATATCAAAGAAGCCTCTGATTTAGGCGAATTTACCTATGATCAGATGGTTAAGGAATTTTCCGAGGCTGCATTCAATCTTGAAAAAGGCCATGTAACAGTTGAGCCCGTTGAAAGTCAGTACGGATATCACATCATCTACGTTTACGACAAAAATCATGCTGAAATTCCATCCTTGGAAGAGAAAACGGATGAAATCAGAACAAATCTTTTGGCGACAAAAGCAGCATCTGCATACACAACCAAGGTAGAAGAAATCAGATCCGATGCCGACATAACAAAAGAAGAGATAAAGGATCCTTTCCAGATATATATAGAAGAGCTGAAAAATGAATACAATGTCAAAACATATCCTTCCAGAGTCAATTAAGTAAGGATTCAGGATAATAGGGGGCAAATATGAAAAAAATCATTGTATTGATGATCTTGGCGGCAGTATTCATGGTTGGTGGCTGTGCCGGACAAAGTAATGCCGTGGCTGTCATCGGTGAGCAGGAGATCGGATACGAAACATTCAACCACCACATGTTATTGACTCAGATCAGCTACGACCTTTCAGAGATGGAAATGCCCACAACGGGTGAAGATGGACAAAACCTGAAAAACAATATACTGAATGGCATCATCGAGAACGTAATATTGGTCGATGTTGCAAAAAATATGGAATTGAAACCTGACGCGGATGAGGCTCAATCCCAAGCGACACAATTGCTGGAAACAATTTATGATTTTTACGATGAAGGTGACCTGGAGGCTTTGCTTAAGGAATATGAGCTTTCTGCAGATGAGTTTGAAGAATTGATCAATGAGAGCTATTTAAACAATCAGCTCATATTTCAACTGTATGATGAAGTTATAGCCGATGTAGCATTGACCGAAGAAGAAACTCTCAAGTACTACGAGGACAATATGGATCTATTCAATTACTCCACGGTTCATGTTAAAGGGTTTGTAATGACCGATCAGACTGTTGCCGGAGATGTTTTGAAGGCTTTAGAAACTGATGGCTCGGACGTGGATCAAGTTTTAGAGGATTTTTCAAATAATGAGAAGATAATAGTTGCCGCCGATTTCGGACCTGTGTTTTATACGGATGTGGAAAATATTTTTTGGGATGAATTGATTTCAACGCCCATAGGTGAAAACACGGAAGTAGTGGTTAGTGAAGGGGTATATTACCTGGGACATGTATATGGAAGGGAAATAGTGGAGACTCTGCCACTCGAGCAAGTGGAGGATGCCGTCAGGGAAAGGGCGCTGTCGATAAAGAAAAATCAATTTTATGAGAAGTTCGTGCAAGATGAATTTGAGAAAATCGAAGTAGAGGCATTTTATGACAGATTGAAGTAATAGCCGGTGGATACCGGCTTTTTTTTCGGGTTATCGGCCTTTGCTTTACAAAGAGGAACTTAAGAAGTAAAATTGTTAGTTAGTGAGATAATAAGGATTAACAACGTGGAGGAATGAAATGGGTAGGGGTTCATATATAAAAGGTGCAAGTATAATTGCAGCCGGAGGGATCGTCGCTAAATTGCTGGGCCTTTTTTTCAAGGTGCCTATCGGTAGAATACTCGATAGTTTTGGTATGGGGTTGTACATGAACTCCTACAGCATATATAATCTAATGCTTACCATATCCATAATTGGGATCCCGGTGGCCATATCAAAGATGATATCCGAGAGAGCCACTGAAAAAAACTACCTGGGAGTCATGCAGGTGTTCAAGGTTTCCATGTCTGTCATGTTCATTATCGGTTCGATAACCACAGCTATCCTCTACTTTGGTGCTGATTGGATAATGGATCTTGGGAGATGGGATGAGGAGTCTTACTATGCGATTTTGGGTTTGGCTTTTGCGCCTCTTCTGGTAGCATTGATGTCCGGATTTAGAGGGTTTTTCCAAGGAATGCAATTAATGGTGCCTACCGCACTTTCGCAAATAGTCGAAGCATTTGTCAGAGTAATATTTGGTATTGGTCTATGCCTGTATCTGACAAACAATTTTGGTCAGGCTGAAGGTGCCGGAGGAGCTTCATCGGGAGCTTTCTTCGGAGCGGTGGCGGCATTTGCCTTTCTGGCTTTTTCATGGATAGTATTCATGAAAGGATTCAGGCCCGGCATAAAAAAGAGCTCTCGAAAGTTTAACAGGGAATCAAATAAAAAAATATTGAAAAGGCTGGTTCAAATAGCGGTCCCCGTTACCATGACATCTGCAATAGTATCGCTGTTCGGGATAGTAAATTCTTTCACTTATGTTTCCAGATTGGGAATGGCGGGTTTTGACTTGAGAACGGCTACTATAATGTTCGGTGATTACGGATATGCTCAAACCATGATAAACGTACCGCTGACATTTAGTACCGCCATGTCCATAACTTTGGTCCCGGCTATAAGCGGTTCTTTAATACTTAAGGATAAGGCGGCCATCCGGCACAAAACTGAGCTTGGCATAAGGGTGATATTGTTGATAGCTATCCCGTGTGCAGTCGGGTTGTCCATATTTTCGGATCAGATATTTGCTCTTTTATTTCCAAACTCGGTATACGGCGGAGGGATTTTAAGATATTTTGCCTTTAGCACCATCCTCATTATGTTTGCCAATACACTGCAAAGCATTTTGCAGGGACTGGACAAGTTCAACGAACCCATGAAACATCTTATTCCGGGATTGGGAGTGAATCTGCTGTTCAATTTCATATTTGTTTCAATGCCTTCCATAAACATATACGGATTGGTGATCAGCAACATATCCGCTTATGCCGTTGTGGGTATTTTGAATTACATTAGCGTAAGACGTTATACAGGAGTCAGGATACAAGTGGTGCAAACATTGATCAAACCATTGGTGGCTTCGGCGGCGATGGCGGTTTTCGGGATAAGCATCTACAATATATTGGTGGGTGTGTTAGGTAATGGGATCACCGTATTGCTGTCCATAGTATTGTGTATTGGAGTATATTTCTTTGGATTGATAGCGATCAAGGGACTCACGGAAGAAGAAATTCAATTTATGCCCGGAAGAAGAAAGTTGATGAGCATATTCAAAAAACTGGGTGGAAAGGATTGAAATGGATAAAACGATTTATATAGTTGGCTTGGGTGCCGGTGGTCTGGGTCAGATGACGATTGAGACCTACAACGTAATAAAAAACAGTTCAAAAGTATATTTCAGAACAGGAAAACATCCGGCTGTGGAGGAGCTGAAGTCCGAGGGGATCGAATTTGAGACATTTGACGAACTTTACCAAGAAAGCGAGAGTTTTGACCAGGTTTATCAAGGCATAGCCGAGATTTTGGTCAATGAAGCCGAAAAATACCATGAGTTGGTATACGGAGTGCCCGGACATCCTCTTTTTGCTGAAAAAAGTGTTGAAATACTCTTGGAAATATTAGATAATAAACATTGCGAAGTCAAGGTCCGCTTGATGTCTGCGGTTAGTTTTGTAGACAATATGGCGGCGGCACTTCGGATCGATCCGGTCAAGGGACTCGCCATCGTTGACGCTTTGTCTGCCAACAGGAAAAACATCAACACCCATATGGGGATTTTGGTAACGCAGGTCTACGACAAGTTTGTGGCCTCGGAATTGAAATTGATGCTGACTGATGGGATATACGACGGAGAAAAAGAAGTGTATCTTGTTCACGGAGCCGGTACCAATTGCGAACGGATCGAACGGATCAATCTTTACGAGCTCGACAGGTCCGAGCATATTAGTTATTTGACTACTCTTTACATTCCACCGGAAAAGTTGGAAGATCCAAAAAAACTGGATGTTTTAATGAACACCATGAAAACTCTCAGAAGTGAAGACGGGTGTCCGTGGGATGCCAGGCAGACCTACGAATCTTTGCGAAAATACGTTATCGAGGAAGCCTACGAAGTAGTTGATGCCATAGAGAGGCAGGACTGGGAGGGTTTGTCCGAGGAATTGGGAGATTTGCTCTTGCAGATAGTTTTCTTAAGCACCCTGGCAGAAGAAGATTATTATTTTGATATTGGAGATGTCATCGAAGGTATCAACAACAAATTGGTGCATCGTCATCCTCATGTTTTTGGGGACGAAGACAAGGAAAATTTTAACGCTCACCTGTGGGAAAAACTTAAAAGACAGGAAAAAGGACACATCAGGATCTCTGATCAAATGGATGTCATTCCCAAGAATTTCCCTGCGTACATGAGAGCCGAGAAAGTTCAAAAGAAAGCGGCTTTGGCAGGTTTTGACTGGAAGGATCCATTGGGTGCGATGGAAAAGGTGAAGGAAGAAATTGTCGAGATACACGAGGCAATGAAGACGGGCGACAAGACTCAGATAATCAGCGAGTCAGGAGATTTGGTTTTTGCGGTTGTAAATGTCCTGAGACTGCTCAAAGTAGACTTTAGAGAAGCCTTGGACCTTTCCACTGAAAAATTTATAAAAAGATTCAAAGATATGGAGATCCAAGCCGAGAAAAACAAGGTGAAGATCGAAGAACTTTCGTTGGAGGAATTGGAATCCCTTTGGAAAATCGCCAAGCAAAGAGAATCGGATAAGTAACAAGTATTTTCTTTATAAAGAAAATATATTACTATAAATTTATTAAGAAATTAGGAGGGAACAAAATGAACAAAGCTGAATTGGTGGCTGCAATGGCCGAAAAGACCGATATTGCGAAAAAAGACTGCGAGAAAGCCCTTAACGCATTTGTTGAGGTAGTAACAGAAGAACTTCAAAAGGGAGATAAAATTTCCTTGGTTGGATTTGGAACTTTCGATGTAAGAGAAAGAGCAGAAAGAAAAGGAAGAAATCCAAAAACAATGGAAGAACTTATAATTCCTGCATCAAAAGCTCCGGGATTCAAAGCGGGCAAAGCTTTAAAGGATGCTATAAACAAGTAATTTACCGGGGACTGAAAAGTCCCTTTTTTCATATGTGATATAGAGAAAGTTCGAGGTGCGTTATGAGACTGGACAAGTTTTTAAAGGTCAGCAGACTGATCAAGAGAAGGACCTTGGCCAAAGAAGCCTGCGATAAAGGAAAAATACAAGTCAACGGAAACGTTGCAAAAGCGGGGACAGAGCTAAAGGTTGGCGATGAAATAGCCATAACTCTGGGACAAAAAACCGTCAAGGTCCAGGTGATGAATCTGACGGAACACGTAAAAAAAGAAGAAGCACAGGATATGTACATATACAAGGAACAGTAAGCTTACTGTTCCTTGTATATTTTTTGATTTTTGTGTGAACAGTTCAACAAAATTGTTTTGTCCGTTTGAAGCTTTTTATCGAGATCATTGTAATAGGCGTAGTCGCCAAAGGAATGCATGGGGATAAGATACTTGGGCTTTACTGTATCAAGAAAATACTGTGCCGCTAAAAGTCCAAACTCCTCCAGTCTTGGATCCACCGGCACAAAAGCGAAGTCTATAGACTTGTCTTTGATCTCGTCGATGACTCTCTTAAAGTCCGACTCCTCCAAAAGCAGTTGCTCCGGAGTCATTTTTTTCCAATGCCACCAGTTCAAATCCCCGCAATGGAAGTAAGTATAGTCGTTCAGTTTGACAAGATAAGAGACACCTCTGTCGGTACTGTCATAAGTTTCCACATGCAAAGGACCCAGGGTGACTTTTTCCTTGGGCTTCATTATACAGGTAAGATCCTTTGAGGGGCGTTCTTTAATATCGTAACTCAATATATAAGTGGTATGCAGCTCTGACAAAGCTTCGGCTATCGTTGGATCGAAATGGTCTTTGTGAGAATGACTTGCAAAAAATATGATTTCCTTTTCTTTGATCTTTTTGGTATCGAGTTGATCGATACAGTCGAACAAAATTACAAATCTGCCGTCTTCGATCAGAAAACCGCTGTGGTTTAAATGGGTTATATTCAAGTTATCACATCCTTCAAATCAATTATATCATCGGCGGTCACAAATAAAAATACGTATATTTATAAAAAACTTGAAAAAAATGTTCGTTTAATTTAATATTAAGGTAGAAAATTAAAAGGTGGTTGAAGATGAATAATAACATTCGCAGAGTTTTCGTAGAAAAGAGGAAGGGCTTCGATCAGGAGGCCATTCATTTGTTCAAGGAACTTAAGGAAACCTTGGAGATTGATTCATTGATCGATGTAAGGGTCATAAACAGATATGATGTTCGCCTTGAAGGATTTGAAGAGTTTGAATTTATCAAGAAAACAGTACTTTCAGAACCCAATGCAGATAACGTATGGGAATCTGACGTTGAACTGAGGGATGAAGAAACACCTATAGCAATAGAATATCTGCCGGGACAATACGATCAAAGGGCTGATTGGGCTTCCCAAGGCATACGGATAATTACCCACGGAAAAGATGTAAAAGTAAAATCAGCCAGAATAGTGGTGCTTGAGGGAAAGTTGACTGCAGAAGAATTGGATATGGTGAAGGATTATCTGATCAACCCTGTGGATTCCAGGGAAGCATCCATGGAGATGCCACGCGACATAGACGACGAAACAGTTTTAGCTGAAGACGTTCAAGAGGTGGAAGGCTTCGTTGATTTTTCCTCTGATGAGTTGGAGGGCTTCAGGAAATCGGCGGGATTTGCAATGAGTGCGGACGATGTGGTGTTTGTTCAAAAATATTTCAAGGAAACCGAGAAAAGAAATCCCACTGAGACGGAATTGCGGGTCATCGACACATACTGGTCCGACCACTGCAGACACACGACATTTTTAACTGAGATCACCGATGTGAAGATCAATGAAGGAAAATTCAGTGACAGCATAAAAAGAGCTTACATGGATTACCAAAATATTCGGGAAGAACTTTATCCTGCTGGAAACAGACCCTTGACATTGATGGATCTGGCCACTGTTAACATGAAGTTTGAACGAAAACGTGGAAATCTTCAAGATTTGGATCAGTCTGAAGAGATAAACGCATGCAGTATCGATATAGATGTGGATGTGGACGGTAAAGACCAAAAGTGGCTGTTGATGTTCAAAAACGAAACTCACAATCACCCCACTGAAATAGAGCCTTTCGGAGGCGCAGCCACTTGTCTTGGCGGAGCCATAAGAGATCCGCTGTCAGGCAGAAGTTATGTTTATCAGGCCATGCGGGTGACGGGTGCGGCAGACCCGAGAAAGCCCGTTAAAGATACTTTAAAAGGGAAGTTGCCGCAAAGAAAGATTTGCAGGGAAGCGGCAAAGGGATTCAGTTCATACGGCAATCAGATCGGTCTTGCCACAGGGCAGGTGACCGAGATATATGATGAAGGATATGTAGCCAAAAGAATGGAGATCGGAGCGGTCATGGGCGCTGCGCCTAAAGACAACGTGGTAAGAGAGAGGCCACAACCTGGGGACATAGTCCTCCTTATCGGCGGAAGAACGGGAAGAGACGGATGTGGTGGTGCCACTGGATCTTCAAAGAGTCATACGGAAGAGTCCATAAATGAATCAGGTGCTGAAGTTCAAAAGGGAAATCCACCTGAGGAGAGAAAGATCCAGAGATTGTTCAGAAATCCTGAAGTTTCAAGAATGATAAAAAGATGCAACGATTTTGGAGCTGGAGGGGTTTCAGTTGCCATAGGAGAACTTGCAGACAGTCTCGAAATCGATTTGGACCTGGTGCCTAAAAAATACAACGGTCTGGATGGTACGGAACTTGCCATATCTGAGTCACAGGAGCGGATGGCTGTTGTTGTTTCCGCAAAAGACGTTGAAAGATTTCTCGGGCATGCATCTTTGGAAAATATCGAAGGTACGGCAGTTGCGAAGGTGACGGATACAGGGCGTCTGGTAATGAAGTGGAGAGGCAATCCAATTTTGGATCTAAGCAGGGAGTTTTTAGACACCAACGGTGCAAAGCAATATTCCAAGGTGGAACTTGAGATGCCTGACGAACAGGGAGTTCCTGTGGGATTTGCGGCAGGAGAAAAGGAATTTGCAGATAGATTTGAAGAAATGTTGTCTGATCTTAACGTATGCTCCCAACAGGGTTTGTCTGAAATGTTTGATTCAACAATTGGTGCGGGAACCGTGCTGATGCCCTTCGGTGGTAAAAATATGGTAACGCCTCCTGACGGAATGGCGGCAAAGATCCCGTTGACAAAGGGAGAAACCCACACGTGCAGCCTTATGGCTTTCGGATACCAGCCGGAATTGTCCAAATGGAGTCCCTTTCATGGTGGGGTCTATTCCATCGTTGAAGCAGCATGTAAAATCGCGGCCATAGGCGGAGATGTATCAAAAATCAGGTTCAGCCTTCAAGAGTACTTTGAAAAGCTGGGCAGCGATCCGAAAAAATGGGGGAAACCATTCTCAGCGCTTTTGGGTGCATTCCATGCCCAAAAAGAATTGGGGCTGGCGGCCATAGGCGGTAAAGACAGTATGTCCGGCAGCTTCGGAGATATCAACGTGCCGCCTACATTGGTAAGTTTTGCGGTAACTGTCGATAAGACACAAAATATCGTCACGCCGGAATTCAAAGGGCACGATTCAATTATTTATTCCTTGTCCCCATTTAAAAACCAGGATCAGATTCCTGATTTTATAAAATTAAAAGAAGGATTTTCTGTTTTGAAAAACCTTATGGATCAAAAAACAGTCATATCGGCAAAGGCTGTAGGAAAGGGCGGAATGGCTGAAGCATTGGCAAAAATGTCATTTGGAAACTCCATCGGCGTAGTAATTAATGAAGATATCTGTATGGAAGACTTGTTTTCCATGGATATAGGTGGTTTGGCAGTCGAAGTGACGAAAGACAACAAGGAAAATTTCCTGGCCCGAATGTCAGGATTTAAAATGCAGGAAATAGGTGTGACCACCGAGCGAAATATACTAAAATATCAAAAAACGGAAATTGATTTGAGCAGATCACTGCAAATATGGAAAGAGCCTTTATCAAAAATTTATCCCGAAATGGAAAACGAAGGAATGAACTATAAAAACTTCTTCTGGAACAAGGGTCCTTTGGTGAAATCGGGAAATTTGTCGGCCAGACCAAAAGTCTTTGTTCCCGTATTTCCTGGTACAAATTGCGAGTACGATTCCATAAGAGCTTTTGAAAAAGCGGGCGCATCAGTCGAAAGCTTTGTCTTTAGAAATCTTTCTGCATCAGATATAGAGGATTCTTTAAGTCAGATGGCTGAAAAAATCTTAAAGTCCCAAATAATCATGTTCCCTGGAGGATTCAGCGCAGGTGATGAACCTGAAGGATCGGCAAAATTTATCGCCGCCATCTTCAGAAACTCCAAAATCAGAGACAGTGTCATGGAAATGTTGTCTAAAAACGACGGATTGATACTTGGGATCTGCAACGGCTTTCAGGCCCTTGTAAAACTTGGGCTATTGCCATACGGCGACATAAGGGAAATTGGCGAAAACGATCCGACCTTGACTTTCAATACCATTGGACGGCATATTTCTCAGGTGAGCGAAACGGAAATCATATCAAACCTTTCTCCCTGGTTGAGCAATGTCAGGGTTGGCGACAGACATATGGTGGCGTTGTCCCACGGGGAGGGAAGATTTGTGGCCGATGATGAAACTTTGAACAGCTTGGCTGAAAATGGTCAGTTGGCCACCAGATATGCAGAAGAGAACCCCAATGGATCAGTGTGGGCCATCGAGGGAATAACCAGTCCGGATGGACGGATTTTCGGAAAGATGGGTCACTCGGAGCGTATAGGAAAAGGGCTTTACAAAAACATTTATGGAGAAATGGATCAAAAGATATTCGAGGCGGGAGTGTCGTATTTCAAGTAAATCGAAGACGACAAGATCCAGCTGAAGCGATATTCTCAAACCTAGGAGGTTAATTGATGAAAAAATTGGAAATGCTTTACGAAGGAAAAGCAAAAAGAGTGTACAAGACCGAAAAAGAAGATCTGTATGTAGTTGAATATAAAGATGACGCTACGGCCTTTGACGGTACAAAAAAGGGCACCATTTCAGGCAAAGGAGTCGTCAACAATAAAATAAGCAGTGTAATATTCAAGTTGCTGGAAGAAAAAGGGATACCTACACATTTTGAAAAATATATCTCGGAAACAGAACAGCTCGTCAAGGCGGTGGAAATAATACCTTTGGAGGTAATAATAAGAAATGTGGCCGCAGGATCCATGTCTAAAAGATTGGGCATCCCTGAAGGCAGTTCACTACCGGTAACTGTTTTGGAATTCTGTTACAAAAATGATGAGTTTCACGATCCGTTGATAAATGATTACCACGTATTGGCCATGGAACTTGCTACAAAAGAAGAAATAGACAAGATCAAGGAACTGACCTTTAAGATCAATGAAATAATGATAGATTTCTTTAAGGAAAAGGAACTTAAGCTAATAGACTTTAAAATCGAATTCGGAAGGTACAAGGGCGATGTGATTTTGGCTGACGAGATTTCTCCTGATACCTGCAGACTTTGGGATATGAAAACCAATGAAAAAATGGACAAGGACAGATTCAGACGGGATCTGGGAAATGTTGAAGAAACTTACCGGGAAGTTCTCGGAAGGTTGGAATAAAACCAGGAGGATAAGATGATAGATATATTTGACAAGGACAAGATGGAGGAAGAATGCGGAGTTTTTGGGGTTTACAAACATGACACTGAAAAAGCCGTATCGCAACTTCTATATTATGGACTTTATGCGCTGCAACACAGAGGACAGGAAAGTGCCGGAATTGCCACAAACAAAAATGGGAAGATATTTCAACACAAGGGCATGGGACTGGTTTCCGAAGTTTTTAGAAACGGAACTGTAAAAGAACTTGAGGGAAACATTGGGATAGGACACGTAAGGTATTCTACTGCTGGTGAAAGCAAGATCGAAAATGCACAACCCCTTGTCGTAAGCTACAAAAACAGTCATATAGCACTTGCCCACAATGGAAATCTTGTCAACGCAAGAGCTTTGAGGGAAATGCTCGAAGACGGTGGCGTAGTCTTTCAAACTACCATAGACACGGAAGTCATAGTAAACCTTATCGCCAGGGGACTAAGAAACGGAATCGTAGAATCCATAAAAAGAATGGTGGAGATCATCAAAGGGGCATATGCTCTTGTAATAACTACAGAAGACAAATTGATAGGCATCAGAGATCCCCATGGCCTAAGACCATTGTGTATGGGAAAGACGAAAAACGGATATGTATTCTCTTCTGAAAGTTGCGGTCTGGATGCAGTTGGCGCGGAATACGTAAGAGATCTGGAGCCTGGAGAAATAGTGATCGTAGATGGAGAAGGGGTCAACAGCTACTCGCAAAACAATTGGGTAAAGAAAAAGCTTTGCATATTTGAGCTTATTTATTTTGCAAGACCAGACTCTGTTATCGACGGAATAAGCGTTTATCTCTCAAGGCACAATGCGGGCAAGATACTAAGCCAGGAAAGCGGAGTGGAGGCTGATGTGGTTATAGGTGTGCCCGATTCGGGAATACCTGCGGCCATAGGTTATTCGGAAGCATCGGGAATACCGTACGGCATGGGTCTGATCAAAAATAAATATACCGGTAGGACCTTTATCCAACCAAATCAGGAACTCAGAGTTGAAGGGGTAAAGATAAAACTGAACGTTCTCAAGGAAAACGTCAGGGGTAAAAGAGTAGTCATAGTTGATGATTCCATAGTAAGGGGAACAACCTCCAAGAGACTTGTGGAAATGCTAAGGGAAGCAGGAGCCACAGAAGTCCATTTCAGGGTCAGCAGTCCGCCGGTTACCCACACATGTCATTTCGGCATCGACACGCCCTACAGAAAGCACCTTGTAGGCGCTATGAAAACAGTGGATGAAATTCGAGATATGATAGGGGCCGATACACTGGCATTTATTTCAATCGATGGTTTGGTCAAGTCCGTTGGTGGTGGAACCACTTTCTGTAAAGCGTGTTTTGACGGAGATTATCCAATGGAAGTGCCTGTCGTAGAGGATTGAGGAGGAGAAGGATAATGAAGGAATTTACGTATAAAGATTCAGGGGTCGATATTGAAGCGGGATATGAATCGGTGGAAAGAATCAAAAAGCACGTGGCAAGAACGGCAACCAAGGGAGTTATTTCAGGCCTGGGAGGATTTGGAGGAATGTTCGAACTGCCTGAAGGCTATGAACATCCGGTTTTGATCTCCGGCACAGACGGGGTGGGAACAAAACTTTTGATTGCCCAAATGATGGATAAGCACGACACCATAGGTGTGGATTGCGTGGCGATGTGTGTCAACGACATAGCATGTCAGGGAGCTTCCCCCATGTTTTTTCTTGATTATATAGCGTGTGGAAAGAATGATCCTGCGGTAATAGAGAACATAGTCAAAGGCATATGCGATGGCTGCATTGAAGGAGAAATGGCTCTGGTAGGCGGTGAAACTGCAGAAATGCCGGACATGTACAAACCTGAAGAATACGATTTGGCCGGGTTTGCCGTGGGAGTGGCGGAAAAGAGCGAAATAATCGACGGGAGCAGCATTGGTGAAGGAGACATCCTTGTTGGGATCCCATCAAGCGGAGTTCATTCGAACGGGTTCTCGTTGGTAAGAAAAATTCTTTTCGACCATAGGGGATATTCTGTGACAGATTATATAGATGACCTCCAGGATAAACTGGGGAATGTGCTTCTTACACCCACCAGGATCTATGTGAAAGCTGTGAAAGCTGCATTGGCTGCGGGAAAAGTCAAAGGAATAGCCCATATAACGGGCGGAGGATTTTATGAAAACATACCCAGGGCGTTGCCTGTAGGATGCAAGGCGGTAATAGATCTTGGTTCTTTTGAAAGACCGAAAATATTCGAATTTATTCAAAAGGAAGGTTCTGTGGCGCAAAAGGAGATGTATTCTACATTCAATATGGGTATAGGGTTGATGCTTGTGGTATCGCCGGAAGAAAAGGATGCGGTGTTGAACGGTCTTAAAGCTGCCGGGGAAGATCCCAGGGTCATTGGCAAAGTGGAAAAAGGTGAAGGTGTGGAGCTATGGGGCTAGTTCGCATAGCCGTTCTCGTATCGGGGGGCGGAAGCAACCTGCAAAGTCTTATAGATAAAATCCACGGAACATATGGCGAGATAGTTCTTGTGGCATCCAACAGAAAAAATGCCTACGGCCTGGAAAGGGCGAAAAAAGCCGGAATAGCAGCGCAAGTGGTGTCCGGTGAGGATTACGATGAGAAGTTGGAGGCGTTACTGAGAGAAAAAGAAGTAGATTTGGTAGTTCTTGCCGGATATCTTAAAAAAATATCTCCTGAATTGGTGGGAAGATACAAAAACAAGATAATCAACATACATCCGTCACTGATACCTTCCTTCTCGGGGGAAGGCTGCTACGGATTAAAAGTCCATGAGATGGCTGTTGAGTACGGGGTCAAGATATCCGGTGCAACTGTACACTTTGTGGATGAAAACATGGATACGGGAGCCATAATAGCGCAGCGGGCGGTGGAAGTGGACTGGAACGACACGCCAGAATCCTTGCAGGCGAAAGTGCTCAAAATAGAGCATGAAATACTTGCCGAGGCGGTAAAAAACTATTGTTTGGAGAAGATAACCGTAAACGGCAGAATAGTTGCAGTAAAAGAATGAGGAGGGAAAAATGAGAGCGTTATTGAGTGTTTCTGATAAAAGCGGAATTTTAGAATTTGCAAAATCTCTGGACAAACTTGGGGTGGAAATAATTTCTACCGGTGGAACGGCGAAACTGTTAAAGGACAACGGAATAAAGGTTATGGGAGTAAGCGACGTTACGGGATTTCCCGAATGTCTGGACGGCAGGGTAAAGACGCTGCATCCAAAAATTCACGGTGGGATCCTTGCGGTTAGGGACAACCCGGAGCATATGGCTCGGCTGGATGAACTGGATATAAAAACCATCGATCTGGTTGTGGTAAATCTGTATCCTTTCAAGGAAACGATCTCCAAAGATGACGTGACGCTTGCGGATGCAATTGAAAATATTGATATTGGCGGGCCCACGATGATCAGGGCTGCTGCAAAAAATCATGGAGATGTAGCCGTTATAACCGATCCGAAGGATTATCCGGAAATCATACGACAGCTTGAAGAAAACAAAAGCATAAGCAAGGACACCAAATACGCTTTGGCGCTAAAAGTGTTTGAGCACACCGCCTCATACGATGCAATGATAGCCGATTATCTGAAAAAGCAAATTGAAACGGAACCGTTTGGAAAAACCATGACTCTGACTTTTGAAAAGGTCCAGGATATGAGGTATGGCGAAAATCCTCACCAGAAGGCCGCATTTTACAAGGAAATCGGTTCTGAAAAAGGAACTTTAGTCGAAGCTCAGCAACTGCATGGAAAGGAACTTTCCTACAACAATATCAACGATACTGACAGCGCAATACAAATTTTAAAGGAATTCCACAACGAACCCACAGTTGTTGCAGTAAAACACGCCAATCCCTGCGGGGTGGGAAGTGGAACCCACATTTATGAAGCTTTCAAAAAAGCCTACGAAGGTGATCCTGTTTCCATTTTTGGTGGTATCATCGCTGCGAACAAGGAAATAGACGAACAAACGGCTTCCAAAATCAGTGAATTGTTCATAGAGGTTTTGGTGGCCCCGGGGTATTCTCAAGAAGCGCTGGCAATACTAAAGGCTAAAAAGAACATAAGGATTCTGAAACTGGAGAATATTGCTCATAAGTACCATGGATACGAACTAAAAAAAGTCATGGGCGGGGTACTGATCCAAGATGTCAACCATGTGCTGCTGGGCGACGATCTGAAAGTTGTAACCAAAAGACAGCCTACTGCCAAGGAGATGGAAGACCTAATGTTTGCCTGGAAAATAGTGAAGCACACAAAATCCAATGCAATAACTTTTGCTAAAGATAAAATGCTTGTGGCAAATGGACCTGGGCAGGTAAGCAGGATAGCAGCTTTGAACAATGCAGCCAGACAGGGTGGAGAGGCCCTGATCGGTTCCGTTTTGGCTTCAGATGCCTTTTTTCCTTTCCCCGATTCAGTAATGGCCGCTTATGAGGCTGGTATCACTGCCATTATACAGCCGGGTGGAGCCATGAAAGACGAAGAGTCCATAGAGTTGTGCAATAGATACAACATTGCAATGGTGTTTACGGGCATCAGACATTTCAAACATTGACCGGAGGTGTGAAAATGAAGATTTTAGTTGTAGGTTCAGGTGGCAGGGAACATGCCCTGGTTTGGAAAATAAGACAAAGTCAAAAGGTGGATGAAATATACTGTGCGCCCGGCAATGCAGGCACTGCTGAAATTGCAAAAAATATCGACATAAAAGTAGATGAAATAGACAAGCTTGCAAATTTTGCAGAAGAAAATGGCATTGACTTGACTGTGGTAGGCCCGGAGTTGCCTTTGGTAATGGGGATAACCGATATCTTCAAGCGCAGGGGGCTGAGAGTTTTCGGACCTGACAAGAACTGCTCGCAATTTGAAGGGAGCAAGGCATTCACTAAAAAATTTCTGCAAAAATACGGGATACCTACGGCTGCGTACGGAGAATATACGGATATGGAAAAGGCTATGGCAGACTTGGATTCTTTTGGATATCCGGTCGTGATTAAGGCAGATGGTCTTGCAGCCGGGAAAGGCGTTGTAATCGCTACGGACAGAAGCACTGCAGAAAAAACACTCAGAGACATGATGGAAAACAAGGTGTTTGGTGATTCGGGCAATAAAGTAGTTCTCGAAGAGTTTTTGGAAGGTACCGAGGCATCAGTTCTATGCTTTGTGGACGGTGAGAGTATAATTCCTATGGAAAGCGCCAGAGACTACAAAAGAATATTTGACGGCGACGAAGGGCCCAATACGGGCGGAATGGGTACTTATTCCCCCAACGAGCTATTTGACGACGGTCTTAAATCGATAATGGATGAAACGGTTTTGAAGCCGATAATCAAAGGATTTTTGGAAGAAAATATGGATTATAGAGGTGTGTTGTTTATCGGGCTAATGATAAAGGACAACGTGACCAAGGTTTTGGAATTCAATGTGAGGTTCGGAGATCCTGAAACAGAATCGGTCCTGATGAGAATGGAAAACGATTTGGTTGATGTTTTTGAAAAGGTGATCGATGGAAATCTTAAAAGTGAAGATCTAAAGTGGAGGAGAGAAAAAGCTCTCTGTGTAGTCGTCGCTTCCGGTGGATATCCTGAACAATATCAAAAGGGTCTGGAAATTTCCGGGTTGGACGAGTTGGAAGATGTAGTGGTGTTTCACTGCGGAACGAAAAGATCCAAAGACAAAATCCTGACTGACGGAGGAAGAGTGTTGGCGGTGACTGGTTTGGGCAAGGATTTTGGGGAAGCTCGAGAAAAAGTTTACGGTCAACTAAAGAAGGTAAAGTTCCAGGGAATGCAGTACAGAAAAGATATTAGCGGAAGTAACAAGTAACCATGTATAAAAATGGCGATAATATAGAATTATCGCCTGATATCCTTGTATTTGGGATAATTTTGTGGAATAATATAGTTAGTATTCTTTGAGGGAGCAAACCGGTGAAAAAGAAGAGAAGAAAAAGAACTAACAGGTCCACGTTGCTGATAATTTTGTTGGTGTGCGGTTATTTTGTCTACAGTTTTGTTTCGACTGAAATTCAGCTGATTCAATTGAACGATCAAAAAAATTCACTTCAAGGGCAACTTGCTGCGGAACAGGATAAATCCGAACAACTTGACCAGGAATTGGATCTGCTTCACTCTGACGATTATATCGAGACACTTGCCAGAAAGTACTTCGGACTTGTATATCCCCAGGAAAAGGTAATTATTGAAGTCGAGCCTAATAGTAAGAATAACTAACAAATAAACAAGGAGGAAATTTTTGATGCCATTTGAGGTTAATCAAATTGTTGAAGGCGTAGTAAAGAGCATTACCAAGTTTGGAGCATTTATTGATTTAGGGGGTAAAGTCGGGTTAGTACATATTTCTGAAGTAGCCGATGGTTATGTAAAAGAGATCTCCGATTATCTTAAGGTGAATGATACTGTCAAAGTCAAGGTCATTTCTGTGGCTGAAGGTAAAATCGGATTGTCAATTAGACAGGCACAGCCAAAAAAAGAAGAGGCGCCTCGTCCGCCGAGACAAAGCAATTATAAGAAAAGCGCTCCAGTCAGCGCAGCACCTGTTACCATAGACGATAAAATAAGCCAGTTTTTGAAGGACAGCGACGAGAGACAGCAAGCGCTCAAGAAAAGTGCAAAGAAAGGCAAAAACAGGTGTTTCAACCGTTAGCAATCATATCCGCATCCCAAAAGGGGTGCTTTTTTGTATCTTGATTCAATGAGGGGAGTATGATCATGATTTGTGCATCTATAGATATAGGAACCAATTCTACGAGGCTGATGGTGGCAAAAGTGGAAAATGGGAAAATTTCCAACAAGAAAAAATGGGTGTTCTATACCCGTATGGGCGAAGGGCTGGGAAAGGATTCCGTGATAACTGAAAAAGCCATGAAAAGAAATCTCGACGCATTGTACAAAGCGAAGGCAATCTGCGATGGATCGGGTGTGGAGGTCATCTGGGCCTTTGGGACCAGTGCTCTCAGAGATGCAAAAAATTCACAAGATTTTATAAGAGAGGCTTTGATGCGAACGGGCATCGAAGTTGAGATATTGACAGGAGAAAGAGAAAGCGAGTACGGATTTTTAGGGGTCAGTCAGTCTTTTGAAGAAAAAAATATACTGATCGTGGATCTCGGCGGAGGAAGTTGTGAATTTATCGCAGTCAGGAATGGTGAAAAAGTGTTTGCCCAAAGCATAGACGTCGGGGCGGTAAGGCTTAAGGAAATGTTTATAGGGACATATCCTGCCGATCATAGTGCTCTGGCGGCGCTGAAAGGACATGTTGTTAAAAATCTGGAAAAGACTTTTAAAAAGAATGACATGGTGGATCTGACGCTGGTAGGCATTGGAGGCACGATCACAAGTATAAGCTCCATGAATCAAGGACTGGAGTGTTACGATTCGGAAAAAATCGACAAGAGCGTGGTAAAGTTGAGTGAAATAGATGATATTTATAACGGCTTAGTTGGATTGGAAATCGATGAAATCAAGAAAATAAAGGGGCTTGAGGAAAAAAGGGCGGATATAATACTGCCTGGGATACTCATCATTAAAACCCTCATGGAGTACGGAGATTTTCAGTCGATCACCGTAAGCGACAGCGACAATTTAGAGGGTGCCATAGCCTACAAAATAAAATAAAACAATGTTTGGAAAAAGTATTGACTTAAGATTTTTTTTATACTATAATGATGCTTGTCTCTTACGAGAGCCGGAGTGGCGGAACTGGCAGACGCACAGGACTTAAAATCCTGCGATCCTAAAAGATCGTATCGGTTCGATTCCGATCTCCGGCACCAAGTATCGCGGGGTGGAGCAGCTGGAAGCTCGTCGGGCTCATAACCCGGAGGTCGCAGGTTCGAATCCTGTCCCCGCAACCAATTACAATATGGCGGCGTAGCTCAGTTGGCTAGAGCATACGGTTCATACCCGTAGTGTCAGCGGTTCAAATCCGTTCGCCGCTACCATCTATTTAACCAGGCCCCTTGGTCAAGCGGTTAAGACACCGCCCTTTCACGGCGGTAACAGGGGTTCGAGTCCCCTAGGGGTCACCATTCAATTTAATAGTAAGTTATTTGCGCAGACTAGGTCGCTCATTTAACTTAAGTAGTCGAAGGCAAGTCTTTCGGCTAACAACTTGGTCGCATAGCTCAGCTGGGAGAGCACCTGCCTTACAAGCAGGGGGTCATAGGTTCGAGCCCTATTGCGACCACCATTTTTTAAGTTCATTTATTTGGGCTTTTTTTTATTTGTGTTTGATAAGCTTTTTACTTGTTGAATACCTGGTTTAAAAAATGTAAAATACTTCTATAGATGAGCAAAGCGGTGATCCCATGGAAAAAGAAGTTGAAAAATTTATAAAAAGCCATAATATGATTTCCGATGGGGACACGGTGGTGATCGGAGTTTCCGGAGGCGCCGATTCCATGGCGCTTTTACATGTTCTATTAAATTTAAAAGACAAAATAAACTTCAGTATGATTGTGGCGCATGTGAACCACAATCTAAGGAAGCCTGAATCAGATGAAGATGAGAGATTCGTCGAAGACCATTGCAAAAAACTGGGTGTTGAATTTAAAAAGTTAAACGCCAACGTATCCGGTTACAGCAAATTCAAGAATATTTCCGAAGAAGAAGCAGGCCGAAAAATCAGGTATAATTTTTTTGGCTTAATAAGAAAAAACAGCGGCAGATCAAAATTGGCTACAGGACATCACAAAGATGATCAAACCGAGACAGTTTTGATGAGAATCATCAGGGGGACAGGAATAAAGGGACTTAAAGGAATAGAAGCAAAAAGGGAAGACGGAGTGATAAGGCCGCTTCTGTGTGTGTCAAAGGAAGACATATTGGAATATTGCAGGTTGAACAATATTCCGTTCAGGAGTGATCAAACCAACTTCATGAACGTTTATCACAGAAATAAGATCAGATTGGATTTGATTCCTGTTTTGAAGGAATACAATCCTTCTTTTGAGGATGCTATCGTGAAATTGGCTGAAATTTCATCTGAATATGACGATTATGTAGAAACGATCGCGAAACAAACTCTGGACAAATGTCGAAAAGAGAATGGCATCGATTATAATAAGTTCTCCATGGAAGACCGATTGATACAAAAGAGAGTATTGTTGCAGGCGTTAAATGAAAAATTTAAAACTGCGGACATTGGAAGCATACATCTTAATGATCTGATCGATAAGATAATGGACGAAGGCCACACCGTATGGACGATGGATCTTCCGGGGAAAATCACTGTGCAAAGATCATATGACATGATTTTGTTTGACAAGGAAAATCCAGCTAACAGTGAAGGATATTTCGAATATCGAATTTTGCCTGGAAAAACCTATGTTTTTTCCAGATTGGGTACGATTTTGGAAACAGAAATCCAAAAAAGCTTTGAAAAAGGCGAAAATAATCAAAAATATGATGAAATATTTCTTGACTATGATAGAATTAATAAAATCCGGTCAAGTTTGATCTTTAGACAAAGAAAATCCGGTGATAAAATCCGGCTAAAAGGTCACACAGGCAAAAAGAAGGTAAAAAAAATATTGATAGACAAAAAAATTCCACGGCAGCTAAGGGCAAAAATACCAATGCTTATAATCGACCAGGATATCATCTGGATTCCGGGAATAGGCAAAAGCGATGAATTTGAACCTTCGAGTGAAACAAAAAAAATCTTGCGTTTGACGCTTTACAAAAATCAGGAGGAAGTAAATGATTGATGATATTAAAGATGTTTTGATCGACGAAAAAACACTGGCTGACAGAGTGGCGGAAATAGGCAGCCAATTAGCGGAAGAGTACAAGGACAAAAATCCTTTGGTGATATGCGTTCTGAAAGGTGCCGTGCTTTTCATGTCAGACTTGGTGAAAAGCATGGATATACCCTTGGAAATCGATTTTATGGCAGTCAGCAGTTATGGGAATGAGACCCGAAGCAGCGGAGAGGTTCGTATCATAAAGGATTTGGATAAAAGCGTGGAGGGAAGGCACCTGATAATCGTTGAAGACATAGTCGACAGCGGATTGACATTGTCATATCTGATAAAGATGTTCCAGGACAGAAACACGAAGAGTGTCAAAGTTTGCAGTTTGTTGGACAAGCCCGAAAGAAGAACAACAGGTGTAAAGATAGACTATGTAGGATTTGTCGTTCCGGATGAGTTTGTAGTAGGGTATGGACTGGATTTTGCGGAGCACTACAGAAACCTTCCTTTTATAGGAGTATTAAAAGAAGAGGTATATCAAGAAGCTTAATTGTATTTAAGGAAAATATATGTTAGAATTATTTATCATTATATGATAGACGAAGGAGCGTGAGAGATTGAACAAGTATTTGAAGATGATCAGCTTTTATTTGATAGTTCTTCTGATAATCATTCTGGCGGTAACGACCATAAATCCAAGCCAGACAGATATAAAGATTATTTCCTATGACGAACTTATTGCAAGTATGGCAGATGACAAAATAGAAGAAATGAATGTGAACATAGATCAGTACAAAGCTACAGGTACTCTTACAGACGGAACGGAATTTACCAGCGTCATAATACCCGGAACATTTTCCGAGTATATAAACGACTATATACAATCGGGCGGAGAAATAAACGTTTCTTATGTCGAACCCCAACAGACGCCTTGGTGGGTTACATTGCTGCCCACGTTGTTCATTGTAGTTCTGATGGTTGTTTTCTTTATGATGTTTACCCAGCAATCAGGCGGCGGAGGCGGGAAAGTCATGTCCTTCGGAAAAAGCAAAGCCAGATTGCATACACCGTCAAAAAAAGGTGTTACATTTAAAAACGTTGCGGGTGCAGATGAAGAAAAGGAAGAGCTTGAAGAAATCGTCGACTTTTTAAAGTCGCCGGTCAGATATCTGGAGTTAGGCGCGAGAATACCAAAAGGGGTGCTTTTGGTGGGACCTCCCGGGACTGGAAAAACACTTCTTGCAAGAGCGGTTGCAGGAGAGGCGGGAGTGCCGTTTTTCAGCATTAGCGGTTCCGACTTTGTAGAAATGTTTGTTGGTGTAGGTGCATCAAGGGTAAGGGACCTTTTTGAAACGGCCAAGAAAAATTCGCCATGCATCATATTTATAGATGAAATAGATGCAGTGGGAAGACAAAGGGGCGCCGGTTTGGGCGGAGGCCACGACGAGAGAGAACAAACTTTAAATCAGCTCCTTGTGGAAATGGACGGCTTTGGTGAAAATGAAGGCATCATAATGATTGCCGCAACCAACAGACCTGACATCCTTGACCCCGCGCTTTTGAGACCAGGCAGATTCGACAGACAGATACTTGTTGGAATACCTGATGTCAAAGGACGTGAAGAAATATTAAAAGTCCATATAAAGGACAAGCCATTGGATGAGGAAATCGACCTTAAGACCATAGCCAAGAGCACTCCGGGATTTACTGGAGCCGACCTTGAGAATATTATGAATGAATCTGCTTTGTTGGCTGCAAGAAAACGCAAGAAAACCATCGGAATGAAAGAGATGGAAGAAGCCATAAAAAGAGTAATTGCCGGTCCCGAGAAAAAAAGCAGGATAATCACAGAGCACGACAAAAAAATCACTGCCGTTCATGAGGCGGGACACGCAATTGTGATGAAAGTATTGCCAAATTGCGACGAGGTCCATGAGATATCAATAATTCCAAGAGGAATGGCTGCAGGATACACCATAGCTTTGCCGGACAATGACAACAGCCACATTTCAAAATCCAAGATAATCGACGAAATATCCGGTCTGCTTGGCGGAAGAGCGGCAGAAAAGATCATGCTTGACGAAATCTGTACCGGAGCGACCAATGATATAGAAAGAGCAACGGAAATGGCCAGAAAAATGGTTACTGAATTCGGCATGAGCGATTACCTGGGCCCCATGACTTTCGGAAGCAAGCACAATGAAGTGTTCATAGGCAAAGACCTTTCAAGAAGCAGAAACTACAGTGAAGAAGTCGCTGCTGCTATAGACAAGGAAATAAGGACAATAATAGATACTGCTTATAAACGCTCTCTTAAGATTCTGGAAGAGCACAAAGACAAGCTTCAAAAAGTAAGCGATGTTCTGCTCGAAGTAGAGACGATCAACAGTCAGGAATTCAACGAGCTTTTCAATGAATAAAGCCAACCATCCCGAAAGGGATGGTTTATCTTGTATCTAAGCGAACTAAAATTATTTGGCGGGAGTTGTGCAAATGGACATGGAACAGTTGATTGGCAAGGAAACTATTGCCAATATCGAAGTAGGCTTTAATGACACTGCGAAGGCGATGAAAAGCGGCGGACTAGATGTATTGGCGACCCCTAAGATGGTGGCGCTCATGGAAAATGCGGCATATGATTTGGTGCAAAGTCACTTGGATCAAGGCAAAACTACAGTTGGAACTGGATTGACGATCAAGCATCTGTCTCCTACCCCTATGAGAATGACCGTTAAGGCCACGGCAAAACTTGTCGAGGCTCAAGGTAAAAAACTTGTTTTCAAGGTTGAAGCCTGGGACGAAATCGAAAAAATCGGGGAAGGTACACACGAAAGATATATTGTCGATATGGAAAGATTCATCGATAAGTGCAATTCAAAAATAAAAGGGATATAAAATGTGGGCGATGAGCTCATACTTTATATAAATAAAAAAAGTCTTGTATCCCAAAGGGAACGAGAACAGGAGGAGAAAAAATGAGTAAAAATGATTTCAACAAGACCGGCAGATTGACCTTTATGGCAGTCATGTTGGCAATGACCATCGTGTTTGTTATGGTCACAGCGATCCCCAACTTTTCGATAAGTATGGCAGTGGCGATGTTTCTGCCTACATTGCTTACGGCAATGGTTTTAGGGGTCAAGGATGGTATGATAATGGGTGCACTGGCGGGTATTGTTACAATGGCCAGAGCTTATTTTATGCCTTTGTCACCTTTCGATTATTTCTTTATGAATCCGTTGGTGTCTGTTTTGCCAAGGATGTTTATAGGAATGAGCGCAGGGTTGGTTTTTGTATTGTTTAAGGAAAAAATCAAGTTAGGTGCAACAGTTTCGGCTGCCGTTGCAGGGGCTGCAGGCATGTTGACAAATACGGTTCTGGTCATTGGAATGTTGTTTCTGGTCAATGGACAGAAGATGGTAGATGCCATGGGAGCCGGATTCTTTACTGTTTTAGGAACGTTGTTTCTTTCAAATGGATTGATCGAAATGATCACGGCGGCGATCCTTATGCCTATCATTTACAACGTATACGTTAAATACAAAAAATAAATTGACTGATGGATGTGATTTTTGATGCTTATGACAATTGATGTGGGCAATACGAATATTGAAATAGGTATTTTCAAAGGAGACGAGTTTGTCGGTACCTGGAGAATGATTACCAGCACAAGAAAAACCTCCGATGAGTATGGCGTTTTCATAATAACCCTGCTTCAGGCAAAGGGGATAAATCCAAAAGACGTTAAAGATGCCATAATATCTTCGGTAGTGCCCAATATTATGTATTCTCTTGTAAACGGAATAAAAAAATATTTGTATATAAATCCGATGCTCATAGAACCTGGGATAAAAACAGGCATAAGCATCCACACAGAAAATCCTAAAGAAGTTGGCGCCGACAGGATTTGCGACATCGTTGCAGGGTATTTCATTTATGGAGGGCCTGCCATAGTGATCGATTTCGGCACAGCCACTACGTATGACTACGTGGATGAAAAGGGAGTCTTCAGTGCAGCGGTAACATCACCAGGCATACAAATTTCTGCAGATGCCTTGTGGAGCAGAGCGGCACAATTACCAAATATAGAAATAGAAAAACCTGACAGCATTTTGGCGAGAAACACCGTTACCAGCATGCAGGCCGGATTGGTGTACGGCTACATTGGTCAGGTAGAATACATAGTGAAAAAAATCAAGGAAGAAACGGGAAAGCATGATGCAAAAGTTATTGCCACCGGAGGGTATGCAAAGATAATATTTCCGGAGACAGATGTGATAGACATCGTTGACTCGGCTCTTTCCTTAAAAGGAATAAAAATCATTTACGATAAGAACAAGCGGGTGAAGAATTGATTATTGGCAACACAAGAATTGAAAATGGCTTATTTTTGGCTCCAATGGCGGGTATAACTAACTTGCCATTTAGAGAGCTTTGTTTGGAATTTGGATGTGGCATGGCGTTTACCGAAATGGTAAGCGCCAAAGCCCTGTATTTCAAAGACAGAAAGACAAAAGAACTTATGGAAACTTCCCACAGGGACAGGCCTGCAGGCATACAGCTGTTTGGTTCTGAACCGGATTTGATAGCGGAGGTCATAAAAGAGCACATAAATGAAACGCCTTATGAGGTCATTGATATAAATGCAGGTTGTCCTGCGCCCAAAATAGTGAAAAATCAAGAAGGATCCGCCCTGATGAAAAACCCGAGACTGATCGGCGAAATTTTAGAAAAAGCTGTCAAGGCTTCAACTAAACCGGTAACCATCAAAATAAGGGCGGGCTGGGACTTTGATAACATAAATGCTGTGGAAGTGGCCAAAATATCCGAATCAGCCGGCGCAGCAGCGATTACCGTTCATGGAAGGACTAGAACTCAGTTTTACTCCGGCAATGCAGATTGGGACACAATCAAAAAAGTGAAAGAATCTGTCAAGATCCCTGTGATTGGAAATGGAGACGTAGACAGTTTGGAAAGAGCAGAATCGATGAGAAACTTCACAGGTTGCGATGGAGTTATGATCGGGCGGGCTGCAATGGGAAATCCGTGGATATTCAACAGTGATCATTACGGGGATATCGATCCTATTATAAAGATAGATACCTGTTTGCGGTATTTTTCTGAATTGTTGGAGACAAAACCCGAAAATGTGGCTGTGAGCGAAATAAGAAAACATGCATCCTGGTTCACCAAGGGGATACGTGGATCTGGTGAATTTCGAAACAAGATCAACAAAACCACAAGTAAAAACGAGGTTTATGACCTGTTCGAAGGCTACAAAAATCAGATTCGGACACAGAATTTGTAAAAAGGATTTGTGTTTTTTATAAAATTAACTATAATAGTAATTATATATTTTTAAGTATATAAAATAAATCAAAATAAATAACTAGAAGTATGAAAAGGGGTATTATACATGGCACAGAAAGAATTGATCTTAACCTATGAAGGTCTGAAAAAGCTTGAAGAAGAATTGGATAAATTAAAAACCGTAAGAAGACGAGAAGTTGCTGAAAGAATCAAAACAGCTAGAGAATTTGGGGATTTAAGCGAAAATGCCGAATATGATGAGGCAAAAAACGAACAAGCATTTATTGAAGGCAGAATTGCAGAACTCGAACATAAACTCAAGAATGCGAAAGTTATCGATGAAGACGAATTGGGCACGGATGTTGTCAGCATAGGTTCAATCGTTAAAGTTAAAGATGATGATATGGACGAAATTTTTCAATATCATATTGTCGGTTCGGCCGAGGCGGATCCGCTTGAGGACAAAATTTCTAATGAATCGCCGGTTGGAGCAGCATTGTTGAGCAAAAAAGTCGGTGATGTGGTGACGATAGAGGTTCCGGACGGCAGCATTGTAATGGAAGTAATTGAAATAAGCAAGTAGTAATAGAGGAGGAAAATCATTGGCATTGGATAGCAGTGAAAGTTTAAATGAATTATTACAAATAAGGAGGGACAAGCTTTCAAAATTAATGGAAGAAGGCAAGGATCCTTTTAAAAATACAAAGTTCAACGTAACGGATCATGCTTTAAAGGTTGAAGAAAACTTTGAAGCCATGGAAGGCAAGCAGGTTTCTTTAGCTGGCAGGATCATGTCTAAAAGAGGCCAGGGAAAAGTTTCTTTTTACGATTTGCAGGACTCAACGGGAAGAATACAACTTTTTATCAAAAAGGATATTATGGGAGATGAGCTCTACGAGGAGATCAAAACTTATGATATAGGCGACATAGTCGGTATCCAGGGAGAAGTGTTCAAGACTAAGATGGGACAGGTGTCCGTCAGAGTTGAAAAAATCGTAATATTGTCCAAATCATTGCAGATATTACCCGAAAAATTCCACGGTTTGAAGGATCCGGATCTTAGGTACAGACAAAGGTATGTGGATCTCATTATGAATCCGGCGGTCAAGGAAGTTTTTGTCACTAGATCAAAAATCATGAACGCTGTTAGAGATTATTTAAACAATAGAGGGTTTTTGGAAGTTGAAACTCCAGTCCTTTCGAATCTCGCGGGAGGAGCTAACGCCAGACCTTTTGCGACACATCATAATGCATTGGATATTCCCATGTTTTTGAGGATAGCTTTGGAACTCCCTTTAAAGAGATTGATCGTGGGAGGATTCGACAAGGTTTATGAGCTCAGCAGAGTTTTTAGAAATGAAGGAATGGATCCGACGCACAATCCTGAGTTCACCATGCTTGAAACCTACGAAGCGTATGCGGACTATGAAGATGTAATGAACATGGTGGAAGAACTATTATACGATGTCGCTTTGAAAATCAAAGGCCAGGACTCTGTAATTTATCAAGGGGATGAAATCAGTTTTAAACCTCCTTTTAAAAGAGCGCGAATGGTGGATTTGGTAAAAGAGCATACCGGAGTGGATTTTGACGTTATCGATGACCAAAAAGTTGCTTATGCCGAGGGTATAAAACTTGGCCTGGAAATTGAACCGCACACTTCCATAGGCAAGATAATAGAAGAAGCCTTTGACACATTTGTCGAAGACAAGTTGATACAGCCAACTTTTGTGACACATCATCCGGTAGAGATATCTCCCCTGGCAAAAAAAGATTACACCAATCCAAAATATACTGAAAGATTTGAACTTTTCATCAGAGGTAGTGAATACGCAAATGCTTTCTCCGAGTTGAATGACCCTATCGATCAAAAGGAAAGATTCATGAGCCAGGTAGAAAACAAAAATACCGGAGATGAGGAAGCGCATCCCTTTGATCATGATTTTATCAACGCTTTGGAAGTAGGTTTGCCGCCAACAGGTGGTTTGGGTATTGGAATAGATAGATTGGTAATGTTGATGACCGATCAAAGGAGTATTAGAGACGTTATTCTTTTTCCGACCATGAAACCGGAAAAAACGGGTACAGAAGAAGAGCAGGCTGAAGAGAAGTAAAAGTCTTTATGCTGAACAAAGCAAAGAGACCATATAAAGTTTGTCATCTTGAGCTTGTCGAAGGATCTGTTCACATAGTATGAAATGTCATCTTGATTTTGTCGAAGGATCTACATAGTTTACGTCATACTGAACGAATGTGAAGGATCTCCATAACCAATGACACATGAGTAGAATCTTCTCTTCGTTACACTTCGGTCAGAATGACGATTTTTAATATAGTCTACGTCATCCGAGCTTGTCGAAGGATCTGTTCACATAGTATGAAACGTCATCCTGAGCCTGTCGAAGGATCTAATTAATAATAGAACAAAAATGTATTTTTATGTTTAAATACTCGCAAACCCGGGTACTTATAAAGTTACACGGCACACCAAACAAAACAGATTGCTCATTGAAACCTTTGCCAGTCAAGGGTTTCAAACTTTCTTAAAGAAAAGATTAAAAAAGTTGATAAAACCTGTTGACAGGGTGGGTGGTGATGCGTATAATAGTAAGAGTCGCCAAGAGAGACAGCGAGAAACACTCGGCAGCGACAGAGCAAGAAAAGAGATCTTTGAAAATATAATAGCACACGAAAACCAAGCTAAAAGAAAGAACCAAAAACAACGTTGATACCAAGAGTATCAAAAGCCAAAGAGAGTTCTAGCGGACTCAAACACTTATAATAGA
>NZ_JADNRK010000010.1 GCF_015594845.1 Alkalibacter mobilis | reverse complement strand
TAGATTACTACACCGAAAGGTGTGTCAATTGTTAAGTTGATTGAACCGCCGTGTACCGAACGGTACGCACGGTGGTGTGAGAGGTCGAAGGTTTTCATGTTTTATGAAAACTTTCTCCTACTCGATTAGAAAGAGGTAATCAATGAAAGAATCAAACAATGTAATAATGTATGTAAATGAAAGTGAAAATAAATTAATAAAAGATTATTTGCAGGGGAACAAAGGTTTCTCTTCAAGGCTCTTAAAATTTATTAAGAGAGAAGGCAAGATACTTTTAAATGGGAAAAAGGTCAATGTTATCCAAGAGATGAAGCCGGGAGACATCTTGACAGTGTTGATGCCTACTGAAAAAATAGATGCTGAACCAAGTGAATATAAAATTGAAGTTGTCTATGAAGACAGTGATGTTCTAATAGTTAATAAGGAAGCCAACATGGTGACACACCCGACAAAAGGACATCAGGAAAACAACCTTGCCAACGGGGTTGCAAAATATTTTGTAGATCATGATATAGATGCAAAAATTCGATTCGTAAATAGGCTTGATCGTGATACCACAGGTCTGGTTATCATAGCTAAAAGTAAATTTGCTCATCAGCATATTCAAGGACAGATGAAAGACGACAAAGTAGTTAAAATTTATTATGCTGTTGTAGAGGGCAGAACTCCAGAAATAGAAGGGAAAATCGATTTGCCTATCGGGCGGCTGACGGAGGAATCTATTGTCAGAGAGATTACCGATACAGGAAAAAACTCAGTAACTTATTATAAATGCCTGAAATCAAATGGTCAAAATTCTTTGGTCGAACTCAGGCTTGAAACCGGTAGGACCCACCAGATCAGAGTGCACATGAAAGAAATAGGCAATCCACTTGCTGGTGACAGTTTGTACAATCCTGAAGGTTCCAACACAAAAATAAGAAGGCAAGCTTTACACAGTGGGAAAGTTGGATTTTTTCAACCGCGAAGCGGCCAGTGGATCGAAGTGGAATGCCGACTTCCCGATGATATGTTGCTTTTAGTAGAAGATTTGGGGTTTAACGGTGTTTGAGAGGGCCGAATGAAGACATGAAAAGAATACTTTTATATAGTGTGTTATTATTTTTCGCTGCAATAGCAGCGATGGGAGGGTTTTTTTTAACAGTAAAGCCTGTCGATTTGGTTGATTTCGAGTATGTACCCAGTCAAAAGTCAGTGATTTACTCGTCGGACGGAGAAATAGTCGCAGAAATATACGAGGAAAATCGGACTTACGTAAAATTGGAAAGGATCCCCCAACAACTGGTTACAGCACTGGTAGATGTTGAAGATAAAAGATTCTACCAGCATGGGGGGTACGATATTCAGGGAATAGCAAGAGCGCTGTTGACCAATTTAAAAGACGGGAAAATTTCTGAAGGTGCCAGTACAATTACACAACAATTGGCAAGAAATCTTTTCGAAGAGATATCTACGGAACAAACCTTGAAGAGAAAGATAAAAGAAGCCAAGACCGCAGCTGCGCTAGAAAAAATTTACAATAAAGACGAAATTATGGAGATGTATCTCAATGAGATATACTTGGGCGGTGGTGTATACGGAGTTCAGCAGGCAAGTTTGAGATATTTCGGAAAAAATGTATGGGAATTGGATTTAGCAGAAAGTGCATTAATAGCAGGATTGCCCCAGGCTCCCAGTGGGTATCAACCTGATCTGTATTTTGAAAAGGCAAAAAAAAGACAAGAAGTAGTTTTGAAGAGGATGTTTGAAAGAAATCATATTAATGAGGAAGAATATCAAGCTGCCGTTTCTCAGGAGTTGATCATAAAATCTCAAAATGAATTCAACAACAGCATAAGATTCAAATCAGGATATGAAGATTTCATATCCCATGTTATATCTGAGTACATGGTGGTATCCGGAATAGTCGAGTATCAAAAGGCTGTAGATACTTTAAAAAAAAGCGGCCTTGCGATCCACACTACGATCGATACCAGATTTCAAAAGGCGGGAATAAAAGCTTTAGAGGACTTGATTGTTGAAAAAAATTGGAATGAAATCGATGGAGCGCTTGTTTCAGTTGATTCAAATGGAAAAATCAAAACTTATATAGGCGGTAAAAGCGAGATTGATTTGGCTTCTACGCCCAGACAACCGGGGTCCACACTTAAACCACTCATATACGCTGCAGCATTGGACGATGGGGTAATTGAAAAAAACTCTATTGTTTTGGATGAAAAGACGGATTTCAACGGGTATATTCCCAAAAGTGCTGATGGTAATTATTACGGATATGTAACTGTCAGGGTGGCATTGACCAAATCCTTGAATATTCCGGCAGTTAAAGTAATGAATGAGTTTGGCATAGAAAATACTATCGAACACTTAAAAACTTTGGGTTTTTCAATGCTGAGCGATGACGATCGTGGTTTATCTACCGCTTTGGGAGGATTGACATATGGTGTTTCACCATTGGAAATGGCAGCGGCTTATACGATTTTTTTAAATGAAGGATCCAAGGTCGATTCATATTCAATAGATAGGATTATAGAAGCTGATAAAATCATATACGCCAAAAAGGCTAATGAGGATAATTTGACCGATATAATTTCTTCAGATACATCAAATTATATAAAAGATGTACTGATTAATAACGTTTTTGACGGAACTGGGACCAAAGCAGGTAACCCGTTGATTACAGGGGGAAAAACAGGGACTAGTTCAGATTCCAGGGATTTATGGTTTTCGGGTTTTACCGGAAAGTATTCCACAGTTGTTTGGATTGGAAACGTTGACTCCAAACCTGTAAAGGGTTCAAGCAGCCAAGCTGCAGGCGCATATGGAGATTATATGAAAAATTTAATTTCTGAAGATTTGATCGATGAACCTGATTATATGTATGAATCCAACAAATACGAAACGGAAAGGGTTTATGTTCTCATAGACAATGATGAGCACAAAGAATCCTATAATGAGAATGAGGTAACAGAAATCTCAATTCTCAAGAATGAAGAACAGCTGTTTTCGGATGAAATTGTACTAAAAGTACAGATAGACAAAGCAAGCAATCTTAAGCATATCGAAGGCTATTGTCCTGACGCTAACAAAATTGCAAGATTTTATCGGCCGGGTTCTGAACCTGATGATTGTGACAGATTTCATCTGTGGGACTTTTTAAAGGTAGAATTTAGGTAATGGAAAATATAATATACATGATTAATATATATAAGACATACAATTAGCATAAAATAAATGCAATGTATGTCTTATATATTGACTCAAAATTAACAATAAAAAAGCTGATGTGCTTTATTTGAAAATGAATAATTAAATTCAAGATTTGCTGTAATCGATAACAATGACGTCGTCCTGAATTTTATTGTCAAAGAATCTGAGATGTTTGTAATTGCCGTAAAAAAACAATTCACCATCTTTGATCTTTCCCTTCAATGAGTCAAGTTTAACAACGGCCAATTCATCTTTGAGGGCGGGTAAAACTTTGAATGCATTTACATGATCGCTGAAATCCAAAGGATTTTCAGTAATATGAAAGGCTTTATCATATTCTGTACCACAACTTGGACAGGTAGTTTTATAACTCAAAAGATAGCCGTCCTTTTCTTTCTTTACTTTCATTTTGTCTACCGGAAGCTGCATTTGACACTCGCATTTTTCATATAATAGATAAGGTTGTTGGAAATTGATTTGATTCATTGTAATTCCTCCTTTTTTTATAATAATAGAATATCACTTTATCAAAAAAATATCAATTTCATTTTATTTTATATTGACAAAAAGTTGTCTAGGTTTTAAACTATAACTAGTCGTACATTAAGTTGTATATACAAGTTTTGGTAAATTGGTTGTCAAAAAAGCTTGATTTTTAAGGGAGGTAAAAAAAATGAGTCATGAAGTCTTAGAATTTGACGGAATTAGCACTGGCCTGTTAGAAAAAGGAAAAGCGGATGGTGCGGAGACAATTTGGGACAGACAGGCGGCCATGAAGGCCAAATGTGGTTTCGGGGACAAAGGAATATGTTGTAGGATTTGTGCCATGGGTCCATGCCGAATCAGTCCGGTAGAGGGTAAGGGAGCACAGCGAGGTTTGTGTGGTGCCACTGCGGACACGATTGTTGCCAGAAACTTTGCAAGAATGGTTTGTGGCGGAGCTTCTGCACACTCTGACCACGCAAGGGACATCGCTCACGTAATGCACATCGCAAACAAAGAAGGCAATTACAAAGTTAAAGATGTAGGCAAGTTGATGAACTTGGCAAAAGAGTGGGGAGTTAATACAGACGACAGAGAGCCCAATGACATCGCTCATGAAATTGCTGAGATCGCTTTGAACGAATTTGGAAAGCCTTTCGGAGTCCAAAGGTTGCTGGTAAGAGCGCCTGAGCAAAGACAAAAAATCTGGAAAGACTTAAAAATAGAGCCGAGAGCCATTGATAGAGAGATCGCTACATTGATGCACTCCACACATATTGGATGTGCCAGCGACGCAGAGAGCATCCTGGATCTTTGTATGAGAACATCTCTTGCAGACGGATGGGGCGGTTCCTGGATCGGAACTGAGCTTAGCGACATCATGTTCGGTGTGCCGACTGCGAGAGGAACGGAAGCAAACCTTGGTGTTATTGAAGAAAACATGGTCAACATCATGGTGCACGGACACGACCCAAGCTTCTCCGAGATGGTCGTATTAGCTGCAGAAGATCCTGAACTGCTTGCTTTGGCAAAAGAAATGGGAGCGGCCGGAATCAACCTGGTAGGTATGTGCTGTACAGGTAATGAGGTAACCATGCGACACGGTGTTAAGATCGCGGGTAACTTCTACCAGCAGGAGCTTGCAATCATGACAGGCGCAATGGAAGCCGTTATGGTAGACGTACAGTGTATCTTCCCGGCACTTGCAAAATTGGCAGACGTATACCATACGCAGTTCATCTCAACTTCACCAAAAGCGAAGATGGAAGGAAGCATCTACATCGAGTTTGAGGAAGACCACGCTTTGGACATCTGTAAGAAGATCGTTCGTGGAGCAGTCGAGAACTTCAAGAACAGAGATAAAGAAAAAGTTATGATCCCTGAGGCGAAAAACAGCGCCGTAGTAGGATACAGTGTGGAAACAGTCATCCAGCACTTGGATAAGGTTGTAAACAGCCAGACAGATGTATTCAACACAGTGAAGCCATTGTCCGACGTAATTTGGGCAGGAGTACTTCGAGGGGCTGTTGGTATCGTTGGTTGTAACAACCCGCAAGTTGAGCATGACAAGAGCCACATCACCATCATGAAAGAACTGATCAAAAACGACATCATCGTAGTAACTACCGGTTGTGCCGCTCAAGCTGCAGCAAAAGCTGGTTTAATGACAATGGAAGCCAAGGAGCTTTGCGGTCGTGGACTGAAAGAGGTTTGCGAACGTGTAGGCATCCCGCCGATCCTTCACATGGGTTCCTGCGTAGACATCTCAAGAATCCTGGACATCGTAAGCAGAGTGGCCATTGAAAGAGGTCTGGACAACTCTGACCTGCCGGTAACTGGTGTAGCTCCTGAGTGGATGAGCGAGAAAGCCGTATCCATCGGTACTTATGTAGTATCTTCCGGTATCAACACGTACCTGGGTGTAACTCCACAGGTAACCGGTTCTGAATACTTCGTTGACTTGTTGACAAACAAACTGGAAGAAAAAGTTGGAGCGAAATTCATCTTCGAAGAAGATCCAGTTGAATGTGCACGACTTATGATGGAAGACATCGAAGCAAAACGGGATAAATTAGGAATATAGGTGAATTTATGAAAATTGCGATTACAGGAAAAGGCGGCGTGGGAAAATCCACGATTTCCGCCGCCCTTTCAAGATACTTTGCCGAAAATGGATATAATGTGCTTGCTGTAGACGCCGATCCGGACGCTAATTTAGCTTTAGCTCTAGGGATGGATGTTAAAGATGCCAGCAAGATAATACCAATATCTGAGATGAACAGTTTGGTGGAAGAAAGAACTGGAGCCAAGCCGGGAACATACGGAACAACTTTCAAGATGAATCCCAAGGTGGACGATATACCTGAAAGATATGCCAGTGAATTTGAAGGCATAAAAGTTCTTGTGATGGGAAGCGTGGATATTGGAGGTTCAGGATGTGTCTGTGCTGAACATGTACTGTTGAAAAGACTAACGTCTCATCTGATTTTAAGAGAAAAGGATGTAGTCATAATGGATATGGAAGCGGGTATCGAGCATCTTGGAAGAGGAACTGCAGGTTCTGTAGACGCGTTTATAACAGTTGTTGAACCAGGTGAAAGAAGCGTACAAACATTTGAAAAAGTAAAAAAACTTTCTGCAGATCTGGGTGTTGACAACGTTATGGTTATTGGAAATAAAATCACAGACAAAGATGATGAGGATTTCATTAAAGAGCACGTAGGTGAGGAGAATTGTTTGGGTTTTATTTATTATGACAAGACAATAAGCATTTCTGACAGAGAAAATACATCTTCTTATCTTGCTAGTGAAAGTCTCAAGAAAAACATAAAGATCATTGGCGACAAACTAATTGACAGCGTTAAAAAATCTTAGATTAGAATAGGAGGAAACAGAATGAATCTGTTTAAGATAATCTACTCCGGTAAAGATCAGTATCTTGATCTGGCGGAAAGCATGGTTAAGAAAATAATTGAAGAGAAAGGAAGGGACGCTCAAGTTAAGTTTCCCTCAACAGCCTACTCTCTACCGGTTATATATGCAATAACAGGCGAAAAAATATCAACTACCGGTGAATTGGAAAAAGCTCTTGAACTAGCTAAAGAGTTTATTCACGAAGGAAACAGACTACAAGATGCTTTGGATGCAGGAACTGCATCTGCAATGCTTGCAGAAATAATCGAGGCGGTCAAATATACCATGGAGGAGGAACCATACAAGGCTCCACTTCAAGGTCATCTTACTGATGCTCAAATCAGAGCATTTGGTGTACCCCTTGTAACTCAAGACATACCCGGCGTAGCTGTTATTATAGGCAAGTGCAAGGATTCTGAAACAGCAGCTGAAATTATAAAGGATTATCAAGCAAAAGGTCTCTTGACATTCATGGTAGGCGAAGTTATCGACCAAGCAATCGAACAAAATGTAAAAATGGGAATTGATCTCCGTGTTATTCCATTGGGTTACGAAATTGAGTCTGTAATTCACGTTGTTTCCGTTGCCATCAGAGCCAGTTTGATATTTGGGGCAGTTGAGCCTGGTGATTTCGAAGCTCACAAGAAATACACAAAAGATCGTGTAAAAGCTTTTGTCAATGTTTTTGACGACTGGGATGATAAAATCATCGCAGCAGGAGCAGCCGCAATAGAACTTGGATTCCCTGCTGTTACCGAAACATTTATCAATGAGGTTCCAACGCTTCTTTTACATCAGCCAAACAATGAAAAAGTAGTTGAGACATCTCTTGAAGTTAGAAATATTAAAATTAAAGTTACAAAGATCGACATACCTGTAGGCGTAGCATCTGCCTTTGAAGGTGAAAGAATACGTAAGAACGACATGTATGCCGAGTTCGGCGGTTCCAAGACAAAAGCTTGGGAATTGGTAAGAATGAAAGATATGGCAAGTATCGAAGACGGTAAGATTGAAGTAATTGGTCCAGATCTTGATACCGCTGACAAAATACCTTACAACCTTCCATTTGCGGTCGTGGTTGATGTCGCAGGAAAAAGCATGGAAGAAGATTTTGAACCTGTTTTGGAGAGACGTCTTCACTACTTCATGAACTATATCGAAGGTGTAATGCATATCGGACAAAGAAATATCGCCTGGATTCGTGTGGGCAAGGAATCCTACGAAAGAGGTTTAAGATTACCTGACATTGGAAAGGTAATATATGCAAAAATGAAAGCCGAATTTGACACCGTAGTAGACAAATGTCAGGTTACCATTTACACAGATGGTCAAAAGGTTGAAGATTTGGAAAAAGAATTGGCATTGCCTAAATATAAAGCTAGAGATGAAAGACTTGCATCACTTATTGATGAGAATGTGGACACATTCTATTCATGTACGCTATGTCAGTCATTTGCACCGGCGCATGTTTGCATTGTAACTCCTGAAAGACTTGGACTTTGCGGAGCTGTCAGCTGGTTGGATGCAAAAGCAACCAAGGAACTTGATCCTACAGGAGCTTGCCAGCCGGTTCCGAAAACAGGAGTCGAAGATGAAGAAAAAGGTATCTGGACTGATGTCAGCAAGGCTGTAGACATTGCTTCTCAAGGAGCAGTTTCAAGAGTATCCCTTTACAGTATCATGGAAGATCCGATGACTTCTTGCGGTTGTTTTGAGTGTATCTGTGGTATCATGCCGGAAGCAAATGGCGTTGTCATAGTAAACAGAGAGTTCGGGGATATTACACCTGTAGGAATGACATTTGGTGATTTGGCGTCAATGACCGGTGGTGGAGTTCAAACACCTGGATTCATGGGACACGGACGTCACTTTATCGGATCAAAAAAATTCATGAGTGCTGAAGGCGGACTTGCAAGAATAGTATGGATGCCAAAAGAATTAAAGGACGATGTTAGAGAAAGATTGGATGCAGCAGCCAAGGAATTATATGATATCGATGGTTTCACCGATATGATATGTGACGAAACAATAGCTACTGAATCTGAGACAGTGTTGGAGTTCTTGGAATCAAAAGGACACCCAGCTTTGACATTAGATCCAATAATGTAAAACTGAATTTTGGGGTCGGTGCAAGCATCGTCCCCAAAGTTTGTTCATGTTTCATATTGCGTTGCTTGCCGGCAAAGCAATCAAATATTTTTTCTTATTGTAATATATTTGTATATTTATTCTTTTTAAGTGATAAAATATAGATATTACAATGAATACAGGAGGCCAATATGAGTTATAAAAAAATTGCAGTAGCTGGAAAAGGCGGTACAGGAAAAACGAGCCTTACCGGACTTCTAATAAATTTTCTGGTTGAAGCCGGCAAACAACCTGTTTTAGCGGTGGATGCCGATCCAAACTCCAACTTGAACGAAGTTCTTGGAATGGAAGTAGATGAAACAATTGGAGAAGTTCGAGAGGAAGTAAATTGGGCTGAGCGTGCCGGAAATATTATTCCTGGTGGAATGTCAAAGACTGATTACTTTAAATTAAGACTGAATCAAGCTGTTTTGGAAGGCAATGGATACGATATGCTGGTAATGGGTAGAAGCCAGGGAGAGGGTTGCTACTGTTATGTGAACGGAATTCTAAAAAATCAATTGGATATTTTAAGTGGTAATTATTCGCATGTCGTTATCGATAACGAAGCTGGTTTGGAACACATCAGCAGAGGATCTGTGGGAAAAATCGATTTATTGATCCTGGTCAGCGATTATTCTTATAGAAGCATTCAAGCGGCAGGAAGAGTTAAGGTTTTAGCCGAAGAATTAAAATTGAACATACCCAAAATGGGATTGATAGTCAACAAGGCTCCAGAGGGTAAATTGGCTGATTCGATTATCGAAGAGATTGAAAGGCAAGAGTTGGATTTGCTGGGTGTAGTTCCATTGGATGCCAATATTTTCGATTATGATTCAAAAGGGATGCCTTTGGTTAAATTACCGGATGACAGCCCAGCTAAAACGGCACTTAAAGATATAATGAAAAAATTAGAAATTATATAAGGAGGGACTACTCTTGGGTTACAAGAAAACAGTAAAAAAATACAATGGCACTATCAACAAAGTAACACTGGGAACAGGTGAAAAGGCATTTGAAATCGGAGGAAGAAACGTAATGCCTTTTTACAAATTTGACGGCGAAGCAGGTGAACAGGCAAAAGTTGGCATCGAAATATCTGATGAGCCTGCTTCTAGCTGGTCAGAGGCATTTGCCGAATTGTATAAAGAAGCAGGTGATGACACGGCGGCATGGGCGAAGTTGGTTGAAGAAAAATATGCTCCTGACTTTATCTGCCTGCGATTTGATGGAGCTGATCCAAACGGCAAAAACAAAAGCGTGGAAGAATGTGTTGAAGTAGCTAAAAAGGTTGCGGATGAGATTTCAGTACCATTGGTAGTGGCAGGAAGTAAAAATGATGAGAAAGACTCTGAAGTTTTCCAAAAGATTGCTGAAGCACTCCAAGGAAAAAACATCTTGATACTTTCAGCAAAAGAAGAAAATTATAAAGCTGTAGGAGCTGCAGGAGCTTTGGCGTACAATCAAAAAATCAGTGCTGAATCATCTGTAGATATCAACTTGGCAAAACAACTTAATATTCTTTTGGGACAATTGGGTGTAAAAAAAGAATCTGTCATCATGGATATCGGTAGCGCTGCAGTTGGATACGGTTTTGAATACGTAACTTCTACAATGGATAGGATTCTTCTTGCATCTTTAGGACAAAATGACGACACGCTTCAAATGCCTATAATAACACCTATATCCTTCGATGTATGGTCAGTTAAAGAGGCGTTGGCAACTGAAGCTGATGAACCGGCATGGGGAAACCAAATCGAGAGAGGTATCCACATGGAGGTTTCAACTGCAGTATCTTGTCTGGTATCAGGATCGGACGCCGTTATAGTCAGACATCCTAAGTCCTTGGAAACAGTGAAAAAGTTCATTGAAAAATTGTCTTAAGATTTAAACAATATTAAGTGGAGGTTGATATAAATGGGTTTAACCGGATTGGAAATTTTTAAATTAACACCAAGAACAAACTGCAAGGAATGCGGATTCCCTACTTGCATGGCATTCAGTATGAAGGTTGCATCAGGAGCAGTTGAAATAGAAAAATGTCCTCATATTTCAGATGAGGCCAAAGGAAAACTATCTGAAGCTACAGCACCACCGATGAAGACTTTTACCATTGGAAAAGGCGACGCAGAGAGAAAAATCGGCGGAGAGACTGTTTTATACAGACACGAGAAAACATTGGTAAACAAGCCCCTTGTAGCGGTTGCTTTTGACGATACGTTGAATGCCGAAGAAGTGGATGCAAAAATCAATAATATTAAAGATGTTGACTACGAAAGAATCGGCGAGCAGATGAATGCTGAAGCCGTTTTGGTAAGATACGGAACTGACAAAGAATCGTTTTTAAATATTCTTGACAAAGTTTCACAACTTGGAAAAATCAACATCGTATACTCAAAAGACGCATCAGTGGCAAAAGAGGCTATAGAAAAAGTTAAAGATACAAATCCTGTCTTAATGGGTGCAAATAAAGACAATTTGAATGATATGGTTGCCATAGCCAGCGAAAATAAAATAGTTTTAGGTTTGGAAGCTCCTACTTTGGAAGAACTGTATGATTTGGTTCAAGCGGCTGACAAAGCGGGTCATAAAGACTTGATATTAAACACTACCGGAGAAGAAATTGGAAAAGCCTTTGAAAATACCGTAGAGGTCAGAAGAGCTGCCATAACTGGTGGAGACAGAACATTTGGATATCCTTCTCTTGTATTTGTTAATGACTTGGCTGAAGGCGATGAATTCATGGAGACTGCTTTGGCTTCAACTTTGGTCTTAAGATATGGTTCTATCATAGTTCTCAGCGATATTTCATACAAGCGTGCTCTTCCATTATTTGGATTGAGACAAAATATCTACACTGATCCTCAAAAACCAATGAGGGTTGAACCTAAAGTTTATGAATTTGGCGCACCAAAAGAAGACTCTCCAGTATTGTTGACAGTAGACTTTGCCCTCACATATTTTGTGGTTTCCGGAGAAATTGAAAGAGCAAAATCTCCTGCATGGTTATTGATTCCGGATGCAGGCGGATACTCAGTTCTGACTTCATGGGCGGCAGGTAAATTTGGAGGAAGCGTTATAAGAAACGCAGTCAAGGAAAGTGGACTTGAAGAAAAGTTAACTAAGAAACGTCTTGTAATTCCTGGAAAAGTTGCCGTTCTTAAAGGTGATA
This sequence comes from Alkalibacter mobilis, assembly GCF_015594845.1. Classification (GTDB taxonomy): domain Bacteria; phylum Bacillota; class Clostridia; order Eubacteriales; family Alkalibacteraceae; genus Alkalibacter; species Alkalibacter mobilis. The sequence continues at coordinate 68,962 of NZ_JADNRK010000010.1, read as the reverse complement.
TTGAAGAAGAACTTCCGGGTTGGGAAGTAATAGTAGGTCCAGACGAAGCAATGCAGATACCAAAATTCTTGAAAGAACTTGTTTAAGTCACGATATCTGAATAACTGGCCCTTTTAAAAGGGTCAGTTATATCAGCTTTAGGTAAATAAACTAAAAAAGCGAGGTTTTATTAATGGATAAATTTATGGTAATCGGAGAAAGAATACATTGCATATCGCCAGCAATCAGAAGTGCTATTGCGGAAAGAAATTTAGAGCCAATTTTTAAAAGGGCAAAAGAGCAGTTGGATGCTGGAGCTCACTATCTTGATGTTAATATCGGACCTGCTGAAAAAGATGGAGAAGAAGTTATGCAGTGGATCGTTCAAGCTATCCAAAATGAGTTTGATAATGTTCCATTGGTACTTGATACAGCAAACAAAAAAGCCATTGAAGCAGGAATAAAAGTATATAATAGAAGCAAAGGCAAACCAATCGTCAATTCAGCTGATGCAGGTGATAGAATAGACAATATAAATTTAGCAGCAGCCAATGATGCCATGACTATTGCATTGTGTGCAAAAGAAGGCATTCCAAGAGATAATGACGAGCGTATGATGTTCTGCCAGGAAATGCTTGAAAGAGGAATGGAAGCAGGCATGGATCCTGAAGACATGCTGTTCGACCCACTATTCCTTGTAGTCAAAGGGATGCAGGAAAAACAAGTGGAAGTACTGGAAGCTATTGCAATGATTTCTGAAATGGGTTTGAAATCTACAGGAGGATTAAGCAATATCTCAAACGGTGCTCCAAAAGAGTTGAGACCTACAATGGATGCGGTAATGATAGCAATGTCGATACAAAGCGGATTAACTTCTGCAATTGTTAATCCTTGCGATAAATTATTGATGGATACCATAAAAACTTGCGATATAATTTTAGGAAAAACTTTATACGCTGATTCATATTTGGAGTTATAATATAGATCAGATAGACTTGTTAAAAAGTTGATGTAAACAATCCTATTAGACTAAAAAGGGATGGTGAATTGACGAGTTCAATTTGCCATCCTTAATATCATTGTAAGGAGATTGCATATGATAACAGTAACAGTTGTATTTAATGATGGATCAAAAAAATCAATTCAAGGCGATGAAAACGATAACCTTCTCGATCTTTTAAGAGATAATGGTATAGACATAGATGCTCCATGTAATGGAAACGGAAGTTGTGGCAAATGTATAGTAAAGATTATCGAAGGTGATTTGAGAAAAGAAAGCATGAAAGAGTTATCAAAAGAAAAATTAGATCAAGGTTATGTGTTGTCATGTATGTCTTATCTAAAAGAAGATCTGAAAATATTTTTGCCTGATTCAAGCATGGTGGGGTCGAGCAGGATAAAATCTTCACATGAAGGTAAAAGCACTGAATGGGCAAAATACAAAAAAATGAGAAAAAAATTTGCAGAATCTCATGGTGAAGAACCATATATAAACAAGATGGTATTGAAGTTGCCCGAACCCAATTTGGACGATAACATTTCTGATCATGAAAGATTAAAACGCGAAATCAAGGTGAAATTTGGGTATAAAAAAGTCAAAATGAGTCTTAATCTTTTAAAGAAACTGCCATTCGCTTTAAGAAACAATAATTTTGAAATTACGTTATTTTATACCATCACCAATGAAGAAAGCATAAGAATCCGCCATCTTAGTTGGGATAAAAACGAGAAAGCCTATGGTGTGGCGTTTGACATTGGAACTACTTCAGTTGCAGCTTGCTTGGTCGAACTGGAAAGTGGAGAAGTCGTAAATGAAATATCATGCGGTAATGCCCAATCCAGATACGGAGCCGATGTTATAAATAGAATTATCTACTCGACAAAAAAAGATGGACTCAAAAAGCTTAAAGATGCTTTAATAAATGAAAGTATGAACCCACTGATTATTCAGTTGGCTAATGAAGCCGACATAGAAACAGAGCAAATACTTATTCTAACAGCTTCAGCAAACACTACAATGTCACACCTTCTATTGGGAATATATCCGGATTATTTACGTAGGGAGCCCTATATACCAGTGATCGTTGACACTCATGAAGTTACAGTGTTTCCGTGGGAAATGGAGTTGATGATAAATCAAAATGCTGTGATCTGTATAAGTCCTTCTGTTGCAAGCTACGTAGGAGGAGATATTACGGCTGGAGTAGTCGCCGCTGACATTAGGGACAAACCTGAACTTACTGCATTGATCGATTTAGGAACAAACGGTGAGATAGTTTTTGGAAATCAGGATTTTCTTATGACTTGCGCATGTTCGGCAGGACCTGCCTTCGAGGGCGGAGAAATCAGCTGCGGTATGAGAGCCTCGCTTGGAGCCATAGAAGCAGTGACCATTCAAGATAATAATTATGTACCAGTTTTTAAGATAATAGATACGGATAAACCTTACGGTTTATGCGGTTCCGGGATTATCGATTTAATATCAGAATTAAAACGTACCGGTTTGATCAATGCCAAGGGGAAATTTGACAAATCCAAGGAGTGCGAACGAATATCATTTGACGAATATGGAATTGGCAGATATGTTTTGGCTTTTAAAGAAGAATACGATATAGACAATGACATATATATAACTGAAATCGATATAGATAATTTCATAAGAGCAAAGGGAGCCATATATTCAGCATTATATGTTATTTTAGACAGCTTGGGATTTACACCAAATGATTTGGATAAAATTAAAATCGCCGGAGGGATCGGCAGCCACATTGGAATTAAAAATGCGATCAATATCGGAATATTTCCAGATATCGATTTAGAAAAGTACGAATTTATAGGAAATAGTTCCTTGTCTGGAAGTTATTTGAGCTTAGTTAATAGAAAAGCAAGAGACTTCATAGGAGAAACAGCTAATCAGATGACTTATGTCGAACTCAGTGTTCATCCCGGTTACATGGACGAGTTCGTGTCCGCGTGCTTTATTCCGCACACCGACTTAGCAAGGTTTCCTAGTCATATTAATGCAAAATAAGATGCAGCCCGAAATTTAGTTTCGGGCTGCATTTAGAATGTATCAAACATTCAATATATTGCTTTTAGAAGATAATCGTTGACTATATCTCCTACAAAGGCCAAATCCTCGGCAGAAAAATAGTATTCAACATTATCGCTAAATAAGATTTGAGCTGAAGCTGGAAATTCGTCATCTCCTCTCCAGTAAAGCACGTAAACATATATGTTGTGAAGAAAAGGAATCTTATAAGAAATATCTGCCGTGTCGATTTTTTCTCCACCTATTTTTTGTAGAGCTATGTCCAACAGGTCTGGTTTATTTTTAAATGTTTTGGCCAGTCGCATAATACATCTGCCATAAAAATTAGCGTAATAAATATTTCCGTCGGGAACATCGCGGTAGTGGATCATTTTCCCTGCAGGCTTTACGCCTTTGCTATTTATAAGATAGCGAAGCAGCAAAGTTTTTAACGAATATTTTATGTTTTCCGAAGGACCTTTGACTTCACCGCCGGGATAGCTTATAGAATATTCATCTGTCATAAGTTTAACAGTAAAACTACTTTTTTCTTCATTATAAATTAGACCTGTATTCTCTTCGATCGTAGAGGGAAGAGTTTTAGCAAGTTCTTTTTTGTAATATTCATAAGGGATTTTATCTTTTCTTTTCTCCACAACTGCTTCTGGCTTCATAGCTACACTCCTATATTTTATTTGTTATTATTATAACATAAACTGAAAATATTTTCTCATAAAAATTCAAATTTCAGTCGATGTTTTTTGTTTTTTGAAAAATAAACCAAGTAAACTTGAACGAATAAAAAATAAATTAATCTTGTAAAAAGAAGTTGACATATAATAATAACTAGTGTTATCATATTATCATACAAGCGTGATATACTTGTATATACAAATTTGAGGAGGTTATCTTAAATGATTGATTTGAAAGCGGTAACAACAGCAATTGGGGAATTGGAAGAAGAAAAGGTATTGGACCTTTTAAATGAATTCGTAGCATCCAACCCATCAGAAGAAGAAGCGCAAAAGGTAGTAGGAGCATGTCAACAAGGAATGGCAATGGTAGGAGATCTTTTCGAAAGTGGTGAGTATTTTGTAGGCGACCTTATTTTTGCCGGAGAATTACTTACAGAAGCTATCGATGTCTTAAAACCTGTAATCGGTTCAAACTCAGCTGCTAAAATTGGATCTATCGTAATTGCTACTGTTCATGGCGACCTTCATGACATTGGAAAAAATATTTTCAAGAGCATGGCTGAAGCTGCCGGTTTTGAAGTTTATGATTTAGGTATTGATCAACCTGTACAAGCATTTGTAGATAAAATTAAAGAAGTTAAACCTGATATTGTAGGCATGAGTGGAGTATTGACTCTTGCACTTGAGTCCATGAAGGACACTGTTGATGGAATAAAAGAAGCTGGACTTAGAGATTCGGTTAAAATAATAATCGGTGGAAATCCGGTAACTAAAGAAGCATGTGAACACATTGGAGCTGACGCATTTACCACTAATGCAGCAGAAGGTGTAAAAACAATCCAATCGTGGGTACAGTAAGAAATCCTAAGCCATCTCGACTGAGATGGCTTTTTTTGATCATGGCAATAAATTCTTAAAGTATGCCCGCCTTCTTTTATTTTGTTTGATATCAAAGTATTTCCATTGGGAAATTACATTTACATTTGATTCAAGCTGAGGGTTTATATCTGCAATCTTGATATCTAATGGATTATTTAAAACGATATTGTCAAGGAGTATGGCATTAACACCTTTCCCCTGAAATCTGGGATCAACACCTATCAACAATAGTTCCGCTCTGTCATTGTGTTTCAAAGCTTTGAGAATATGGAAAAATCCAAATGGGAACAGTTTGCCACGTGACTTTTGCATTGCTTTTGACAGCGAGGGCAAAGCCAAACCAAAAGCAACAAGCTCATTATCCGAATTCAATATTAATTTAACAAAATCTACCGAAAAAAAGAACAAGTACATCTTCGTGTAATATTTGATTTGTTTTTCAGTTAGTTCTGTAACGGCGTACAAATTCGAATATGAACGATTTAATAATTTGAAAACATCAGGAATATATTTTTTTAGGTCTTTTTTTGATTTTGCTTCAAGGTTGTGCAGATTGTATCTTTTCATGGCTCTATATGCAAGTTTTCGTATAATAGGGGAGGGCATTTCAGGAACTGTTAGTTCGAATTCCAACCAGTCAACATCTTTTGAATAACCTAGCTGATTCATGAATTCTGGATAATAAGAATAATTGTAAATTGTAGTGAAGGTTGAAATGGTGTTGAAACCTTCTACTAGCATTCCTTCAGGATCTAAATCGCAAAACCCTAGAGGCCCGTGAATTCCGATCATTCCTTTCTTAATCAGCCATTCCTCGGCAGTTTTAAACAATAATTCGGCTACAGTAAAATCTTCGATGAAGTCGACATATCCAAATCGACCGTAGCGGTTGCCCCATTTCTTGATATAGTTGTGATTTATTATGGCTCCAATTCTGCCTGCAGGTACACCATTTTTATACACTAGCCACAATTTGAATTCGCAATGTTCTGATGCAGGATTTTTTGACGGATCTAGAGTCTGTTTTTCGTCATACAATAGTTTGGGCACAAAATAAGGATCATCCTTGTATAAAATCAGTGGCAGATTGACAAAAGTATCTAAGCATCGTCGGTTTTTTACTTCTAAAATTTTTAGCATGATACCCTCTCTTTTGAACGGTTTGATTTGTTATAATTATAAGTAATAAAAAAGATTATTACAACGCTCTTCTAGTAAAAATAGTTAATAAATACACAAAAACATTGACTTTGAATATCGGTTACATTATCATATATAGAAATACTTAAAATTAAAGTAAGGAGATGGTTGTGGATGAAAGCATCAAAAGCTATTATAAAGTGTCTTGAAATGGAAGGCACAGATGTAGTCTTCGGTTATCCTGGCGCAGCGATGATTTCCATATACGAATCTTTGAGAAGTTCGAAGATCAAACATATATTGGTTAGAAACGAACAATCTATCGTTCATTACGCAAGTGGATATGCAAGAGAGACGGGCAAGGTAGGTGTATGCTTGGTCACATCCGGTCCTGGAGCTACTAACACAATAACAGGGATCGCAACTGCTTATCTGGATTCAATTCCGGTAGTTGTTATAACAGGCCAGGTCGACACTGATCTTATTGGAACTGATGCTTTTCAAGAAGCCGACATAAAGGGAGCTACCGAACCATTTACCAAACACAATTATCTTGTCAAAGATGCAAATGATTTACCCAGAATTTTGAAAGAAGCTTTTTATATTGCAAACAGCGGTCGAAAGGGTCCGGTATTGATAGATATTCCCAAAAACATCCAAGAAGAGAAAATTAAATTCGACTATGAAGGCAAAGTGGATATTCGAGGATACAATCCTACTTTGACCGGGCATATGGGGCAAATCAAGAGAGCTATTTCAAGAATAAAGGCATCAAAGAAACCGGTCATCTATGCTGGTGGTGGAATAATTTCTGCAAATGCTCAAAGGGAGATTCTGGAATTTGCCGAAAAAACAGGGATACCGGTTATAAATTCTTTGATGGGAATTGGTGGTTTTCCTCAAGATTCCAGACTTTATGCAGGAATAGTAGGAAGCCACGGATATGATTATTCTAATGAAATCATTGGGAAAACGGATTTGTTGATAACTATAGGAGCTCGAATGTCAAATAGATCTACAGCGGGATTTCATAAATTGAATCCCAATATTGAGTTTATACATGTAGACATCGATCCGGCTGAAATTGGCAAGAACAGAGGTTTCACTTTACCTATAGTCGGAGATGCTAAAATCATATTGACGGACTTGATAGATAAGTCAGACGAAATGGATTTTTCAGATTGGCTTGATGAGATTGACAAATTAAAGGGTAAATCCGAATCCAAGGAAGAGGTAACGAAAGAAACAGAAAACTTCGTTAATCCGAAAGAAATCATTGCATATTTGTCTGAAAAAATGGATGATGATGCATGTCTGGTTGCTGATGTTGGACAGAATCAAATATGGTCTGCCATGAATTTTAAAGTAGTCAAAAGTCGTAAATTCATGACATCAGGCGGATTGGGGACAATGGCATATAGCATACCTGCCGCTGCAGGTGTAAAAATTGGAAATCCCAAGAGGCAGGTGGTATGTGTGATCGGAGACGGTGGAATACAAATGTGCCTGGGAGAGTTGGCAGTCATAAGAGAACAAAATGCCGATGTAAAGATTATTCTTCTAAACAACGGGAAATTAGGTCTTGTCAGAGAAATACAGGAAGATCTTTACGGCAAGGGGCATGGAAGTGGAGTAGATCTGCAGTATCAGGTGAAATTCACTAAAATTGCAGAAGCATACAATATTGAAGGCTATGAGGTAAGCGATCTGAAAACATTCAAAAATGTTTTAGACAAAGTGTTAAAAAGCGATCAACCATGCTTGATCCAATGCAATATAGATCCAGATACTAGAACCTTGTGAAAATAACATTGTTATAATTTAATTAGGGGGAATCGACTTGAGAAAATACGTATTGTCTTTATTGGTTGAAAATAATTCAGGAGTTTTAAGTAGAATAGCTGGTTTGTTTGCACGAAGATGCTTTAATATTGACAGCTTGACAGTAGGAACAACTGAAGATGAAGCTCTTTCTAGAATGACCATTGTAGTCACGGGAGACGAACAAATTTTAGAACAGATCAAAAAGCAACTTAATAAGCTTGTAGAAGTTATCAAGGTTGTGGAATTGTCGCCTGAAGAGTCCATTAGCAGAGAACTGGTTTTTATAAAAGTAAAAGCCGACAATGATACAAGGTCAAACGTGATCGAAATATCAAACATTTTCAGGGCGAATATCGTTGATGTGGCTAAAAATAGTTTGATTTTGGAACTGACCGGTGATGCTGCCAAAATAGAAGCTTTTACAAATTTGATGGAACCTTTTGGGATCCTGGAATTTATAAGATCCGGTGCAACAGGTCTCCAAAGAGGATTCAACGTTTTGAAAGAAAATTAATTTTAACTGATCGTAATATGATTTGAGAAGGGTATGGATCATCCATTGTGATGATCCATACCCTTTTTAAATTTAAATTATTTTAATTTTCAGCGAGATCTACGAAGTAGGTATTTCTCATATATTGCTTGGCAAATGTAGGATCATTTGCCAACTCAATAAATATTGCGTTGGATTCTATTTCGGAGCACTCAGCCTGCTTTTCTTCTGACAACATATACATCTGGCTTCCTGTTCCAGCAGCATTTCCTATGGATCTGACTTCCACACCTTCGTACCAAGGTAACATACCTATGGATTGCGCGTTTTTTATATCGATGTAATTGCCAAAGGCTCCTGCAAGGATTATTTCATGTAGATCTTCGCCCTTGATGCCATAGGAATTGATCAACATGATACATCCAGTATAAATAGCCCCTTTCGCAAGCTGTACCTGTCTTATGTCGCTTTGTGAAAAGTAAATGTCCTCGTCGAGCCCAGACTCTTCTTTAAACGTTATCACGAAAACTTTTTCATTATCGACGACTTGGATCCTTCTTGCCAGATCGGAATTTTTTATATCGTCCGGATCAAGCAATGCGCCTCTTCGATTTACGACTTCATTTTTGAAAATCACTGACATCAAATCTATAACACCTGAACCACAAATCCCAACGGGAGCAATATTTCCGATAACTTGTGTTTTTAAAAGACCGTCCTCGATATAAACTTTCTCGATTGCACCCTTGGTGCCCCTCATGCCATACTTTATTCCTGCACCTTCCAAGGCAGGTCCGCAAGCGGTAGAAGAAACCATGTAGCTTTTGTCGTTACCCACTGCTATTTCGCCGTTTGTACCCAAATCGATCATTAATCTGTTTTTTCCATCATTGGGAATTGAAAGCAATACTGCCGTTGTGTCTGCTCCGACAAAACCCCCGAGCAGGGGAAGAAAGGATACAACACCCATTGGATTCATCTTTGTTTTTAGGTATTTTGCCTTGGTTTCAACTGCTTTGTGAGTAGTGCTGCTGAAAGGAACTTTGCCTAAAAATTCAGGATTTAATCCTAGGAAAAGATGCTGCATCGTACTGTTGCCGCATATACTTGCATAGTATATGTCATCAATTGAGATTTTATGTTCCTTACAAATGTTTTCAGTTATATTATTTATGGAATCCATTGCGAGTTTTTGTAGCCTGGCAAGGTTTTTTATATCACCGATTACATGATCGATTCTGCTGATCACGTCACCTCCAAGCTCGGTCTGCTTGTTGAGAGATGAGTCTATGCCCACCAAAAAACCTTCATTCAAATCGTATAAATAACCTACCACAGATGTGGTGCCGATATCGAAAGCGATGCCGTAAAGCGGACTGTCATGATCTCCGGCTACAATATCAATAATTTTATTTCTATTTAATATGACTCGTATTCCTGCAGGGTTATGGAAGTTAAGGCTCATCCTCTGCAAAACATCCAGATCCGGATATTCAACATCCACAGGAAGATTGCTTTTCAATGCGTCCCAGTCGTTTTCACCTATTTCAACTTTTAAACTATCTCGTTTGATAAAAATCGACTTTATGGTTGGGTTGAATGAAATTTCATCTAAAGTTGATGATGTAAGTATCTGTGCCTTCTGATCTTCTTCTTTTAGCATCACCTTCATACCGTCGTAAACGTAAGTCTGGCAAGATAGAACGTTTACAAAGGAATCGCCTTCCTGGATTTCAACAGCACATTTTTTACAGGTACCCTTACCACCGCAAACTAAGTTTAAGGGATAGCCGGCTTCTGCACATGCGTCGGACAATTTTGTGCCTTCTGCCACTTCAACAGTCTTGTTTAAAAGCGGAAAATCTACCGTAACAGAATTTTTCATATTTTCGTCTCCTTTTTCAAGTTATAAAATATCGTTTCAAGTACAATTTTAACCCAAGGATAATATATACACAAGTTTAAATATTATATTGACAAAGACTACACTCTTTGATAATATAAAACTAGTAAAGATGCTTGTATATACAAGTGCTGCAAGCAAGCTTGCATTTTTTATTTAAGGGTCTATGAAATCGATATCAACAATTATTTAACAAACTTACCGAGGAGGGAAAGTATTGATTATTATCGGAGAAAAAATCAACGGAGCAATACCGGCAGTCAAGAAAGCCATTCAGGAAAAGGACGCAGACTTTATTAGAGACCGAGCAATAAAGCAAGCGGAAGCCGGTGCGGATTTTATCGATGTTTGTGCATCTACTGCGCCTGATGTTGAGGTGGAAACTTTAAAATGGCTTATAGACATAGTACAAAATGCTGTGGACACACCCATATGCATTGACAGCCCTGATCCATTTTTTTTAAAAGAAGTATTGCCTTTTATTAAAAAACCTGGTTTAATCAATTCAGTGAACCTTGAAAAAATCGAAGGTTCAGATCAAGACAAGTGCGATGTTCTTTTCCCGTTGGTTCAGGGAACCGAATGGGAGGTCATAGCATTGACTTGTGATAGTGAAAACGGTACCCCTAGAGATGTTGAGACGAGAGTTGAGATTTCAAAGAAAATCATAGAAAAAGCTGCTACATTTGGAATAACTCCCGACAAGATCCATATTGACCCATTGGTAATGGCATTATCGACAGACAATAATTCATTGTTGAACTTTGTAGAATCAATGAAACAGGTAAAAGCCATTTATCCTACAGTAAAATTCACATCGGGTTTAAGTAATATTTCTTTTGGAATGCCTAAAAGAAAGATAATTAATCAAAACTTTATGACTTTGGCAATTTATGAAGGAATGGACTCAGCCATAATGGATCCTCTCAACAAGGAGATCATGGGTTCCATATTTGCAACTGAAGCTTTGCTTGCAAGAGATAAACATACTAGAAAATACAATGCCGCAGTCAGAAAAGAAAGAATCTAGTCAGCAAAAAAATAAAATATAAATGCAGAGTAGACAAGATGCGTTAAGTGTTAAGGGATGGGATGTTGCCCTTAAACGAAGGATATTATCCACGATCTCTTGTCGCTTCCGCTGTTTAATCAAGCTCTTGTTTGATTGGATGAGGAGGCACTCTGACAATCAAGGAGAGAAAATGAAAACAACAGTAATCAAGAAAACAAGATTTACAACCAAAACAGTGGTGAACATTGGATTGTTCACAGCAATCAGCGTTGTGCTGAAACTTTTATTTGAGGTGTATATACCTCTGGCGGGATTTTCATCGCTAAGAGTAAATTTTACGACGGTCCCAATAGTCATGTCTGGTATGATATTCGGACCTGTTGCCGGATTGATAACTGGAGCGATATCGGATATATTGTGTTATGTAATCAAGCCAGGCGGACCATATTTCCCGGGCTTTACAATATCGAGCGCCTTAACCGGATGGATACCAGGCATGATATTTTATCTTATAAGAAAGTATAAGAATAAGGATATAAACTTTAATTTCTTGAATATTGTTTCTGTATTTTCTTTGGCAACGATCATCTTGGGTGTTTTGATTTTTCAAAACAATTTGGGTCTTGAAAATGGAAAGGTTATTCTTTTAGGGACTGAGCTGTCAAGTTTTTTCGTAGTTTTGTATGCACTTATAGTTGTAGGCTTTGCAGCTGTTCCACTTGTGTATGCTAAGAACAAATCAGAGAATACGGGTATCTATGGCTTGGATAAAATTTTCTTTACAGTTACATTGACGCAAATAGTAACTTCATTAATTCTGAACACTTGGTTTTTATCAATGATGTTTGATCAGGGTTTCATAGTTTTCCTGCCAGGAAGGCTTATAACAAACTTTGTTCTTATACCATTGTTTTCACTAATCATCTTTAGTGTTCAAAAATATATTAAATCATTCAATTAAGAGGAGGAATTTAAATGGGTTTCAAGAGTGATATTGAAATTGCACAAGAAGCAACGCCGAAGGATATTAGAGAAATCGCGGCCAAACTGGGTTTGACTGAAGACAATCTTGATCTTTATGGAAAGTATAAGGCAAAGGTGGATATCAATCTGCTTCAAAAGCCTTCAGGCAAAAAAGCTAAATTGATTTTGACAACTGCAATCAACCCTACTCCAGCAGGAGAAGGAAAGACTACTACAACAATCGGTGCAGCAGATGCCCTTGCAAAACTAGGAAAGAATGTTATGGTTGCGCTTAGAGAACCTTCATTAGGACCTGTTTTTGGAGTAAAAGGTGGAGCAGCTGGTGGTGGATACGCACAAGTTATACCTATGGAAGATATCAACTTGCACTTCACTGGAGACTTCCACGCTATTGGTGCCGCAAACAACTTGATCGCAGCTATGCTTGACAATCATGTATACCAAGGAAATGCATTGGATATAGACACAAGAAGAGTCGTTTGGAGAAGAGCAGTTGACATGAACGACAGACAGCTTAGAAATATAATTGACGGTTTGGGTGGAAAAGCTCAAGGTGTTCCTAGAGAAGACGGATTTGACATAACTGTAGCAAGTGAGATCATGGCAGTGTTCTGTTTATCCAGCGACATAATCGATTTGAAAGAAAAAGTAGCTAAGATAGTTGTAGCATACAACAGAAAAGGCGAACCTGTAACTGCGGGACAATTAAACGCACAGGGTGCTGTTGCAGCACTTCTTAAAGATGCGCTAAAACCTAACCTTGTTCAAACTTTGGAAGGAACTCCTGCATTTATTCACGGTGGACCTTTTGCAAACATTGCACACGGATGCAACTCTCTTCTTGCAACTAAATTTGCCATGAATTATGCTGATTACGTTGTAACTGAAGCTGGATTCGGTGCTGACTTGGGTGCTGAGAAATTTATAGACATCAAGTGCAGACTTTCAGGATTGAAGCCTGATGCAGTAATCATTGTAGCAACTGTAAAAGCGCTTAAATACAATGGTGGAGTAGCTAAAAATGATTTAGGTCCTGAAAACTTGGAAGCATTGGAAAAAGGGTTGCCTAACTTGTTGAAACACGTGGAAAACGTTACAAAGGTATTTAAATTGCCAGCAGTGGTAGCAATCAATAAATTCCCAACAGATACTGACGCCGAGCTTAAACTTGTTGAAGACAAGTGTAGAGAATTGGGCGTAAATGTTGCTCTTTCCGAAGTATGGGGTAAAGGTGGCGTAGGTGGAGAAGCTCTTGCGAAAGAATTGATCAGACTTACAGACACAGAAAGCGATATGGAGTTTGCATATGAGCTTGAAGATCCTATCAAAGAGAAAATCAACAAAATTGCAACAAAAATTTATGGAGCCAACGGCGTAAACTTTACATCAAAAGCAGAAAAAGAGATTGCAAACTTTGAAAAATTAGGTTTTGGCAATATGCCGGTTTGTATGGCTAAGACTCAGTATTCATTGACTGACGATCAAACTAAACTGGGAAGACCAACTGACTTTGATATCACAGTTAGAGATCTTACAGTTTCAGCTGGTGCAGGATTTATAGTTGTACTTACTGGTGACGTTATGAAGATGCCTGGACTTCCAAAGGTTCCATCAGCAGAAAAAATCGATGTTGATGAAAATGGAGTTATCGCAGGATTGTTCTAAATCTTGAGTTGAACTCAAAGATATAAATAAAGGCTTACACCAAATTGTATACGCCACAGTGTACTACCTATGGTGTGAGCCTTTATATTTTACGGGGGGTAATTGCATGAAAATGGTAGACGGTTCCTGTGTTGATTTTACAACAAAACTCGCTTCTAAAGAAGCGGTGCCTGGAGGAGGAGGAGCAGCTGCATTGGTAGGTGCGGTGGGTACTGCTCTAGCCAGCATGGTAGTTAACTTGACACTTGGAAAGAAAAAGTACGCAGATTATGAGCAGGCTAACAAGGATATTATGGAAAAAGCTCAAAAGATTCAGGATGAATTGCTTGAGATGGTCGATAGAGATGCTGAAAACTTTCTTCCTTTATCAAAGGCATATGGTATGCCCAAGGAAACAGAAGATGAAAAAAGATTAAAAGATGAGACTTTGGAAAAGTGCTTGATCCAAGCTTGTGAAGTGCCAGTGGAAATCGTGAAAAAGTGTTATGAAGCCATAGTCCTGCACAGTGAGTTGGTAGATAAAGGCTCGAAATTGGCGATCAGTGATGTAGGCGTTGGAGTTCAGTGTCTAAGGGCGGCAATAATCAGCGGATGGATCAACGTTGTAATAAATATAAATATGATAAAAGATGAGAGTTACGTCAAAAAGATCAACGAAGAAGTAAAGCCTCTTGTTGGCAAGGGAACAGAGATAGCTGACGATGTGTATGCAAAAGTTGAAGCTATGCTTTCCAAATAGATTGGTACAATAAATTTAAGAATATTTAGGAGGAATTGAAATGGGACAATTATTAGACGGTAAATTGGTAGCAGCTAGTCTAAAAGAAGAGACTTTGAAGCAAGCCAACGAATTAAGGGAAAAAGGAATCATTCCAAAGTTGACAATAGTCAGAGTAGGTGCAAAACCAAGCGATTTAGCTTATGAAAGAGGAGCGCTTAAAAGAATGGAAGCGTGCAACATTGATGTGGAAGTCAAAGAGTTGGATGCTGAAATTTCACAAGATGACTTTGTTGCTGAATTGAAAAAAATCAATGAAGACCCTGCAACTCACGGAATTTTGATTTTTAGTCCATTGCCTGAGCAACTTAACGATTCTGAAATCAAATATTTAATTGCACCAGAAAAAGATGTGGATTGTCTTAGCCCAATAAACGTTGCTAAAATGAACGTCGGAGATCCTACTGGTCTGACTCCATGTACACCGACAGCAGTTATGGAAATATTAAAATACTACGACATCAACCCAACAGGTAAAGATTGTACTGTAGTTGGAGCTTCCAATGTAGTTGGTAGACCGGTATTCGAATTATTATTGAACGAAATGGCAACTGTGACAATATGCCACATCGAAACTAAAGATACTTCTTACTGGACAAAGCAAGCTGAAATTCTAGTAGTAGCAGTAGGAGTGCCAAAACTGGTTAAAGAAAGCTGGGTTTCAGAAGGAACAATAGTTGTAGATGTTGGTATCAACTTCGATAAGGACGGAAAAATGTGTGGCGACGTCGACTTTGACAATATTGTAGATAAAGCTTCCATGATCACTCCTGTACCTGGTGGCGTAGGTTCTGTAACGACTTCAGTTTTAGCTAAAAATGTTATCAAGGCATGTAAACAACAAAACGGGTTGAATTAAAATATCTTGACCGGGGTTTGAATCATATAGGGGTTTAGTATCAGCAAAGGGTAAAGATTAAATTTTATAACGACGGAGGCAAAGGGTCTCCGTCGCAAATTAAAGCTTTCCTCGTGAAAGCTTTTTTTAAGATAGGGTGATATTGAATGTTTATCGATGCGCACGTGCACGTATCCTTAAATGGAGACAACGCAAAAACTTATAGAGAAAGACTTTTGCAAGATGAAAAAAGTGCTGAAGAAATGATACGAAAAGTTTTTTTGGCCTATAAACAAAGGGGGATATATGCGCTCCGTGATGGAGGTGACAACCTTGATATTCACCATCTGATTCGTAGAGTGGCAAAAGAAGAGGGAATCATATATCGTACACCCTTGTATGGAATTTATAAAAAAGGATTTTACGGTCGCTTGATAGGAAAACCGGTAGAATCCATTCAAGAAATCGACGATTGCATAACCGATTTGGTAAAGAATCAAACAGACTTTATAAAAGTCGCATTAAGTGGTATGATGTCTTTTAATGAATATGGACATGCAGGAGAGATAGGGTTTTCAGTAGAAGAATTCAAACATATAATCGAGAGGGCTCATAGTGAGAATTTGCCGGTTATGGTTCATGTCAACACAAAAAAAGGAATCGAGATGGCGTTGAAATGTGGTGCTGACTCGATAGAACACGGCTATTATGCGAATGAAGAATTGTTGAAAGGCATGAAAGAAAAAGGTACGATATGGGTGCCTACACTTGCCCCATTGGGCAATATCGTATATTCAAATGATGAGAGATATAAACTGGAGAAAAAGTTGATTAGGAAAATATTTGAAGAGCAATGCGAAAAAGTAAAATTGGCTTATGACTTGGGCGTTGAAATTGCGGTGGGAAGTGATGCAGGAGCGTACAAGGTTTATCATGGATCAGGATTTTTCGATGAGCTTATTTATTTAAATAAAGCAGGAATCAAAAAAAATGAACTAATGGATATGGCTTTTAAAAATGGTATGAAAGCATTAAAAATTACTAAAAAAGAATTGAATGACATTGAAAACAGGATAAATGAAGAAAGTTGGGTGAGCAGTTGAAAAGCAGCATATTTTCTTGGTTTGGGTACGTCATGCCACTTGAGGAGAGACTCGACCTTATTAGAGAAGCAGGATTTGAAGGTGTATCATTGTGGTGGGAGGACGAGACATATCCTCGACTGATTGAAAAAGAAAAAATGCCTCAAATATTGAGACGCCAAAATTTACATCTTGAAAATATCCATACCAATTACACGGATGTAAATGATTTATGGTCAAGTAATAAAGAGCTTAGAAAAAGTACTTTGAACAGGTACTTTTCATATATTGAGGATTGCAATAAATTTGAAATACCCGTAATGGTAATGCATTGCACAGACAGAGGCAGCGATAAGAATCTTATCAATGAAGGGTTGGAATCCTTTGAAAAAATTGCTTCCTTTGCCGAAATAAACAATATACAGGTAGCAGTTGAAAATACAAGGGATGCAAGCTTGCTTGATTTATTGCTTGAGAATATTTCTCACAAATCATTGGGATTGTGCTATGATTCTTCTCATGACTGGCTGGAAGGACAAACGAAAGGACGGCTGTTTGAAAAATGGAAATCCAGGGTATTTACCACGCATTTGTCAGACAACGACACAAAAGAAGATCGACACTGGATTCCTGGAGATGGGTTTGTGGATTGGTCATATATAAAAAAAATTGTAAAAGAAACAAATTTGGAGTATATTTCAATGGAGCTGGCTGGCAGTGTCGAAAAATTCGAAAGACCAGAGGATTTTTTAATGAAAGCCCGCTTGAAATCCATTGAATTGACGGGTGTAAAATGAAAGTATTAATGAACATGGTAAAACACGAAAGCAAGTTGGGATGGTTTGACAACAATTGGGAAAAATTTTCAAAATATTTGATCGAGAACAGATTGGATGGGGCGGAACTCATTTTTCACAGAGACTATGATGTCAGTGATATTCCCAAAGATCTTGCCGTAGGCATACATATGACGTATTGGCCTACTTGGTTGGATTTTTGGTACAATAACGAAGTGGAAATGAAACGACAGTTTTTGGATATGAAGAATGTGGAGATGTACTATGGAAGCCTGGATCCTCAAATAATGGTTGATACATTCAAAAATGAATTTTCAGTGGCTGAGAAACTGGAGATGGAATATGCTGTTTTCCATGTTTCTCACGTAGAAGTGGAACATACATTCTCATGGGAATTTACGTATTCTGATGAAGAGATCCTATCAAGTACAGCTGAATTGATCAACAGAACATTTGAAGAGACGGACTCCAAGATAAAATTGCTTTTTGAGAATCTATGGTGGCCGGGTTTGAATTTTACAAACCCTGATGTTACAAGTGAATTCATTGAAAAAGTAAACTACCAGCATAAAGGTTTTATGCTGGATATAGGTCATTTGATGATCACAAATCCCAGGCTCAGAGATTTGAATGAAGCCGCAGAATACATTCTGAATATTCTAGATAAAAATAAACACAACTTAAAATATTTCAAAGGGATTCATCTCAATCAGGCACTAACGGGAGCTTATATATTGCAGAATCATAAGGAAAAAATCAAAGATATCAATTGTTGCGACAACTACTGGGATATTTTAAGTTTGGCCAGGGAGCATATAGGAAACATCGACATGCATATACCGTTTGACGATGAAATCATTGATGAAATAATCAAAAAAGTTGACCCGGAATATCTTGTGTATGAATTCTTGCCCAAAGATGTTGATACTTTATCTGATATGATCAAAATTCAAAATAAAGTACTTGGAAGATAAAAAGAAATTTGTTATAATACTTGTAAAGTTAATATAAATTTTAGGTGCCCACTAGGGAGAATAGGGAATCGGATTGAAGTTCCGAACGGACCCGCCACTGTAAGGAAGAGTGTTTGCAATACCACTGGAAACGGGAAGGTGCATAATGCGATGATGCCAAGTCAGGAGACCTGCCTAAGATTTGTCAGCGTAAATGATGGTAAAGTTTACGGTCTTGTTTAAATAATAAGATCGTGAACTTTTTTTGTGTCAAATATTTGAAATTGCTGACCATTTCAAAACTAAAAAACAAACGGGAGGAATCAAAATGAATTTACTTAATGAAACGCTAACAAAAATTACGGAGCCAAACAAGCTGAATATGGAAGATACACAAAAATATGTAGACGGCTTATTAAAACCGGTCGGTAGCCTGGGAGTACTGGAGGACATAGCTACACAAATTGCAGGAATATCAAAAGATATTTTTTCAGCTGAAATCAAAAAAGCTGTATTGGTTTTTGCAGGAGACCACGGAATTTGCGAAGAGGGCATAACAAGTGCACCACAGCCGGTAACGGCATTGATGACAAATTTCATAGCAGAGGGGAAAAGCGGTGTTGGAGCCATTTCCAAACAAGCCGGGGCGACAGTATTGGTAACGGACGTAGGTGTAAATGCAGAATTGAACAACCAAAAGGTTAGAAATAAAAAAGTCAGATACGGAACTGCAAACATGACAAAAGGATCTGCAATGACTAAAGATGAAGCGATAAAATCACTGGAAGTTGGAATTGAAATAGCCAATGAAATGATAGACAAGGGATACAATCTTCTTGCCACCGGAGAAATGGGAATTGGAAATACAACTCCAAGTTCTGCAATATTTTCAGTATTTGGAAATATATCTCCTGAAGAAGTGACCGGAATTGGTGCAAACTTGGCAGAAGATAAACTTAGAAAAAAATCTGATGTGATTAGACAGGCGATTGAAATCAACAGACCTGATCCCAATGATTCTCTAGACGTTCTGATGAAAGTCGGAGGATTGGAAATCGGAGCCATGGCAGGTGTTATGCTTGCCGGTGCCAGTAGAAAAGTACCTGTACTTATTGATGGATTCATATCAAGCGCAGCAGCGGCACTGGCTGTTAAATTCAATCCTGAAGTTCGTGGTTATCTGATATGTTCGCACTCGTCAGCGGAAAAGGGAGCTTTAAAGGGGCTTGAAATAATGGGCTTCAAACCGTATCTTCATATGGACATGCGATTGGGTGAGGGAAGCGGAGCAGCTCTGGCGTTTAACATAGTTGAGGCTGCCATATCCATGTACAACGAAATGGGTACGTACGCTCAAGCTGGAATTGAAGTAGTGTGAGGTGTGAGATGAATACTAGAAAGTTAGTTTTGATTGGTTTGTTTATAGCTATTTCTTTTGTTGGAGCTCAGATAAAAATAGTTTATTCAATAGCTTTTGATTCAATGCCTGCATTTGCAGCAGCACTACTACTGGGACCAGTTCCAGGAGCAATCGTAGGGTTTTTGGGTCACATGTTGACTTCCTTGACTTCCGGATTTCCGTTTACAATTCCGGTACATCTGCTGATTGGAGTGTCAATGGGAGCTATTTGCTGGTTGTTTGGAAAACTGAATCAAAAAGTACCTGGTTTTTTAAATGCAGCAATTGCAATTTTATTAAATGGTATAGGTGCAACATTCATTTCTGTATACGCCATGTTCATTTTGGGCATTATACCATCGTGGAACCAACTTTTCTTTTCATTAGTAGGGGTTCTCACTTTGGCTTCAACGATAAATGTTTTAGTAGCTGTTGTTTTGGATAAAATAATCGGAAATACAGGACTTATCGGTCAACGATCCTAAATAAACAAAACTTTTATGAGACTTATTGAAAAAAAACTGTTGCATTTTTTCAATGTATGATAAAATGATATACAGCAAAAATGTATTTAATCATGTAAATTAAGTTTTATGAAAGGAAATGCAAAATGAGATATAAAAAAGGCTTTGAAACAAAAGAAAATATAATTAGAGTAGCAAAAGAAATGTTTTACGATATGGGATATACCAAGTCTACAGTTCAAAAAATTGCTGATAACGCAAATATTCCTTTAGGTTTGATTCCATATTATTTCAAGACCAAAGACAATATCGTTTTAGAGATAAATTCAAAATTTTATCTGCTGATACATGAATTCGTGAATAACAGGCTGAATGTCAAGAAGAATTCATATCTTAAGCTTTATATTGTAACATCCATATATTATGAAATAATTTTGAGCGACTTGCATAACAAAAAATTCTTCTATGAGGTTTTAAGAAACAAGTCGAACTTTAGATCTTTGAGTTTTAGTGTGGAGAGAATATATAAAATGATAGCCAAGGAATTCGAATTGGATTACGATCAGACGGACATCGACTGCATAATGATATCGGAGTTTGGAGCACGAAGAGAACTATTGCTTAATTATTGTGAAGGACATCTGGATGTAGATATGGATTACCTGTTGAACCAACTGGCATCTTTGACAGGTAAATTATTCGGAATCAAAAGCGAAATAATAGAGGACTATCACAGACAGTACAAAGAGTTTAAGGAAAGTCACGATTACAGCAGCATAAAATTTTTAGTTTAAAACTTTAAAAAAACGGCGGGTTTATTTACCGCCGTTTTTCTTGTTCAACAAATTATTCAATGCAGTTCGAGCTTCGCCGATCATATACAAAGACCCTACGAACAAGAATACTTCATCCTTTTCACTTTGCAATGCGATTTCCGCACCGGTCTTGGTATCGGAAAGTGGAGTAGCATCCAGGTCAAATTTGTTTTTAATATATTCAGATAAGACGCTGGCTTCAAGTGCTCTCGGACTGTCGGGTGTAACAGTGTAGAATTTCTTAACATAAGGAACCAGAATACTCAACATGCTGTCGTAATCTTTGTCACCAAGAATACCGATAACTACGTTAATTTTTCCATTTATATATCTGTCGAGAGTTTTGACAAGTGCTTCAAAGCCATTTAGATTGTGTGCTCCGTCTATAAAAATCAGAGGTGACTCTGAAATTTTTTCAAATCTACCTGTGAATTTTAGATTCTGCATCCCTCTTTTGATAGATTCAGGCGTTATCTTATATCCACGTTTGGCAAGTATTTCAATAGCCGTCAAAGCAACCGCGCTATTTGAAATCTGGTGATCTCCCAATAGACTTAGATTAAACTCAAGAGGACTTATGTCGCTTTTATCGTTTGTATATAATAATCTTTGGCCGCTCAAGTCAGAATCGACCAACTGTATGTGGTCAAAATTCGGTATAACATAAGGGGCGTTTTTAATGGTACATTCTCCGATTAAAACATCTAATACGCTTTGAGCCTGAGGATAAATTACTACAGGACAGTTTTCTTTGATTATACCTGCCTTTTCGTAAGCAATTTTCTCGAGGGTATTTCCCAGATATTCCACATGATCTGTACCTATTGTTGTGATAATGGAAACCTCGGGTTTTTTAATGATATTTGTTGCATCCAATCGTCCACCCATGCCAACTTCCAAAATTACAATATCTACATTTTCTTCATAAAAATATTGTAAACCAATTGCTGTTACAACTTCAAATTCAGAAGGCGAGGGATGACCTTCCCTCATCATATCTGCCACGGCGTTTTTTATGGTTTCTGTAACTTTGCCCAACCTGTTTTTTTCGATTTTCTGACCATTAATTTGTATTCTTTCAGTAAATTCTTCTAAAAATGGGGAAATAAAGAGACCGACCTTGTATCCGCTTTCTTTCAAGGTGTAATGGATCATGTGTGAAGTGGATCCCTTCCCGTTTGTCCCGGCGACATGGACATATTTTAATTTGTCTTGAGGGTTATTCAACTTATTCAGCAGTATACCGATATTTTCAAGACCAAGTTTAATACCAAACATATACGTGCCCGAAATATATTCCAAGGCTTCTTCGTAATTCATTTTGTTCTCCTCCCAATAATTGATTTAGTCTAGCATTTGACTAAGGATATTACCCTTAATAAAACTCCATTTTGTTTCTGCAGTAATCACAGCGCCAAAGATTATAACGCATCCAATTATCATCTTTGATGTAAACGCATCGCCCAACACCAATATAGACATGATACTGCCAAAGAAGGACTCCAGTGACAAAAGTACTGCAGCATGTGTTGACGTAGTATATTTTTGAGCAGAATTTTGCAAAATGAAGGCTAAGAAAGTGCTGAAAACCCCCAAAAAAACAACATCACCCCAAAAAGCAGTAGGTATTTTAAAAGCAGGTTCATCTGTGAATATTCTCCACACGCCTGAAAGAAGGAATGTAGTTGTAAATTGTATGAAAGTAAGTTTGACGGGATCGAATTTGGATGCAAAAAAACCAATGGACAAAATATGACATGCAAAAAATATAGCGCAGATCAGAGTAAGAACGTCACCTTTGTTCAGATACATGGAATTTTCAAAATCCAGTGTTAAAAAAGCTATACCGGCAAACATCATCAATGCTGCAGCTATATTGTAACTATCAGGTTTATCCCGTTTGACAAGCCAATAAAGATATGGAACCATAATTACATTAGTGCCTGTCAGAAAAGCTTGTTTTCCTGCAAGCGTGTACTGAAGACCAGCAGTTTGAAATGCAAAACCCAGAAATAAAAAAATTCCTATTATTGCTCCGGCCTTAATATCAGCAACGTTCAAGGGGAAAATACGTTTTCTGAAAATCAATACGGTTATTAGTGCGGCAATCCCAAATCTTATGATCAAGATATCCGTGGGAGAATAATTGTCCAGGGCATTTTTGGTTGCCACAAATCCACTGCCCCATACAAATGCCGTTACAAGGAGAGCAGCATCAGCTAAAATCGTCTTTTTATTTTTCATAATTCAACTCCTGTTTTACGTCAAAGGATATTATATCAGAAAAAAACTTTTTATAATAGATAAATTCAGTTAGATGAAAAGATCGAGTCTAAAATATGTTGTGCATTTATTTATTATCGTGATAAAATATTTCTCGAGAGGTAAAAATATGAAAAAATTAACTCAGGAAGAAATATCCGAAATACTGGAGCTTCTAAGTAAAAAATACGAAAATCCAAAACCAATGCTTGATTTTACGACTTCTTTCGAATTGTTGGTGGCCACAGTCTTATCGGCACAATGCACGGATGTCAGAGTCAATAAGGTAACAAGCCATCTTTATAAACTGGCTAATACTCCCAAAGACATTATAAATTTGGGTCAAAAGGAATTGGAGTCCATAATAAAAAGCTGTGGGTTGAGCAAGACAAAAAGTACAAATATCGTTTCATTGAGTCAAATGTTGATCGATCATTATGATTCTCAGGTACCGGCCTCCATAGAAGAACTTGTGAAACTTCCCGGAGTAGGTAGAAAGACAGCCAATGTAGTTGTAAGCAATGCGTTCGGAATACCGGCAATAGCTGTAGATACCCATGTTTTTAGAGTGGCGAATCGGATAGGATTGGCTAAATCTAAAAATGTTGACGGGACTGAAAAAGATTTAAGAAAAAATATACCCGAGAATTTATGGACAGATGCCCATCATTGGTTGATCTATCATGGAAGGCAAGTGTGCAATGCAAGAAATCCCAAATGTGGGGAATGCATGTTGAAAAATCTATGTCTATACCATCGAAAGGGGTTAAATAATGTCGGTTAAAAAGCCATATTATTTGATATTTTTAATTGCAGTCTCTTTGATTTCTTTCTGGATTTACCTTCCTGTGTTTAGCGACCCGACAGTTCTAAAGACTTTCAAGTTGATGTTGTTTTTTGGAAATTTCATTCTTATTTGTTTGTTCTGCAGAGCGTGGATGAACAGTATGAATAAAAGCGACAAAATGTAAACGTTTGTACTTGTAAGTCGTGATTTTAAATCGATTGATAATCTTTGATCTTTATGATATCATGAATTCAGTTGAAAATTTTGATAAGGTGTAAATTACTTAATAGGGAAAATGGTGAAAATCCATTACAGCCCCCGCTACTGTAAGTGTGGACAAAGTTCTGAAACCACTGTCTTAGGATGGGAAGGAGAACGGAGAATGAAACACGAGTCAGGAGACCTGCCTTGATCACGCATCACCTACGGAGGGGAGGAATCAAATTATGTTTTATACATGAAATCCTTCTCAGTCACAAGACTGGGATTTTTTATTTTTAAAGCTTCAAATTTAAATCATAATCAAAGTGCAAAACGAAAGGGAAAAGGTGAATAAGTATGAAGAACAAATATGTTAAAAGAGGTATTTTTACGGGGATCCTTGTTTTGATGATGATCCTGGCTGGATGCAGTACAAGTGATGACGGCAATAGTGGCAATGAAAACGGATCGGGGGATGAAAGCGGATTCCCCATGACTATAACCGACACTATGGGCAATGAAGTAACTTTGGATGAAGCGCCACAAAAGATCGTATCGGTTTCTCCAACGTTGACGGAAACACTATTTGCCATTGGAGCGGGAGACAAGATGATTGGTAGAACCGAGTATTGCAACTACCCGGAAGAAGTTAAAGATTTGCCTGTGATCGGAGGTTTTTCTGATCCTAATACTGAATTGATAATTGACTTGGAACCGGATTTGGTTTTTTCCAGCGGCATGGTGCCAGAGGAAGCAATGGCGTTGCTTGATTCTTCAGGAATCAAGGTATTGGTTATTGACGGAAAAACCGTGGATCAAATCGAGGAAAACATTACCCTGCTGGGAAAAGTATTGGACGTAGAAGATAAGGCAGCAGAGGTTATACAAGATATCGAAGCAACCCGTACAGAAGTAAAGGAAGCACTGGGTGATGCAGAGCCCAAAAAAGTTTTTGTTGATTTGGGATACTATTACTCTGCCGGATCAGGATCTTTCATTCATTCGATCATTGTGGATGAGTTGGGTGCCATTAATATTGCAGCAGATGGTGAAGGAGAATGGCCGCAAATTAGTGAAGAGCTGATTGTAGAAAAGGATCCTGAAGTGTTTATCCGAAACGTCAACATGGGCGGTGGAAGCGAAGACGAACAAATATCTGATAGCTTGAAAAACATTACCGCCGTTGTGGAAGGAAACGTGGTAGAGATAGAGCGAGGAACTGTGAACAATGATATAATGACTCGTGCTGGAGCAAGAGTGGGAGAAACCATCCGATTATTTGCCGAGGCTATTTATCCGGAAATATTTAATTAAAGCTATAAATATAGTTAGGGGATTTGCCATGGAGCGCTTTACAGAAAAACATTTATGGAAAATCGCCGCTCTACTGGTGGTGGTTGTCGTTGTAACGGCAACCACCATCGGCGTTGCGGAGATTTCATTTTTTGACACAATAAAAATATTGTTGGATCATATACCTTCATTTGATCCTGATTTGGAAGGTATTCGAGCTTCTTCAAGAACTATAGTCTGGTCGATCAGATTGCCTAGAGTCCTTTTGGCGCTTCTTGTTGGAGGAGGTCTGGCTGTTTGTGGTGCTTCTTATCAAGGCATTTTTAAAAATCCTATGGCAGATCCATTTATTTTGGGGGTATCCTCAGGTGCGGCGCTTGGTGCTACAATCGGTATAGTATTCCACTTTTCTTTTGGATTTTTGGGATTGGACAGCGTATCGATCATGGCATTTATTGGAGCCATTGCAGCTCTTTTTCTTGTATACAATATTTCAAGGGTGGGAAACAAGGTGCCAGTCAATACTTTGTTGCTCAGTGGGATCGCCATCGGCCAGTTTTTATCTGCTTTGGTTTCTTTATTGATGATTTTTTCGGACCAACTCAACAGGGTGTTGTTTTGGACCATGGGAAGCTTCAATGCCAAAAGTTGGACTCAGCTGCTTGTTGTATTGCCTTACGTTGGATTTGGAGCAGTTTTCATTTATCTACAGCACAGAGAGCTGGACATTATGCTTCTGGGTGAAGATACTGCGGCTCAATTGGGTGTGGATACTGAAAAACTTAAGAGGCACATGTTGGTGGTAACGGCTGTAGTAACTGCGGCTGCGGTTAGCGTCACTGGCATTATCGGTTTTGTAGGTTTAATAATCCCACATATAGTTAGAATTGTTACAGGTCCCAAACATAGACGATTGATCCCGTACAGTTTCATAGGTGGGGGGATTTTCATGATATTTTGCGACACTTTGGCAAGAACTCTTGCAAGTCAGGAGATCCCGGTGGGAATAATCACCTCCCTCTTTGGAGGACCGTTTTTTATCTACCTGCTCAAACAAAAGAAGGGGAGGGCGATATAAGTGCTGTCTCAATTAAGTTTAAAAAATATTACTGTTGCTTACGGAGATAAAATAATACTTGAAAATTTGAATGTTGAAATCAACAAAGGTGAGTTCGTATCCATTATTGGACCTAATGGAACAGGAAAATCTACTCTGATCAAAGCCATAACGGATTTGATCGATGTCAAAAACGGAGTTATTTGTATCGATGGTAGGAAAAACAGCAATATAAGCAGGAAAGAACGGGCAAAACTGATTGCCGTGGTACCTCAGGAATTCAACATTGACTTTGATTTTAATGCATTTGATATAGTGATGATGGGCAGAAATCCTCATCAATACGGTAAAGACAAGGATCCTGTCAAGGATTATGAAGTTGTAAATGAAGCGATGCTGATGACTAACACGTGGCAACTTAAAGATCGATACTTCAATGAATTAAGCGGAGGTGAGAGGCAAAGGATAATAATAGCCAGGGCTATAGCGCAGCAGTCTGACATAATTCTCCTTGATGAGCCCACATCTCATTTGGATGTTCATCATCAGTTGGAAGTACTTGAACTGGTAAGAATGTTGAACAAAAACAAAAAAATAACTGTTCTGGCGGTTCTACATGATATAAATATGGCCGCACGTTTTAGCGATCGACTCATTCTGCTCAATGAAAAAAAGGTATTGGCGGATGGACCACCTGATTACGTAGTGGATGAAAAAATTTTGGGCAAGGTTTACGCCATGGAAATGCTTGTAAGAAATAACAATCTCTTATCTTCAAAAGAAGTGATACCCATAAGAGTAATAAAAGAAAAGAAATCCATGGAAGGAGTCAAGGTCCACGTAATAGGGGGCGGTGGAAGTGGAGAACAGATCCTTGAGAGACTCAATTCGCTTGGGGTCGATTTAAGCTCGGGTGTTGTAAATCAGGGTGATAGCGATTGGGAGATTTGCAAGATGCTTAAAATTACAACGGTAGAAGGAAAACCCTTTTCTGAAATCGATGATAAGACTCACAAAGAAAATATTGAGCTGATTAAAGAGGCCGACTTTATTCTTGTCACCGATGTGCCTTTTGGCAGTGGAAATTTAAAAAATCTACAAGCATTGACTCACGCTGATTGCCCGATATTTATGATAAAAAGGGATGGACCTTTTGATTATACAGAGGGAAAGGCTGAGAAAATCCTTGAAAGTTTGAAAAACACAAAGCAATTTGAATATTTGGAAAGTTACGATGAATTTGTTGAATTAATATGTAAAGGAGAGCGGAAATGAAGAAACCCAACGTCATGCTGCAAGGAACTGGATCATCAGTAGGTAAGAGCATTCTAACTGCAGGAATATGCAGGATATTAAATAACAGAGGATTAAACGTGGCACCGTTCAAGTCTCAAAATATGGCTTTAAATTCTTTTATAACCAAAGACGGCAAAGAAATGGGAAGAGCGCAGGTAGTTCAATCTGAGGCTGCTAGAACTGAACCACGAGTTGAAATGAATCCAATTTTGCTTAAACCTTCTTCAGATGTTGGCTCCCAGGTGATTCTTTTGGGAGAGGTTCACAAAAACATGGATGCTAGAGAATATCATGAATTCAAACCTGAACTGGCCGACAAAGTATTAAAAACGTACAGAACACTTGAAAAAGATTTTGACTGTATTGTTTTGGAAGGCGCTGGAAGTCCAGCAGAAATAAATCTTAGAGAAAATGACATAGTTAATATGGGGATGGCGGAATTGTGTGACAGTCCCGTTATAATAATCGGAGACATAGACAGAGGTGGAGTCTTTGCATCCATTTATGGGACTTACATGTTGCTCGAGGATGATGAAAAAGCTAGAGTCAAAGGTTTTATTATAAACAAATTCAGAGGGGACGTAAGTCTGTTGCAGTCGGGAATAGACATGCTTGAGAATAAAATCAATATTCCTTGCCTTGGAGTGATCCCTTATTTCAGGTTGCATATCGATGATGAAGACAGCGTTTCTCTGCGTTTTGCACATCAAGATACGAAGGCAATTACCATAGGCGTCGTCAGACTTCCGCACATTTCAAATTTTACGGATTTCACCCCTTTTGAAATGGAAGAAGATGTTAAGATCAAGTACTTGAAATCGATCTACGATTTCGAAGACATTGATCTTTTGATTGTACCAGGAAGCAAGAATACTATAGAAGACATGGTATTTTTAAAAGAATCCGGAATGCAGGAAAAGATTTTGCGTTTGCATGAAGAAAAAGTTCCCATATTTGGAATATGCGGGGGATATCAGATACTTGGCAGCCTTATAACTGATGATGAATCCCACGAGTCTTCAATTGATAAAATTGAAGGATTGGGTCTGATAGAGGCAGTCACCCATATATCGCACAAGAAGAGGACCGTGCAGGTAACCGGTGAGCTCAACGGTACATTTATGGGTGAAAAGCTTGAGGGATCCGTTACAGGATATGAGATTCACATGGGTGTCACTGATTATAAAGAAAAAAGAGAACACTTTGTACACTTGGAAACCGGTGAAATAGATGGCATAGTGAAAGATGACGGGATGGTGATCGGAACCTATCTTCATGGTATATTTGACAATGACAATCTACGAGACACTATTTTAAATTTCATAAGAAAAAGCAAAGGAATTGCAGGCAGTAAAAAAGCTGAATCATTCAATGAATTCAAGGATCGCCAATACGATGAATTGGCAAAATTGCTTGAGGATAATCTGAATGTTAATAAAATCATGAGCATTATGGGAATAGGAGAAGCTTAATATGGGAAAAATCATTATGGTGACCGGAGGGGCAAGAAGCGGAAAAAGCACCTTTGCGGAAAAAATCGCGCGACAATTTGAAAATGTGGCATATGTGGCCACCTCCATACCTTTTGATGACGGAATGGAACATAGAATTAAAAAACACAGGGAACAACGCCCGAGTTCATGGGAGACGATCGAACAATATAAAGATTTCGAGAATGTATTCAATATGGATTCTTATAAAAAAAGCGAATTGCTTTTAGTCGACTGTTTAACTGTGATGATCACAAATCTTATGTTTTATAGCGAAATGGATTTTGACGAGTGTACTCCCGAGGATGTTGATAAACTTGAAAAAGATATAAAAAAAGAGGTGGAGGATCTTCTTCGACTTTCAGATAATAAACAGATGATCATTGTAACTAATGAATTGGGCATGGGGCTGGTACCTGCTTACAAAATGGGCAATTATTTCAGGGATATAGCAGGAAGAATGAATCAATATGTTGCTTCGATGGCTGACGAAGTTTATTTAGTTGTCAGCGGTATCGAGATGAAACTCAAATAGGAGCCGTTATGAAAAAATTGTTGGTAGCAGTAAGTTTTTATACCAGAATTCCAATAAATATTAAAAGTGAAGTGTCTGAGGATGAATTTTATGATTCCATGAGATTGATTCCTATTGTGGGTTTGTTGATAGGAGCTGCTTTGTATCTTTTGAATCTATTGCTTAAAAATGTAGATGGAGACATAAGGGGTTTGACATTGACATTTGCATACATACTGATTTCCGGGGGTTTGCATATTGATGGATTTATGGACAGCATGGATGGACTCTTAAGCAATAGGGACAGGGAAAAGGTTTTTGAAATCATGAAAGACAGCAGAGTAGGTGCTTTTGGAGTACTTGGCATAATTGTATTATTTGCCCTGCTCACTACATTCTTAAAATATGCAGACCCTTTCATAATACTGATCATGCCGGTTGCCGGCAGAAGCGGTGCAATAATTTCTGCTTCCTTGACTTCCTATGCCAAGGAAAGACTGGATCTGGGTGGCCGTTTTGTGCAGGAAACCAAGCTGAAACACGCTTTTATTTCAATTTTATTTACAGTAGCATTAGCTCTTGTTTTTGGAATAAAGTACTTGATTCCAGTTGGTTTTTCAATAGTTTTTGCTTTCATTTCGACAAAATGGATCGAACGGAAAATAGGTGGTACTACCGGTGATACTATTGGAATGATAATCGAAACAACCCAAGCAGCTTTTATAATCAGTGCTTATTTTCTTATGTGATGCAAATTTAGCGAGGAGGTATTATATGAAATTTTATTTGGTCAGGCACGTGGAGACAACCGGGAATATCGAAAACAGATTCGCTGGAGTCACTGAAACTTCTTATACTGAAAAAGGAAAAAAACAATTTGAAATAATTACAAAAAAACTCTCGGAAGAAATTGAATTCGATAAAATTTACTCCAGCCCTATATCAAGGGCAAAGAAGATTGCATGCACAGTTGGAGAAAGAAAAAACATGAAAGTTGATTTTAGAAATGAATTATCTGAAATGAATTTTGGTATTTTTGAAAACCTTACATTTGAAACGATCTCCACTGACAAAAAGGAATATTGGGAAAAATGGAATGAAGATTATATAAATTATAAAATTCCAAACGGAGATAGTCTCACTGAATTTCACGGCAGAATTGCATCGTTCACTGATTCTATTAAAAATCAACCAGGCTCTTCGCTTGTAGTGTGTCACGGGGGAACAATACAAAGCATATTGACTCATTTGTTGGATTTGGATATCACTCACAGATGGCACTTTTTTATCCCACTGGCAGGTTTGGTGGAAATAAACTATGAAAATGGATTTGGCATCATCAATCGTTTGACAAGGATGGCCGAAATAGAATGAACGTAAAAAAGTTCAGGGATTTGACTAGAATGGAGATTTCAGAAGAATTAGAGCTGATTTTAGCATGCGATTCATTGGGAGGCATTGGTCCGAGAGAAATGGACATTGTAAAATGTTCTGCTGAGGTATCAGGGTATTTTACAGCAGTAGTTGTTTTAGCCGAAATCATGGCATATCGTGCCGAACCAATTATTTTGGTAAATAATCTGTGCTACGAAATGGAAAATTATGGCGAAGAAACGTTGGCGGGAATAGAAAGAGCTCTGAAAGAATCTGGTTTTGAAAAATGTCATATAACTGGCAGTACTGAAGAAAATATTCCGGTTTGTCAAACGGGCATAGGTATAACCGTTATAGGAAAGGCAAAAAAGAAAATCAGGGAGATCATGATCCTAAATTCCGGTGATGCTTGTTTTTTGATCGGAACTCCATACATGGGAGAAGAAGTTTTGAATAATCTTGATAACATAAAAACTCTGGAGTATTTGAAGATTCTGACCAAAGATACCAAGGTGAAGGACATATTGCCGGTTGGATCTAAAGGTATTGTTCATGAATTGCGTGAGATTCAAAAAACAAATGGTCTAAATTTGATTTTATCTAAAAATATCGTGGCCAATCTACAAATTTCTGCGGGCCCCGCAACATGTTTTCTCATTACTGGAAATTTACAATACCTTGGAGAGCTACTGTCAAAAAATCAAATTCAAAATGAATTGATTGGCGTTTTTGAGTAGAATTGTCGGACAAATCCCTTAGGGGGTTTGTTTTTTTATGGAACACTAATGAAAAATATTCTCTCAAATGATAATATGTAACAAAGGAAGTAAAAAAGGAGATGTATATGGATTCTTTAAGAATAACTAACATGATCAAAAGGTCACCAGTGGAAAAAGTATTTGGATTCGATGACATAAAAAAAATAGACTGGGTGTGGATCAATCGAGACGTTTTTAACGACATTATTCTTGCAGCAGATGAAGATGATGAATTGGATGATGAGGATTGTGACAATTTTTTAAGAATGATCAGTGATGCGGATTTTGTAGATATACTAAGAGAACGATTTGACGAAAAGGGCTTCGTAGGCATAGATGCTGACAGATTCTATAAGTTGGATCCTCAAAATAAGGAACTGGGTAAAGACACGACGATATTCATAAATCGCAAGTACTTGGTTAAGTTGTTGATAGGTTTTTATGACAGTCACGAATGGATGTTAAAGGCAATGGCCTTAGATTTAAAGGGATACCACGACAGGACTTTGAAAGAGTTGTACAAAGAATTTTTCGAGGATAATCCGAGGGTCATAGAAGAGATGGCAATTTCAGGGCAATACAAAGAAGGATCTTTGATTTGGAACTACGACATGGAAACAAATACTCTGGTTACAAGTTACGATGATAAAGTAATAACAAAATGGTCTGACAGGGAGGCAACAAATAGATTTGAATATTTGACCAAGGGGGTCTAGATATGAGGATTTACGATATAATAATCAAAAAAAGAGAGGGCGATGAACTGACAGATTCGGAAATCGAATATTTCGTTAATGGATTTACCAATGATCAAATCCCGGATTATCAGATCTCAGCTTTGTTGATGTGTATATACTTCAACGGTCTCAACATGCGAGAAACTGTAAGTTTGACCAAGGCAATGATGAACTCTGGAGAAATTATGGATTTGTCAGCTATTAAAGGAATTATTACAGATAAACACTCTACAGGTGGTGTTGGGGATACCACAACAATAATATTAGCCCCTCTCCTGGCATCTTGCGGTGTACCTGTGGCTAAAATGTCAGGAAGAGGGTTGGGACATACAGGTGGAACTATAGACAAGATGGAATCTATTGAAGGATTTAAAACCAATCTTTCTAAAGACGAATTTGTCGAAAACGTTAACAAATACAAGATCGCCTTAGCAGGACAAACTGGAAAGATTGCTCCCGCAGATAAGAAAATATATGCACTTAGGGATGTCACGGCTACTGTTGATCAGGTTTCATTGATTGCATCCAGTATAATGAGTAAAAAATTGGCTGCAGGGTCTGATGCAATTTTACTTGATGTAAAATTTGGATCTGGAGCCTTTATGAAAACTCAGGAAGAGGCCTTCGAATTGGCAAAGATCATGGTGGATATCGGCAATGACATGGGTCGACATACAAAGGCACTAATTACCAATATGGATGAGCCGTTGGGAAGCTCAGTAGGTAATGCTTTGGAAGTAAGAGAGGCTATAAGAGTGCTAAGAGGCGAAAGTGGAGGAGCGTTGTTAAGCTTGTCGATTCATTTGGCGGCCGAAATGATGATTATGGCAAAAGAAGCTGAAGATACTAAGAGTGCAATGAAGCGTTTAACGGAAAGTATTGATACCAGAAAGGCTTATGACAAGTTTGTTGAATTTGTTTTTGCTCAAGGTGGGAACACAGACATGATAAAAAACCCCGAATTATTGCCTGTTGGCAAATATAAATATGAAGTACGAAGTTCTATTGAAGGTCATGTAAATAAAATCGATGCCTCAATGATTGGGCAGGCTGCTTTGATTGTAGGTGCAGGAAGAGAAAATAAAGAAAGTAAGATCGATCCGGGAGTTGGTCTTATATTACACAAAAGAGTAGGGGATCATGTTGACAAGGATGAAATATTGGCAGAAATATACTTTAATGATAAATCAAGACTGGACGATGCTGTTAAGAAAGTATTCGATGCCATTAAAATATCAAATGCTAAAATCTCTGCAGGAAAATTGATTTTGGGACAAGTATCAAAAGATGGGATCGAAAGGTTTTGATCATGAAAATAGCAGATATCAAACCTTTAAAAAACGGAAAAACATTTATCTTGGTGATAGATGATTATGGCGAGTTTGAAATCGACTATGAAACCCTAGTTTCAAGTGGATTAAAAAAAGGACAAGACATTGAAAAAACGCTTTTAGAAAAGATTCTCGTATCCAGCAGTAACAAAAAAGCCTATATTCAGGCTCTAAATTATTTATCATATAAAAATAGAACACAAAAGGAAATAGAAACATATCTTGAGAAAAAAGAGTTCCCTGGATTTGCAATAGAAAACGCCATTTCCAAGTTGAAAGAATACAAGCTTGTAAATGACGACGAATACGCAAGACAATATATTCTGGATAAGAATGAATTTACAGAAAATCCGATAAAAAAAATCGCTGCGGATCTTATTAAAAGAGGAATCGACGAAGAAGTTTGTAAAAAGCACATTGAAAAAATTTGTTCGGAAGATAGAGAAATAGAGAAAGCATTAAAAATCACCTTGAAACTGAACAAGAAATATTCAAAAGATCCCTATAAGCTTAAATTGGACAAAATATCCAAACGATTAATAGAAAAGGGCTTTAGATATGACATTCTCAAAAGTGTATTTTCAGCGGTTGAAAAATCAGACGAAAATTCAACAGAATTTGAAAACAGATTGAATAAGACGATACTGCAATTGCTTTCAAAGTATCAAAAAAAAGGCCTGGAAGGCTATGCTCTGAGAGCAAGATTGATCCAGGCACTTCTTGGAAAAGGTTACGATTTCGATAATATAAAAAAGCATATTGATGAACTGGATGATCAAATCTAGTTTTTGAAGCTGTGGACCGGAGCAGGAATTTTACCTCCGCGGTTTATGAATGCTTCAGAAGAAAAATCATTCAACTTCATAATGGGCGCATAGCCCAACAGACCACCAAAGTGAGCCATATCGCCTACTGTTTTACCGTGTACGGGAATGATTCTTACAGCAGTGGTTTTGTTGTTTATAACGCCTATTGCCGCTTCATCTGCAATAATTGCAGAGATAGTGGTTTCAGATGTATCGCCAGGAACTGCAATCATGTCCAAACCTACGGAACACACACTGGTCATAGCTTCAAGTTTGTCAAATGTTATAGAGCCATTTTTAACTGCATTGATCATGCCTTCGTCTTCACTAACGGGGATAAAAGCACCGCTTAATCCTCCTACTGAAGATGAAGCCATAATTCCGCCTTTTTTAACTGCATCGTTCAACATGGCTAATGCTGCAGTGGTACCATGAGTACCGCAACTTTCCAATCCGATCTCTTCAAGGATCCTCGCAACGCTATCCCCGATTTCAGGAGTGGGTGCCAATGACAGATCCAGGATCCCAAATGGAACATTAAGTCGCTTTGCAGCCTCTTTACCCACAAGTTCGCCGGCGCGTGTAATTTTGAAAGCGGTTTTCTTGATGTTTTCAGCAACTATGTCCAACGGCTCCCCTTTGACTTTTTCTAAAGCACTTTTTACAACACCAGGACCGCTGACGCCTACATGAAGTACAGCTTCACCTTGTCCAATTCCGTGAAAAGCGCCTGCCATGAAAGGATTATCATCGACCGCATTAGCAAAGACTACAAGTTTGGCACATCCTATGGAGTCATTGTCCCGGGTCAGATAAGCAGCGTCTTTTATCACTTTTCCCATAATTTTTACTGCTTCCATGTTTATTCCGGTTTTGGTGCTGCCTACGTTTACTGACGAGCAGACCCTTTCAGTGACACTCAGGGCTTCAGCAATGGAATTGATGAAATCTCTGTCGCTGTTGGTGA
The DNA here is from genome assembly GCF_015594845.1 of Alkalibacter mobilis. Lineage (GTDB taxonomy): Bacteria > Bacillota > Clostridia > Eubacteriales > Alkalibacteraceae > Alkalibacter > Alkalibacter mobilis. The sequence goes on along the minus strand of NZ_JADNRK010000010.1, from coordinate 33,358 downwards.
AATCTTTTTGAACAAGTGCAGAGTATCCGCCTATGAAGTTCACACCGACTTCTTTTGCAGCATCGTCTAAAATTTGTGCAAATTTAATATAGTTCTTATCATCACTTGCTGCTGCAATGATGGATATTGGAGTGATTGAAATTCTTTTGTTAATAATTGGGATCCCAAATTCTTCTTCTATCTGATTACCGGTCTTTACAAGATTTTCAGCAAGCGTGGTGATCTTGTCGTAGATTTTGCGTCTTGATCTTTCACCGGAAGAATCAATCGTATCGAGAAGCGAAATGCCCATTGTGATAGTTCGAATATCAAGGTTTTCCTTTTCGGTCATTCTTACGGTTTCGAAAATATTACTATTGTATAGTGTCATTGAACTTCCTCCTAAATATTGTGCATGCTTTCAAAAAATTCTTGTCTCTGAATCTTAATGGAAACGCCGATATCTTCTCCGGCTTTTTCGAGCAAAGACTTAACTGAATTAAAATCTGAACTGGCATTGGACATGTCTGCCAACATCATCATCGTAAAATAGTCCTGCATGATTGTTTGGCTGATATCTTCGATGTTTACAGAATTTTCAAACAAGATTTTTGATACGTTGAAAATGATCCCTGGTTTGTCTTTTCCTATTACTGTTATTATTACTTTCATTTTTTACCTCCGATTGATTTTGCTAGTGTATTTTAAAAAAGAGCTGCTTATATCATTTGAGCTCTAAATTAAGTATAATAAATTTATAACATTATACCACTGAACTGTAAAAATCAAAAGAAAATCTATTGCATGCTTATTTAGGAGGGTTTTGTTTGAACGAAAACAAACGAAATGATATTTTAAAACTAATTGCCGTGGCGGCAATGACCATAGATCATACAGGCGCATTATTTTTTCCCAATCAAGTACTTTTTAGAATAATCGGAAGGATTGCATTTCCGATATTTGCTTATCATATAGCCTTGGGATTTAAACATACAAGCAATATAAAAAGATACCTTGTCCGATTAGGAGGCTTTGCGGTTTTATCCATCGTGCCATTTTATTTGTTTTCAATGGCCATCTATGGCAACCCGCGTTACCAAAATGTTATTTTTACTTTTTTCTTTTCACTGTTTTTTTTGTATTTGATCGATAATAAAAAATATTTGATAAGTTTGACATCAGTGGTTATTCCTTTAATAGTACTTGAATATCTTGGTTTCACATTTGATTACGGTTTATACGGAATTGGAATGGTTTTGGTATTTTATCTTTTTTCAAGTCCAGTATGCCAGTCGACTTTAATCTTGATTTTAACTTTGGCTTATCAGATGATAAGGTTGCATATCAACGGATACAATGTATTATATGCTTTTACGAGCATTCAAATTTTTTCTGTTCTGGCGGTCTTTCTAATACATTCAAAGATTAAAATAAGTATAAAATTGCCCAAGGGATTTTTCTATGTTTATTATCCTGTTCATATGATGTTGTTGATTTTAATTTACAATATGATGTTTTAATATTATAATGTTAGTTATGCCAAAATTGCATTTGTTGATTTTGGAGAGTTTATTTAATATAATTACCGTAGATATTACTTATGGAAATCAAATGGAGGCGCTAAAATGAAGTGGATCGAAGTTCAAATCAAGACAACACCTGAAGCCGAAGAAGCTGTATCAAATATTTTTTATGAAGAAGGTGCGGAGGGAGTTGTTATAGAATCGCCGAACGACTTGTTTATCATGAAAAAAAACAATCCTTTAAATTGGGATTATTATGACGAATCATTGTTGGAAATGGATCCTGAAACTACGATAATAAAGGGCTATTTGAACGAGACCACTGATTATTTTGAACAAATCAATTCCATATTAGACAGACTGAAGACTTTGCCTTCGTGTGGTTTGAACCCGGGAAGTTGTGAGCTTACGATAACTGAAGTAAATCAGGAAGACTGGTCTAATTCATGGAAAAAATATTATAAGCCGGTTAAAGTAGGAAATAATTTTATTATCAAGCCCACTTGGGAGAATTATTATAAGGAAGAAGGAGATCTGGTAATCGAAATCGACCCTGGTATGGCGTTCGGTTCAGGACTTCATGAAACGACTCAGCTATGCATCGGAAATCTTGAGCAATACGTTAAAGCTGGAGATGTCGTTATAGACATTGGGTGTGGATCCGGAATCCTTGCGTTGGCTGCAGGAAAGTTAAAGTGTGAAAAAGTCATAGCTGTCGATTTGGATTCAATGGCAGTCAAGGTAGCCCGCGAAAACGTAGAAAAGAACAACCTTGAAAATCTGATCGAAGTCAGGGAAGGTGACTTGATGGATGTAATAGATGAGCAGGCTGATGTGATAGTTGCAAACATTTTGGCAGAAGTGATAATAAACCTGACTGATCAAATAAAACCATTTCTCAAAAAGGGCGGACTTTTTGTTTCTTCTGGAATCATAATCGATAAACTCGATGATGTCGTCGACAAGGTTACCGCAGAGGGATTCGAAATCGTTGAAATTGAAAAGCTGAATGACTGGGCCTCAGTAGTGGCCAGAAAGAAATAGGTGTGATATGCACAGATTTTTTATAGATGAAAGCTTTATCGATTTGGAATCCGGTCGAATAACCATCACGGGCGAAGATCACATGCACATTTCCAAATCTTTGCGAATGAGAGTCGGGGAAAAGGTTGTGATCTGTGATGGGAAATCCAACGATTATATTTGTGAAATTGATGAAATCAATAAAAAGGAAACATTGCTGTCTATTGTTGATTCAATACGTAATGATGCAGAAATGGATGTTCGTGTAACTTTGTATCAGGGTTTGTCAAAAGGTCATAAGATGGATACGACGATACAAAAATGCGTGGAACTGGGGGTAGACAAAATCACTCCAGTAATCACTGAAAGAACGGTATCATTGCCTTCTGATAAAGATAAAAAGATTCAACGATGGAATAAAATCTCAATGGAGGCTGCAAAACAATCCGGCAGAGGAATGATTCCTGAAGTGACCGAGATATTGAGTTTTCAGAAAATGATTGAAAAAATAAAGAATGATGATCTAAAGCTTGTGGCATACGAAAATGAAAGATCCGTGACATTGAAGGATTTAATGGAAGAAAACAAAAGACCTGGCTCAATAGGTATAATTATAGGACCAGAAGGTGGATTTACTTCGGAAGAAATAGCAAAGCTGCAGCAATGTGAGGGAAAACCCATTAGCTTGGGAAAACGAATATTAAGAACGGAAACCGCAGCCATGGCGCTGATGGCGATGTTGGTGTATAGATACGAACTGTAATGGGAGGAATTAAATGAAAAAAGCCGCCATACATACTTTGGGGTGCAAAGTAAACACATATGACAGTGAAGCAATAATGGAGTTGCTTGAAAGTGAAGGCTATCAAATCATAGATTTTCATGACAAGGCTGACGTATATATAATAAATACTTGTACGGTGACGAATCTGGGTGATAAAAAATCCAGGCAAATGATAAGACGTGCAAAAAAAAATAATCCGGAGGCTTTTATCATAGTTTGCGGATGCTACGCTCAGACTGCAAGTGAAAAATTGGAGGAAATGCCGGAGATAGATTTGATCATCGGTAACAACGATAGGCATAAAATAATCTCGTATATTGAAGAAGCCGTATCAAAAGGCTTGAGGATCAATGCAGTAAAGGATATTATGAAGATTAGGGAATACGAGGAACTGGAAATCAATCATATCCATGGTCGTGAGAGAGGATTTATAAAAATCCAGGAAGGCTGCGATCAATTTTGTACTTATTGCATTATACCTTATGCAAGGGGTCCCGTGAGAAGTAGAAGGCCTGAAAATATTATTTCAGAAGCTAAAAGAATGATAGCAAACGGCAATACTGAGTTGGTGCTTACAGGAATAAACATCTCCAAATATGGAAAAGATCTTGGCAATATAAATTTGATGGGGTTGCTTGAAAAGCTGGATACATTGGAAGATCTCCATCGAATCAGGATCAGTTCATTGGAACCGACTGTATTGACTGAAGAATTTGTTGAGCAATTAACATCTATAGGCAAGTTGTGTGATCATTTTCACATTTCGCTCCAAAGCGGATCACAAAAAACTTTGAAAGACATGAAAAGAAAATATGATAAAGACGAATACATGAAAGTCATAGAGAACATAAGGAAGTTTTATCCGGACGCTTCTATTACTACAGATATAATGGTAGGATTCCCGGGAGAAACCCAGGAAGATTTTGAAGAAACTCTTCAGTTTGTTAAAAAGATAGGATTCTCTGACATGCATGTTTTTAAATATTCTAGACGGGAAGGCACTCCAGCGGCTGAATATGAAAATCAGGTCGATGAAACAGTTAAAGATCAAAGAAGTGCAACTTTGATGGAATTGGCAAAACAGATGAAAGCTGATTATGAAAAACAATATCTGGGCAATGTGGTAGAAGTTCTATTTGAACATGAAGTGTCTGATGCAACTAATACATTTCAAGGTCACACAAAGAATTATTTGACAGTTCAGGCATGTTCGGATGCAAATATCGAGTCTCGCATCTTAAAAGTTGAATTATGCAGGATCAATAATGGGGTCCTATTTGGAAAAATAGTGAACTAAGGAGGATTTTTATGGAAGATTGTTTGTTTTGTAAAATAGCTAGAAAAGAAATACCTGCGGAAATTGTTTATGAGGATGACAACATAATAGCTATCAAGGATATAGATCCTCAAGCGCCGATCCATGTCTTGATCATACCCAAGGAACATTATGAATCAATATTGACGGTATCCGCAGGGAACAACATAATATCCGAAATCCACATCATAGCAAACAGGCTTGCTGTTAAATTTGGCATAGTAGATTCTGGATTTAGATTGGTCAACAATTGTGGAGAAAACGGTGGTCAGACAGTGGACCATTTGCATTATCATTTGCTCGGTGGAAGAAGTCTCTCATGGCCTCCAGGTTAATAGGTTCAAAGTTGAACAGTTATATTGACAGAAGTCATGATGCTGATATATAATACTAGTTGTTGTAAATACCCGCTACAAAACTATTACTATTTCTGTTGCATTATTGTAGTAGAGGGGAGGGTGGAAAATGTCTGAAGTTAAAATAAAAGATGGCGAGTCATTGGAAAATGCACTTCGCAGATTTAAAAAGAAAACTGCCAGGGCTGGGGTAATGTCTGAAATTAGAAAGAGAGAGCATTACGAAAAGCCAAGTGTTAAAAGGAAAAAGAAATCCGAGGCGGCCAGAAAGAGAAATAAGAAAGTAAGATAAGGGGTGATAAAATGTCACTCAAAGATCAATTGATGTCAGATTTGAAGACAGCAATGAAAGAGAAAGACAGTATTAGAAAAGCGACCATAACCATGGTCAGGGCTGCGATACTTCAAAATGAAAAGGACAACAAGACAGAACTTTCTGATGAAGACGTGTTGGGGGTAATATCCAAACAGGTCAAACAAAGAAAAGATTCTTTGTCAGAGTTCGAAAAGGCTCAAAGGGACGATCTTGTGGATCAGGCCCGGAAGGAATTGGAAATTTTGATGGATTACCTCCCAAAGCAATTGACAGAAGAAGAAGTTAGAAAGATCGTGTCAGATACCATCGATGAAGTGGGTGCTACATCAGTTAAAGACATGGGTAAGGTCATGTCAGCGGTAATGCCGAAAGTTAAAGGTAAAGCCGATGGTGCCCTTATCAACAAATGCGTCAAAGAAATTCTAAATGCGTAAGCATTGAAAGCTACCGTTAATTCGGTAGCTTTTGTTTATATTGGAATAAATCTCCTTCATGTGTTAATATAATCTTATTGAAATTCTATTTTAGGAGGACGTTGTTTGGAAATAGCTGCGGAAAAGAACATAATTGTCAATGATGCTGAGACCGTTATGAAATTGTATGGGAAATTTGATGAACATGCAAAGGAAATAGAGAAAAGACTGAACATAACAATGAATACAAGAGACAACAACATTAAACTTACGGGCGATGAAGTTGATTTGGCTAAAGCTGAAAGTGTAATTAAAGCTTTGATAGAAATGATCGAAGCGAAAAGACCGGTTGATGAACAAAGTTTAAGATATATAATAGATTTGGCGGAAAAAGGGGAAGTAGTAGATCTTGAGAGTTTAAACGAGATCGTATGCTACACGGCCAGAGGCAAGAAAATCATGCCCAAGACCTTGGGACAAAAGTCATATATAAAAGCCATTGAAAAAAATCAAGTCATATTTGGAATTGGACCGGCAGGAACCGGAAAAACATATTTGGCAATGGCAATGGCGGTAAAAGCATTCAAGAGAGAGGAAGTAAGCAGGATCATTTTAACGAGACCTGCTGTGGAAGCTGGTGAGAGCCTGGGATTTTTACCGGGGGATCTTCAGGACAAAGTAGATCCATATCTCAGGCCTCTATACGATGCACTTTATGATATTCTAGGTGCTGAGACCTTTGCAAAATTGAAGGAAAAAGGTTTGATAGAGGTTGCACCTTTGGCATATATGCGGGGAAGGACCCTGGATGATTCCTTTATAATTTTGGATGAAGCTCAAAACACCACACCCGAACAAATGAAAATGTTTCTGACGAGATTGGGGTTTGGCTCAAAAGCTATCGTGACCGGAGATATAACACAGATAGATTTACCGGGAGGAAAGATTTCGGGCTTGGTCAAAGTAACGAAAATTTTGAAAGACATAGAAGGGATATCTTTTGTGTTTTTAACTCAAAGAGACGTTGTACGACATAAATTGGTACAAAAGATTATTAATGCCTACGAAGCATACGAAAACATTAAAAAGAATACGAGTGGTGATAACAATAAAAATCAAAGAGAAGAAAAGCAGCATCGTGGATTCAACAAAAAAGACAAATAATTCTAAAAAATTTAATATTCAGATTTTTACGGCATTGGTCGGATTTTTGTTGATTTACGCTATAATGGTGTTTTTAGCTTTACCACCCAACTATAATTACGATCAAGGGGATGTAGCGACCGAAAATATATTTGCACCTACAACGATCGTGGACGAAAAAACTACGGAAAAGCTGAAATCTCAAGCAGCGGCATCTGTTGAACAGATATATACAAAAATAGATGATGTCAATACCAATATAAAAGAAACGATCGAAGGTTTTTTTAGTGTGGTCTCATCTCAGGAATTAACAGAAGACGTAATCACGCAATTAAGAACAAGATATATGGATTTGTCCGATGTGGCTTTCGAGTCTTTAAACAGTTTGAGTTCCGAAGAAATCAACAAAGTCGAAAATGCGGTACTTGAGACATTGGACAGACTTTATGCTGATGAGATCAATATACAAGATGTGGAGACAAAAAAAGAAGAAGCTAGAAATTTAATAGCTGAAAGGGACTTGTATAATGAATCTCTGGGTATGGAAATCATAAACAAAGTTATACAACCAAACATGATATTGGATGTTGAGAAGACTCAGCAAGCAGTAGAAGATGCTAGAAGCAAGGTGCAAACAGTCACATATGAAGAGGGAGAACTTCTTGTTGAGGAGGGGGAGATACTTTCTTCAGAAAAAATCGATTTGTTGGTTTCCAATAATATGATGAGAAACAGTTATCTGGATGACCCGTATTTGATAATCGGAGTGTTCACTCTGCTGGTGACGATATTCGGGATATACTATATCTATCTCAAAAAATTTTATAAAGTTCTCATATTGAATGATAAAAGCAGATTTGCCATAGTGGTGATCATGTTTTCTTTCATGGTGATGATGACTATTCCCATAAGTGCATTTTCTCCGTATCTGGTTCCTGTCAGCATGATGGCCATGACTATAGCTTTACTCACTGACAAGAGACTGGCTATTACGACAACAGTATTTTTTGTGATAATTTCTGCATTTGGATCAAATTTGAATATTATCCAAATAATTCTATATCTTTTAAATGGATATATAGGTGCTATTGGGATGATAAAAATCACCAAAAGAGCAGATGTCTTAAGAACAGGGTCGCTGGTTTCAATTACAAATCTTGTATTGATAGGGTCGTATAATCTGATAAATCACAACTTTGGTCTAAACGGAATTATAGATATGGCCTATGGGACGGTAAACGGCGTTATTTCTGCAATTCTTACATTAGGAACCCTGGTCATATGGGAATATGCATTTGACATTACAACACCTATAATGTTGATGGAGCTTGCAAATCCAAACCACCCTTTATTGAAGAAACTGATGAACAACGCACCGGGAACGTATCACCACAGTATAATCGTAGGAAATCTTGCAGAGAATGCAGCTGAAAAAATTGGCGCTAATTCTTTGCTTGTCAGAGTTGGCGCTTACTATCATGATATAGGTAAAAGTCTGTCGCCGGTTTATTTTACCGAAAATCAAATGGGTGACATTAATCCCCATGACTATATATCACCTGAGAAGAGTGTCCAAATCATAAAAAATCACGTAACCAAAGGCTATGAAATGGCAAAAGAATTTAAGATACCATACGAGATCAGAAATTTTATTCTTACACATCATGGCGATGGTGCGATCGAATTCTTTTATCATAAAGCCGTTGAAAACAAAGAAAATCCGGAAATCGATAAATTTAAATATGAAGCGCACAGACCCATTTCAAAAGAGGAGGGGATCTTGGCACTAGCTGATTCTGTTGAAGCTGCTGTGAGGAGTATTCAAGGTATAAATGAAGAAAAGATAATCGATAGGGTTGAGAAGATTTTTCAGAAAAAATTAAATGACGGCATGCTCGATGATTGTAATCTTAGTTTGAAGGAAATAAAGACGATCAAAGAAGTGTTCATAAAAGTGCTGAACAGCGTTTATCACCAACGAATCGAATATCCGGAAATGGAAGAAAAGAAGGAGAGTTGAGATATGGAAATTTTCATCGATAATAGAACCGACGAAACAATCGACGATGAACTTGTTGACCTTATCAATAAAACGGTCGAAGCTGCAATTAAAATCGAAAAATTTACGTTTGACTACGAAGTGGCAATTTCCATCGTTGCAGAAGAGGAAATCAAAAAGTTGAACAGGGACTATCGTTCCAAGGACTCTGTGACCGATGTCTTGTCTTTTCCCATGTATGAAGAAGGAGATATTGAACCGGTTCAGTTGGGAGATATCATTATTTGTTTTAAGAGGGCAGTTGAGCAGTCTGAAGAGTACGGGCATGATTTTCGGAGAGAAATCAGTTACTTGACAGCCCATGGCATGTTGCATCTTTTGGGGTACGACCATATGCAGGAAGATGACAAAAGAGTCATGAGATCCAAAGAAAAAGAGATAATGGATATTCTTGAATTGAAAAGGTGATTGGATGAAGCCTGTTAGATCAATAATAAAGAGTTTTGAATATGCATACGAAGGTATATCTTATTGTCTGAAAACCCAAAGGAATATGCGCATTCATTTTACTTTTGTAGCGTTGGTTATTGCTGCGGGAATGTATTTTGATATACACATGGTGGAATGGACGGGGCTATTTATAACGTTCAGTCTCGTTATTACAAGCGAGATGTTTAATACCGCCATCGAAAAGGTTGTGGACATGATTACGGAAGACTATCACGAAAAGGCAAAAATTGCAAAAGATGTTGCTGCAGGCGCAGTTCTGATAAATGCCATTGTAGCTGTTTTTGTAGGGTACTTGGTATTTTTTCACAGAATCGTAGAGGTGTTGTATAATTGGATAAGATAAATCAGGATTTTAAAGAGTTGATCGAGGTCGCACAAGAGAGCAAGAAAAATGCGTATGTACCTTATTCCGGATTCAAGGTAGGAGCTGCTGTCATGACCGGGGATGGGAAAATTTACGGCGGTTGCAATGTGGAAAACGCATCTTATGGAGCGACAAACTGCGCTGAAAGAACCGCTGTTTTCAAGGCGGTTTCAGAGGGGCATACTGATATCAAGGCGATAGCCATTTCAGGCGACACTAAAGAGCACCTGTATCCCTGTGGCATTTGTCGCCAGGTTTTAATAGAGTTTGGTGATGATATAATAATTGTTTTGATGAATAAAAATGGAGAAGCGAAGCTTACCACAATAGGAAAGCTTTTACCCAACAGTTTTACAAATAAAGATATGGAAGAGGTTCAAGATGGGATTTAAATCAGGATTTATAAGCATAATAGGTAGGCCTAATGTAGGAAAATCTACGCTATTGAACAATATATTGGGGGAAAAAATGGTAATTATATCCTCCAAACCCCAGACGACCCGTAATGTGATCAGGTGTGTACATACGACTGATGATTATCAGATGGTATTTTTAGATACACCCGGGATACACAAACCCAAAAATAAACTGGGAAACATCATGGTAGACGGAGCGACGTCGGCTATGCGAGAAGTGGATTTGATATTGTTTCTAACCGACGATATGAAAGCGCCGGGGCCGGGAGATAAGTTCATACTTGAAGCATTGAAAGATATTAATATTCCTAAAATACTTGTATTGAATAAAATAGATCTGGTAAAAAAAGAAGAAATATTAGCGAAAATAGACATAATGAAGGAATATGATTATTTTGATGAGATAGTTCCGATCAGTGCTGATAGAGGAGAAAATGTTGACAGACTATTGGAGATAATGAAAAAGTATCTTCCGGAGGGGCCTATGTATTTCCCCGAGGACATGATCACGGAACAACCGGAAAAGGTAATAGTTGCAGAACTGATTAGGGAAAAGGCCCTGCAAAGCTTGGATGAAGAGATACCCCATGGAATAGCTGTGGAAATAATGTCCATGAAAGAAAGAAAAAAAGGTTCGCTGATCGATATAGAGGCAACTATCTACACGGAAAAAAAATCTCACAAGGGTATAATTATAGGAAAAGGCGGTTCCATGCTCAAAAAAATTGGCACAAAAGCCAGAAGAGACATAGAGAATCTGTTGGGAACGCAGGTCAATCTTCAGCTATGGGTAAAAATCAAGGAAGACTGGCGCGACAAAGACTTTGACTTAAGAAGCTTTGGTTATAACCAGGACAAAAACAGGTAAAAACATGGCTATGGACAAGGCGGCAGGGTTGGTTATCAAATCCATGAATTACGGTGAAAACGATAAAATCATAACATTATTTACTAAAGAACACGGTAAGATAACTGCCATGGTCAAAGGAGCACGAAATCCCAAAAGCGCATTTATGGGGGCCACCCAGCTTTTTTGTTACAGTAACTTCGTATACTACACAGGAAGGAGCTTTGCTTATCTCAATCAAGCTGAGATAGTAGAGTCTTTTCACAAATTAAGAAATGATTTGGGTAAATTATCCAAGGCGGCATATTTTGTCGAAGCAATTGATCTTTCATTTGAGAATTACGAATCCGATTATCAGGTTTTGCGAATGGCATTGAATCTGTTGTACTTTTTGAATAGCAATTCGCTGAAAGACGATAATATTGTGCTGCTCGCCTTTCAATTAAAATTTTTGTCAGCATTGGGATTTGGACTTAACTTCTCAGAGTGCGGCATTTGCGGGAAACCTTCCGATTTATCAGGTTTGATGCCTTCAGAAGGCGTGTTTCTATGTAAAGATTGCCTCAAGACAAATGGTGCTTCTTATATTTTAAATCGAGAAGAGATATCATATCTGGAAAATATTCATAGATCATCATTGAAAGCATTGATATGTATGGATAAAATCCCCCAAAGGTGGTTGTACATTTCGGATATATTAAATAAGATACTGGAAAGTCATGTAGGAAGAAGAATCAAATCATTTGAATTTATTGCAAATAACATTTGACAAAGCAGCAAAAATTTTGTTAACTTATAATAACGAAAATTTAATACGATGCTATGAAAAAGAAGAGTAGAAAGAGATTGGTTTTTAGAGAGAAAAGGACGGTGGGAGCTTTTCAGCTTAATCTTTTGAAGGGAGCTTTTGAGCATCTTCATTAAAAGTGGACCAAATGGTCAACTAGGGTGGAACCGCGGTCATACCGTCCCTTGCCAGGAGCAGGGGATTTTTTATTTTAAAAAATATAATGGAGGTTTGAAATGAGTGCAGAACTAAGTATGAATGAAATTGTAAGCATATGCAAAATGAGAGGAATTATTTATCCCGGCTCTGAAATTTACGGAGGCTTGGCAAATAGTTGGGATTACGGTCCCATAGGTGTTGAAATAAAGAACAATGTCAAAAAAATGTGGTGGAAAAAATTTGTTCAGGAATCTCCATTCAATGTCGGAATAGATTCTGCAATTCTTATGAATCCAAAAACATGGGAAGCTTCTGGTCACATTGGCGGATTCAATGACCCGCTTATGGATTGCAAAGAGTGCAAATCCAGGTATAGGGCTGATAAGCTAATAGAAGATTTTGGTATTGCAAATCAAAAGGAAATCATTGTAGACGGATGGGAAAACTCCAAGATGTACGATTTTATCGTGGATTACAACATTAAATGTCCAAATTGTGGAGCTTTAAACTATACGGAAATAAGGCAATTCAATTTAATGTTCAAGACTTTTCAAGGAGTCACGGAAGACACTGCAAATGAAATATTTTTGAGACCGGAAACTGCTCAGGGGATTTTCGTCAATTTTGCTAACATACAAAGATCATCCCGAAAAAAAATACCTTTTGGAATAGCTCAAATTGGAAAATCATTTAGAAATGAGATAACACCTGGAAACTTTATTTTTAGGACAAGAGAATTTGAGCAGATGGAACTAGAGTTTTTCTGTAAACCGGGAGAAGACCTGGAGTGGTTTGATTACTGGAAAAATTATTGTAAGAATTGGATATTGGGATTGGGAATTAAAGAAGAAAATTTAAGATTAAGAGACCACTCTGATGATGAATTGTCACATTACAGCAATGCAACAACAGATTTTGAATTCAAATTTCCTTTTGGTTGGGGAGAGCTGTGGGGTATAGCCGACAGGACAGATTACGATTTGAAACAGCATATGGAGCATTCCGGCAAAGATCTAAAATATACTGATCCCACTACAAATGAAAAATACATTCCTTACTGTATTGAACCGTCATTGGGCGTTGACAGAGTACTTTTGGCATTTTTGTGCAACGGTTTTGAAAATGAACAAATCGATGAAAATGACTCCAGAACAGTATTGAGGATCCACCCGGCACTGGCGGCATTTAAATGCGCAGTGTTACCACTTACCAAAAAATTAAAAGATAAAGCCTTGGAAGTATTTCAAGAATTGTCAAAAGATTTTATGATAGATTACGATGAGGCCGGTAGTATAGGAAAAAGATACAGAAGACAAGATGAAATCGGAACGCCATATTGTATTACAATAGATTTTGATACATTGGAAGACGGTACAGTTACTGTCAGGGATAGAGATTCAATGGATCAGATCAGGGTGAACATAAATGAATTGAAAAATTACATAGCTGAGAAAATTGCATACTAAAAACACAAAAAAACTTTAAAATGTAGTAGAATAATTTGAGAAATATGTTATACTTTATACGTGTTAAAACTTAATAATAGAACATACTTAACCTTGGGAGGTGTCTAAAATACAACTATCGAAGAGACAAATGGAAATTCTGGATATTGTCAAAGCGCATCAGCCTATCACAAGCGAGCAGATAGCTGAGAAAATAAATTTGACAAGAGCGACTCTAAGACCGGATCTTACAATACTTACAATGATAGGGATATTGGAAGCTCGGCCCAAGGTTGGTTATTATTACTCAGGGAAATCCTTGATAAGTGTGATGGGCAGTTTTATAAAAAATATTCATGTAATGGATGTAAAGTCCGTACCCGTAGTCGTAAGCGAAGATACTACAATATACGACGCTATTGTTACGATGTTTTTGGAAGACACGGGTAACATCTATGTTCAAAACAAGGGATTCTTGTCAGGGATAGTATCACGAAAAGACTTTATAAAGGCTACTCTGGGAAACCAGGACATCAAGTCTATGCCAGTAGCGATGATCATGACGAGAATGCCGAATATAGTATATTGTGAACAGGACGAGTCGATTTTTGATGCAGCGGTCAAGATAATAGATCACCAGGTGGATTCATTGCCAATCGTTGAAAGAGTTCGAGATGAGAAGGGCATTGAAAGATTGAAAATTATCGGTAAAATTTCCAAGACCACCATTACCAACGCTATGGTAAACATCGGCAACGATTGAGGAGGAAACAACAATGGAACCTAAAAAAAGAGGAATAATATACGTTATATCCGACTCCTTGGGCGAAACCGGGGAATTGGTGGCAAAAGCAGGCAAAATTCAGTTTAACAGCAGTATAAGTGAGATTAAAAGATATCCTTTCGTTTTGGAAAAAGACCAAATCGATGAAATACTTTATGAAGCTAAAGATCAAAAATCAGTTGTTGTATTTACTCTGGTAGTACCGGAGATGAAAGAATACATGAATGAAAAGTGCAGGCAGTACAACATACCTGCAGTAGATGTTTTGGGACCTGTAATAGACGCTCTGAAAAATATAACAAGCAGAGAACCTTTGTTTGAAGCAGGATTAAACAGAAGATTGGATGCTGATTATTTCAAAAAAGTAGAAGCTATTGAGTTTGCAGTGAAGTATGATGACGGAAAGGATTCAAGAGGAATCAAAAAAGCGGATGTAGTATTGCTTGGGATTTCCAGGACGTCGAAGACACCGCTCAGCATGTACCTTGCTCACAAAAACATAAAGGTGGCTAACATACCGTTGGTTCCCGAAGTCGATCCACCCAAGGAGCTTTTTGAACCCATCAAAGGCAAGATAATAGGATTGACCAATGATCCCGACAAATTGAACAATATACGACAGGAAAGATTAAAGGCACTTGGCCTGGACTATACGGCTACTTATGCAAATATGGGAAGAATACTCGAAGAACTGGATTTCGCTGAAAAATTATTTCATAAACTGCGTTGTCCTGTTATAAATGTTTCCACAAAAGCAATAGAGGAAACTGCAAGCATAATACTATCAATTATACGCGAGGGGGAATCAATATGAGTAATAAGTTCGTCTATCTGTTTGAAGAAGGAAATGCATCAATGAAAGCTCTACTGGGGGGGAAAGGTGCAAATTTGGCTGAAATGACCAATATAGGGCTGCCAGTACCTCCAGGTTTTACTATCTCTACTGATGCATGCAGGGCATATTACGAAAACAACAAAAGTATTACACCTGAAATTATCGATCAGATAACCAAAGATTTCAAATCCATCGAAGAAAAAACTAATAAAAAATTCGGTGACAAAGTGAATCCGCTTCTGGTTTCAGTAAGATCGGGCGCCATGTTTTCAATGCCGGGTATGATGGACACCATATTGAACCTTGGTCTTAATGACGAAACCGTTATAGCGATAGGAGAAAAAACAGACAATATGAGATTTGCGTATGACAGCTACAGAAGGTTCATTCAAATGTTCTCAGATGTTGTTTTGGAGATACCAAAGTTCAGGTTCGAGAATGTTTTGGACAAATATAAGGAAAAATTCGGTTACGAAAACGACACACAATTGACAGTGGATGATTTGAAGGACATAGTAAAGGATTTTAAAGCTATTGTAAAAAAGGAGTCTGGAAGAGATTTTCCACAAGTACCAAACGAGCAGTTGATGGAAGCGGTAAATGCTGTATTCCGATCTTGGAACAATGCCAGAGCAATCGCTTACAGAAATTTGTATGATATTCCGCACAATCTTGGAACGGCTGTCAACGTTCAATCCATGGTCTTTGGAAATATGGGGGACGATTCGGGAACCGGTGTTGCATTCACTCGTAATCCCGCAACCGGCGAGAAAAAGCTTTACGGTGAATTTTTGATGAATGCACAAGGCGAAGACGTTGTAGCCGGTATCAGGACTCCAAAGTCGATAGAGGAACTCCAGGATATCATGCCTGAAGTTTTCGAGCAATTTTCAGTGATCACAAATAATTTAGAAAACCATTACAAAGACATGCAGGATATTGAATTTACCATCGAACAAGGTAAATTATACATATTACAAACAAGAAACGGAAAGAGAACTATAAATGCGTCATTGAGAGTAGCAGTTGAAATGGTTGAAGAGGGACTTTTGACCCAGGATGAAGCTATTTTGAGAATCGATCCAAAGCAGCTGGATCAGTTGTTGCATCCTACATTTGACGGAGAAACCATGAAAATGGCAGTTCCCATTGCGACAGGTTTACCGGCTTCACCTGGAGCGGCTACAGGCAAAGTTTATTTCACGGCTGAAGATGCAGTCAAGGCTGCTTCAACAGGTGAAAAGGTGGTTTTGGTAAGAAAAGAGACTTCTCCCGAAGACATAGAAGGTATGAACGTTGCGCAAGGCATTCTTACTTCCAGGGGTGGAATGACATCACATGCAGCCGTAGTGGCAAGAGGAATGGGCAAGTGTTGCGTAGCCGGTTGTGAAATGGTCAAAGTCGATGAAGATTCAAAAATATTTGCAGTCGGTGATATTAAAATCAACGAAGGGGATTTTATATCCTTGGATGGCAGCACAGGCAAAGTTTATCCAGGCAGCATAAAGACAGTAGAACCAACATTGTCAGGTGACTTTGCCAAACTGATGAGCTGGGCTGACGATAGGAGAATACTGGGAGTCAGAACAAATGCAGATACACCTAGAGATGCGGAAACTTCTCTGTCATTTGGAGCTGAAGGGATTGGACTTTGCCGTACAGAGCACATGTTCTTTGATGAAGAAAGAATACCTGTTGTAAGGGAGATGATCTTGTCCGAGACTTTGACAAAAAGAAACAAGGCCTTAAACAAACTTCTGCCAATGCAGAAGAAAGACTTTAAAGGTTTATTCAAGGTAATGAAAGGATTCCCTGTTACTATAAGGCTGCTTGACCCGCCACTTCATGAATTTCTTCCTACGGATGAAAAAGATATAATTGCATTAGCCGAAGAAATGGAAATGAATGTTAGTGAACTGAAAGAAGTCATAAACAGTCTTCATGAGTTCAATCCAATGTTGGGGCATAGAGGGTGCCGTTTGGCAGTCACCTACCCGGAGATTGCTCAGATGCAGACGAGGGCGATCATTGAAGCTGCATTGGAAGTTGAAGATGAAGAAAAAACTACTATCATACCCGAAATAATGATACCGCTGGTCGGCATAAAATCAGAACTGGATTATGTGAAAGAGATCGTAGTCCAAACAGCTGAAAAGATAATGGAAGAAAAGGGTAAAAGAACTGATTATCTGGTAGGAACTATGATAGAAGTTCCCAGGGCGGCTTTGACAGCAGATGAAATAGCATCGAATGCAGATTTCTTCTCGTTTGGTACAAATGATTTAACCCAGATGACCTTTGGCTTTTCAAGAGATGATGCAGGTAAGTTTATTTCGGAGTATAGGGAAAAAGAAGTACTTACAGATGACCCTTTCCAAAGTATAGATGTAGACGGCGTAGGAAAACTTGTGGAAATGGCTGTCAAACTGGGCAAATCAGTTAAACCAAACATGAAAATGGGAGTATGTGGAGAACATGGAGGAGATCCTAAATCTGTTGAATTCTTCAACAAGGTAGGTTTGCAGTACGTTTCCTGCTCACCATACAGAGTCCCGATTGCAAGGCTTTCGGCAGCACAAGCTGTATTGAAAAATAATGGAACACCAGGTAGCGATCAAAGATAAAATGCACTTAACCCACTGCTAAATACCGGCGGTGGGTTTTGTATTTGGATTCTAAAAAATGCTCACGTTTAATTTTCAAAATATTGGATAGAAATAGGTATAAGGCATTGTGATTTGGGGCGGTGGTATTTTGTCCATGACATTAGAACCTAGTGTAGGCGTTTAAACAAATTCAAGGGGGAATAGATGTGTCAAAATTAACTTTGATTGAAGGAATTGGTGAGAGTTACGAACTGAAGTTGAAGGAAATAGGTATAACTTCTGTAGAAAAACTTCTTGAAGCAGCAAAAACTAAAAAAGGCAGGTTGAAATTAGCGGAAGAATCTCAAATATCAGAAAAATTGATACTGAAATTTGCCAATCATGCAGATTTGTGCAGGATAAAAGGAATAGGTGGCGAATATGCTGAATTACTGGAGGCTTCGGGTGTGGATACAGTCCCCGAATTATCCAAAAGAAAACCTGAAAATCTATGTCAAAAGATGATTGAAGTAAATGAAACTAAAAAACTCGTAAGAAGACTTCCTACCGAAAAACAGGTAAGCGATTGGGTTGAAGTGGCGAAAACACTTGACAGAATATTGGAGTATTGATGTGAAATGGTAATTTTTACAACAAGTGTATCTTGAGATAAAGATAAATTTAAAATCATGCCATGTATGTTCAAATAATTTACATGGCATGATTTTATAAATGGAATCAAGTTTTGCCAATTGCCGCAAGAAATACAATTGAGAAACAATTAACAATTCATTGAATTAAATCTGTTTAGTTGATATTATAAAACTATGCAAATAAAAAGGGATGGTGAAAATTTATATGAATGCTATAAAAATTTCAGATGGAATTCACATGTTGTCACTGAATGTAGAAGATATACTTTTTGAAGGCATGTGGGATCTTGCAAATGGGGTTACCTTGAACTCATACATAATACAAGGTGAAAAAACAGCTTTGGTGGATGGTGTCATAGGATGGGACGGAGTGCCCGAGAATCTATACGAATCCTTAGGAGATTTAGGTGTAAAAATAGAAGATGTGGATTGTGTTATTGTTAATCACATGGAGCCTGACCACTCTGGATGGCTGGAAAGTCTTCTTAAGATAAAAAATGACATTACGATCTATTGCACACAAAAATCAGCGGATCTGTTGAACGCATTTTTTGACAAGACAATAAATGTTGTAGCCGTAAAAGAAGGCGAAACCCTGGATCTTGGAAAAGGAAAAATCATCAGTTTTCACCCAGTGCCCAACGTTCATTGGCCGGATACAATGATTTCATTGGATACTCAAACAGGAACACTTTTAGGTTGTGACATGTTCGGGTCATTTGGACGGATCAAAGATCACTACTTCGATGATGAAATGACAGATGAAGAAATCGAGTTTTTTGAAGAAGAAGGAATTAGATATTTTTCAAATGTAATGGCCACATTTTCATCTTTTGTTCAAAAGGCAATTAATAAAACGCGAGAATTGGATGTCAAAATTATAGCACCCGGACATGGACCGGTATATAGGACAAATCCAAATAAAATTATAGATGACTACGAAAGATATGTGGGATATGGTTCAGGAAAAGGGAAGAAAGAAGTTGCAATTTTGTGGGGTTCGATGTATGGAATGACAAAGAAAGCCTTGGATCGTGCGCTGGAAGTTCTTGAAAAAGAAAATATATCCGTCAATCTCATGGAGATGCCAAGATGCACGGAAAGTGACATGGTGGCAGCTGTATATAAATCTGCCGGTATAATTATAGCCGCCCCTACATACGAATACAAAATGTTTCCGCCTGTAGCAGCAGCTTTAGATGAAGTAGGCCGAAAAAAAATAACGGGCAAGGCAGCATTTAGCTTTGGATCATTCGGATGGTCAGGAGGAGCTCAAAAGGAATTGAATGAAATAATTGAAAAGCATAAGATGAGCTGGGACTTTGTACCTGCCGTTGAATTCAGAGGTAAACCGGGCGAGGAAGATTTGGCAAAAGTAGAACATGGTGTCATGGAATTGATAAAAAAAATGAAAATTGTTGTAGAGTAAAATGCAGGGCTGCCGTAAGGCAGCCTTGTTTTTTAATAAACCTTGAAATACTTCCTGAATTTTTTATTTTAAATGATTAGTCAATGAAATTTTAGTGTATTTAGTATTCAGGAGGTGTTTTTAGTGAAAATAAATGCAGCAGTAGTCAGGCGTGCGGGAAAACAATTTGAATTTGAAGAGATTGAAATAGCTGAACCTAAAAGTACGGAAGTTTTAGTTAAAGTAGTAGCTTGTGGTGTTTGCCATACGGATGCAGTAGCAAGAGATCAAGAAATGCCTGTCCCATTGCCGGCAGTTCTCGGACATGAGGGAGCTGGCATAGTAGAAAAAATTGGAGATAATGTAAGAGACCTCAAACCTGGCGATCACGTTGTGCTTACCGTCTACTCATGCGGCAGGTGTGAAGCTTGTATGACGGGGCACCCAAGTCAATGTGTGGAGGCATTTAAAACCAGTTTTTTAGGAGTTTATGAGGATAATACTAAAAGACTGAAAAAAGATGGGGAAGAAATATCCACTTTCTTTGCTCAGTCAAGTTTTGCCACCTATGCAATTGCTGATGAGAGGAATGCAATAAAAATAGATGATGAAGTTGATTTAGAACTAATGGGACCATTAGGATGCGGTATACAGACTGGAGCAGGGACAGTAATGAACAAACTCAAGCCGGGGCCGGGAACTTCCATTGTGATATTCGGATGTGGTGCTGTTGGGTTAAGTGGAGTGATGGCTGCTAAAATTATGGGATGCTCAAATATAATAGGAGTGGACGCGGTTGATGAGCGATTGGACTTGGCCAAAGAACTTGGAGCCACACATGTTATAAACGGAAATAAAGTCAAAGATATCACCGCTGAAATCAAGAAGATCACATTAAACGGGGCGGATTACAGTTTGGACACCACAGGTGTTGAGAAATTGGTGAATGAAGCGTTATACTGTTTGAAGCCCCTGGGAACTTGTGCTGTCGTAGCTTCAAGCGGTGAAAAAGAATTCAGGATCAAATTGCAATCGGCACTTATGGGAGTGGGAAAAAATCTGGTTGGTGTCGTTGAAGGGGATGCCATCCCAAAACTGTTTATTCCCAAATTGGTTCAACTATATAAGGAAAAGAAATTTCCATTTGATAAAATGGTTAAATTCTATGAATTCAAAGAACTGAATCAAGCTTTTGATGATTCAAAAAATGGGAAGACTGTTAAACCTATTATTCGGTTATGATACTTACAAGATAGAATTAATCGAATAGATCTGAAAGAATATTGAAAACACCAAATTGTTAATTTTAGCGAAAACTGCCGTATTAATGACAGTTTTCGTTATTTTTCTGGAGATTTGTAGTATAATATTTTAGGCGTTACTGATTGGAGGAAAGCTATTGAATACTTTGGAAAAAAAATATGGGCTTTATACGGCAATAGCCATGGTAGTTGGAGTGGTTATAGGTTCGGGTGTTTTCTTTAAGGCTGATGATGTGTTGACTCTTACTAATGGTAATCTTATATTGGCATTGGTGGCTTGGGGATTGGGTGCCTTTTCAATGATTTTTGGTTCCCTGGTGTTTGCAGAATTTGCCCATCGAATCGAAAAATCGAACGGTATAGTAGATTATACTGAAGAGGCATATGGAAACAAGGCGGGTTACCTTGTGGGGTGGTTTAATTGGATATTATACTTTTCGCCGCTTACTGCAATTCTGGCCTGGGTTTCCTCTATGTACACAATGATTTTGATGGGAAGCGATGATCCAGCCAATTCTGTTGAAACTTGGATAATTGCTGCTGTTTATATGATTGGAATGTATTTGATCAATGCATTTAGCCCCAAACTAGCTGGAAGACTACAAGTAGGAACAACGTTGATAAAATTGATTCCGCTGGTATTGATCGGTGTGGTAGGAATTTTTTCTGGATTGATAAATGGTGTCACAATGTCGAATTTTTCTGCTGCAGCCAGCGACATCGGAAGTAAAAGTGGGACAATTGCGTCTGCTGTAGTTGCGACTGCTTTTGCATATGAAGGATGGATAATAGCTATAACAATAAATTCTGAAATCAAGGATTCAAAGAAAAATTTACCTAAAGCTCTGACAATTGGGGCGTTCATAGTATTCTTAACTTATATCGCATATTTTCTTGGTATATCGGGCGTTCTCAGTACAGATAGGATCGTTATTGAAGCCGACAACGCAGTATCGATTGCGGCTAGCAGCATGTTTGGTTCGATAGCAGCAAGCGTATTGACTGGGTTTGTAGTAATCTCGTGCCTTGGAACTTTAAATGGGTTGGTACTATCGACTATTAGATTGCCCTATTCTTTGGCTGTCAGGAACCAGGGGCCAATGCCGAATGTGTTGAAAGAGATAAATTTCAAAACAAAAATGCCGTTGAAGGCAGCGGTGTTTTCTGGAGCTGTTTCCATGGCTTATCTACTTTTGTGGTATACAAGTATCAACGAGATTTGGGGGCGCTATATAGGACTTGATGAGATTCCTATAGTTATGGTTTACGGTTTATATGTATTTTTGTATATTTGGTATATGAGAGAATTTAGAGATTTGAATATGTTGAAGAGATTTGTGATCCCAATTTGTGCTTTGGCTGGTTCATTGGTTATATTATACGGAGGGATAACCAATCCGAGTATAGGGCTATATCTTTTGATTTCCGTTGGAATCTTGTTAATGGGACTGATATTTTATAGAAAATAGTTGAAAATTGATAATGGAAATACATTTGAAAAGTTTAAATTATAATTCTATTGAAAATTTTAGTATATAGTGAGACAATTTATCCATGGGGGGTTAAAATATGGATAGAATATTACTGGACAGGATACCTTTAAAGTTTGACTTGGATAAAGCTTTGGAAATCAACAGGATCAGAAAAAATTCTGGATTTGAAAAAGAATTTGTTAAAGTACTGAAAATAGCTGAAGAAAAACTTAGCTGCAAGGCGGTACTTAGATGGGCTGATGTTGGTGAGATAAAAAACGGTACGGTTCAGATAAATGACGTAGTTTTCAATAGTAAGGTAATGGCCGACAATTTAAAGAACATCGACAAGGTTTTTTTGTATGTATTGACAATTGGTGATGAACTTGATAATGAAGACAGAATTGAAGAAGCTGTTATAAAAGACATGGTCAAAGGAACTGCTTTGTATCAGGGTATGAGATATATGGAAGACTACCTAAAGGAAAAATTCGGTTTTGAAAGCTTTGCATATATGAATCCCGGATCATTGCCCGATTGGCCAATCAAAAACAATGTCGATTTATTTAAACTTATTGGAAACGTTGAAGAAGCAGGAGCAAGATTGAATGAGCACCATTATATAATCCCCTGGAACGCCAGCTCGGGGATAATATTTGAAAATGGTGAGGGATATCTAAATTGTACTTTATGCAAAAATAAATGTATAAAAAGACGGGCTCCTTTTGATCAACAAGAATATGAAAGAATTTTTGCATAAAACATTAATGCAGAGCTAATAAAATGACACAAAAGAAAATTGGATGGGTTTTAGCTAAAAGAATATACGATTACTATAAAAAGTGGAGTTTAACAGCTCCACAGTTTTTTTGCGGGGTGGATAAGTGAGAGCATACAAAACCATATTACCTTTTATAAAAAAGACATGGCATCATTACATCGTGGGAATAGTCCTTTTAATGTTGGTTGATGTTGCTAATTTGATGGTACCGCAGGTACTTAGAATGTTCACCGACTGGGCACAGAAAGGTCAGTTGAATGTTGAAAAGGTCTGGATCTGTGTTATGGGCATATTGGGACTGGGTATCTTTATTTCAATCGGCAGATATATATGGCGAACTCAACTTTATGGCACAGCCAAGGAACTTGAATATTGGCTAAGAGATAAACTTTTTAAGCATTATTTGATCCTTGATGCAAATTATTATAAACACAATAAAATAGGGGATCTTATGGCTCATGCAACAAACGATGTCAAGGCCGTATCCAATTCCATGGGCGGAGGGATCATGATGATAATAGACTCCGTTTTCATGACTTTGTTGACTGTTTTCATGATGATTGTGACAGTAGGATTCAAGATAACATTGGTGGCACTTTTAGCCTTGCCTTTTATATCGCTGGCTATAGGCATCGTATCAAAACCTGTTCAAAAACGTTCTAAAGATGTGCAAAATACTTTTTCTGAACTAACAACAGAAGTTCAGGAAAATTTATCAGGAATTCGAGTGATAAAAGCCACGGGAGTGGAAAATATTCGTTCAAAAGGTTTTTCTTCCGTAAACAAAAAGTATCGACAAAGGAATATGGATTTGGTGCGCATGAACGGATTGTTTCATCCAATTATTGACTTGTTTTCAGGAATAAGTTTTGTGGTATTTCTCGTCTTTGGATCCCATCAGATACTCACAGGAGTAATCACATTAGGTGCTTTTGTAGCTGTAATCAATTATCTTCACATGATCATATGGCCGATGGTAGCGCTGGGAATGATAGCAAACATGTTTCAGAGGGGAATTGCCTCCATGGAGAGATTGAATATAATCTTTGCAGAAAAATATGAAATCGTCGAAAAAGAAAATCCTGTAGAGATAGAAAGTCCTGACGGAAGCATTAAATTTGAAAACGTAAGTTTTAGATATGAAGATGGTTTACCCAGGGTATTGGAAAATATAAGTTTTGAACTCAAACCTGGCAAGAGCTTAGCTATTTTAGGAAGAACAGGTAGCGGAAAGTCAACAATAATAGACCTGTTGCTTCGTCTTTACGACGTTTCAAACGGGAAAATATTGTTTTCTGGTGTAGATATAAGAGAATTAAAATTGGAACAACTTAGGAGCTCCATAGCAGCTGTGCCACAAGACAGTTTTTTGTTTTCAAGGTCTGTTGCGGATAATATTGCATTTTCATTGAAAGAACCGATAGAAATCGATTTTATTCAGGAAGCTGCAAAATTTGCCAAAGTGCACGATGACATCACATCGATGCCTGATGGATACGATACGATAATAGGGGAAAGGGGAGTTACTCTTTCGGGCGGGCAAAAACAACGTCTTTGCATAGCCAGAGCCTATCTGAGACATGCCCCCCTTCTGATATTAGACGATTCTTTGTCCGCCGTTGATACTGAAACCGAAGATGAGATACTGCAACATTTGAGAGAATTGGGACAAAGTCTTATTCTAATTTCGCAAAGGATATCTGCAGTTAAGAATGCCGATCATATAATAGTCATGGACGAAGGCAAGATAATACAAGAAGGTACGCATGAACATTTAATGAGTCATAAGAGTGGATTTTATAGAACTCTTTATGACCACCAACGGCTGGAAACTCAACTGGATCAAAAACTCAGAAGAGAGGAGGCTGTAGTAGATGAAGAATAATGGTATACTTAAAGAGAACAAGATTATAAAAAGACTGTTTAAATATGCTCTGCCTTATTGGAAACAATTTGCTCTTGTTTTGTTCCTTATATTGATTATAACAGGAACATCCCTATTACAGCCCAAACTTGTGCAGATAATGATCGACAACCATTTGATGGATTTTTCTGGTGGCATGACTGAAGACCTTCTCAATGAAGAATTATCGGGTGTATTTAAAATTTCCATGCTGTATATTGGTACTGTATTAATAAATTTTGTGGCAACGTACAGTCAATTCTGGGTTTTAAACAAGGCAGGCCAGTCAATATTGCTTTCCATCAGACAGGAACTTTATGACCATATATTGGATTTGCCCATGTCATTTTTTGACACAAATCCTTTGGGTAACCTTGTAACTAGAGTTACCAATGATACAGAGAACTTAAATGAGATGTTTACATCTGTTTTAACCAGTCTCTTTCAGAATTTGGTTTCCATACTCGGAATAATAATAATAATGTTGATTATGAATGTAAAATTGGGTTTGATGGTTCTTTCATTATCTCCGGTCATAGTAGCAATAAGCGTAATTTTTAGAAATGCCATTGGTAAGGTATACGACAGCCAGCGAAAAGTTCTTTCAAGGATAAATAATCATCTGTCGGAAAATATTTCAGGAATGGGTATCATTCAAATGTTTCATCAGGAGCAGAAAGTTTATGATGAATTTGATAGAGCTGACAGAGAATATCTGAAGGAATCCAGGAGAGAAGTCAAATACTTTGCAACGTACAGACCGGCAGTGGAAATGATTAGGTCGATAGGAATAGCTTTGCTCATATGGTACGGAGGTAAAGGGTATTTGACCGAAGTAATAACCTTTGGCGTTCTGTATGCATTCATAGAGTATATTCAACGTTTTTTTTATCCAATTTTAGGTTTGGCTGAGACATATAATATAATACAATCTGCTTTGACCAGCTCTAAAAGGATTTTTTCATTGATGGATGAAAAAAGTTCTATAGAAAATGCAGAGGACCCCATATTTATCGATCGTTTTAAAGGGAAAGTAGAGTTTGAAAATGTTTGGTTCGCATACAAGGGAGATGATTGGGTTCTTAAAGACGTCTCATTCAGAATAAAACCTGGAGAATTCGTTGCATTTGTTGGAGCAACCGGAGCCGGAAAATCATCAATCATGAATTTGATTGTCAGGTTTTACGATATACAGAAAGGGAAAATATTGATAGACGGAGTTGATGTTCGAAAATATGATATTCAATCCCTGCGTCGTGCCATAGGTTTGGTCCAGCAGGACGTATTTCTGTTCAGCGGATCCATCGAGAGAAATATTACTCTAGGCAGAGACGAAGTCAAGCGTGATGACGCCATCAAGGCGGCCAAACTGGTCAACGCTGATAACTTCATAATCAGATTACCAAAAGGCTATGATGAACCAGTAATGGAAAGAGGCGCCACATTATCTGCCGGTCAAAGGCAACTATTGAGTTATGCACGGACCATTTCTACTGATCCCTCAATGCTGATACTCGATGAAGCTACAGCTAACATAGATACTGAAACGGAACTTCTTATCCAGGATGCTATATCCAAGATGAGTAAAAATCGAACCATGATTGCAGTCGCACATCGGATTTCAACTATAGCGGATGCAGACAATATAATCGTAATGAGTCATGGTAAGATTGCAGAGCAGGGAACAAAGGATGAACTGCTTGGCAGAGATGGAATATTTAGAGTTCTCTATGAACTTCAATACAAGCAATAGCCAGGATAGCTGCCTGAAAATGTTATTCTAGGAGGTTTTCTAATGAATAAACCTAAAATTTACACAATGAGTTTTGCAAGCGTCTATCCCCATTATGTTACAAAAGCGGAAAGAAAAGGACGTACTAAGTCAGAAGTTGATGAAATTATCCGATGGTTGACAGGATATAGTCAAGATGAGTTGGAATCACAAATTAAGAGGCAGACCACGTTTGAGACATTTTTTGAGGAAGCTGCAGGACTAAATCCTTTGAGAACATTGATAAAAGGAGTAGTTTGCGGTGTGAGAGTGGAAAACATTGAAGAACCGTTGATGAGAGAAATTAGATACTTGGATAAGTTGATCGACGAGTTGGCAAAAGGAAAATCAATGGAGAAGATATTGCGAAGTAAATAAAAAACAACCCTTTGTACAGATAGATTTCTGTTCAAGGGGTTGTTTTTTGTATAAAATCGATATAAATCAAGCATAAGTTTCTTACTCGTAGATGAATACGATTATACGAGTAGTTTGACATGTTTAAAATTATTATTTTCAATAAATTGAATTGCTTCATCAGTATAATTTTGTATCAATGATTTGTCCAATTCAAAAAGTTTGCCTGTAAATGAATAGAGATAGGAGACAAATTCGATAATATTTGTAGGGAAGCCCCCTTCAATATACTTCAATGCCAGTTCCCGTCGCACTCCCATGTCAGCACTACTGATAAATTGAAGATCTTTATCACTAAAACCTAGTTTAAATTCTTTGTTTATTTGGGAATAAATGCGTCTGACATTATTTCCCATATAATCGGAAATAGTTCTGTTTTTAAGAACTTCATGAAAATATTTTGTATTATTTTCATCATTAAAAATAATGCTGTAATGCATCATTGCAGATCGGATGTTTCGTTGAACACAATTTAAGTTTTTTTCATTGTTATCAATATAAACATATGTGGCTACTAAAAAATCTCCTTGAATTATGCCGGCTACATCAAGTTTTGAATCGAAGTAGTAATGAAAATTCTTGGGGCTGGTCTGTGCCATACGGCATATTTCAACAATTTTGGTCTGATTAATCCCTTTTTCATAAAAAAGTTTTTTCGAAGCAGCAACCAAATTTAGTTTTGTTTCAAGTCCTTTTTTATATCTTGTCATATTGTCACCTCATGTCAATTTTAACATAGAAAAGATCCATTTCCTATACGAAATTTCAGACCTTGCAATAACCTATTGTAATAAAAATATTAATTATAAAATAAGGTAAACAAATAAAAAACATATATTTGTTGACATTGAGATCGTTTGCATATACAATGCAATTATAAAATCATATATGGTTTCAAGATTCATAAAGTTTTGTACTAGTAGCAAAACTTGATTATGAGCTTAAATGAGCTTAACGGAAGGAGTGAATATTGCAGTATAGGAATTAAAAGATATATGTAATACGAGGAGGAATAGAAATGGAAAGTTTAAAGAAATCAGTCAAGTATCTATATGGTTTGCCAGCCTTTGGTTTTCAAATTTTTGTCAATGCAGAAGTATTTTTTCTGGCAGCTTTTTTAACAGACTATGTTAAATTGCCTATAGCATTGGCTTCCAGCTTGCTGTTGATCACAAATATCTTTGATATTATCTGGGTACCAACGGCAGGTGTAATTCTGGAAAAGAGCGATATGAAATGGGGAAAATACCGTTCATGGCTTTTAGTCGGCCCTCCAATTGCAGCAATTCTATATGTGATGGAGTTTAGCAAGGTTAGTGACAACAACACAATCAATGCAATCATCATATTTATTGGGTTTGTGGTTAGCCACTTGGTATGGAACACATATTATGCCGCCCACATTGCCATGAACAATTCCATGACAACAATTCGAGAAGAACGTGTTGTTATGTCCGCTAATCGGGGGATTTTTAACTCAGCAGGAGCGTTGGTATTCTCTTACTTTGGTGTTTCTTCCATTTTGTCTGTAGGGGAAGCCATTGGCAATCCTACCATGGGTGCAACTTTGGTGGTTAGCGTCCTAGGAATCATCATGACAGTGTGTTTTTGGGTTTACTTTATTATTACGAAACCATATGCCCAAACGGGTGTAGAGAAAAAAGATGGAGCAACAGTAAAACCACCCATCGGTGAAATGCTTAAACAGATTATTGTAAATCCGCCGTTGATTGGGCTGATGTTGGTAGAATTAGGACGATACCTTGGTAGATTCATAATCTTTGGAATGGCATTCTATTATTTCAAATATGTGCTCAACGATCTTGGGGGGTTGGCCTTGTTCATGACGGGTTTGACTGTAGCGCAGATCGTAGCAGCCGCAATTGCAGCACCAATTGCCAATAAGTTTGGAGAAAAGTATACATATTTCGTAAGCATGCTTCTTCTTGTAGCCGGACTACTTATAGTCTGGGCAGTGCCTGTAACTCCTACAGCATTTAAAATGATTATGTTTGTAGCATATCTTGGATATGGCTTGCCGGATAGCTTGAATGTTGCCATGTATTCTGCAACTGTTGACTATGGCGAGTGGAAAACGGGAAGAAATGTTCGTGGATTTATAATGTCATTGATCAGTTTTCCGATTAAAGCGGCCATATTTGTTCGTAGTATTATCATCGCAGCTGTTTTGACTGCAGCAGGATATATAGCAGACATGGAACCGACTGCGGAATTAGTTAATGGCATCAAGAACGGATTTGCATTGTATCCGGCGATCATCATCATTATAGGATTGGTATTGATGTTTGCAATGTATTCTCTCACACCAAAAAAACTGCAAGAAATTCATGAAGAATTGGGACATAAGTAAGTAGTTATTCAAAATGAAGTTGTCATATTTTGATTTGTGAAAGGTGACAACAAAACATATGGTAGAATACTGGTTTTTGAAGATGTATAAAATGGAATCATTCCAGAACATATACCTGTCGACATGAGTTTGATATTTAAGTGCCAATTGCTACTTGTCTAACCAGCTTAGAAGTTTTTACGGCATCAGAAAGGATGATCGACCATTTTAGAAAAATCAAAATCTCTTGCAATGTTTTGAATGATTAGATGAATTCAGTCTAATTAAGGACACCATATAGTAGTTTGTGACGAATTTAATTTACAGATTGTCTAAATCAAAGTAATAACAGCCTCGTCTATCCAACAAAAACGAGGCTGTAGTTTTAATGCGAAAAATAGTCAAACATAGTGAAAATATAAATGATAAAGGAGAATTGGCATGTTAACAAAAAGACAAAATTTTCTTGAAACGATTCGTGGAGGGAATCCTGACCGTTTTGTAAAGCAATTTGAAGCTTTCATGTGTGTGAATACCCGGCATGGAATGATCAGCCCGGATCCAATCTCTGCCAGATCTGCACGTGCAGAAGAGGGAAAACCGGATGTCGTTAATTCTTGGGGAGTTACTGTCAGCTGGCCTGAGGGGGCACCAGGTGCTTTCCCAGTACATGATGAAGCACATAAAGTAATTACAGACATTACTAAGTGGAGAGACGTTGTCAAAGTTCCAGAGACTGAATATACTTCAGAGGAATGGGAAAAATATGCAGAGATCGTTAATGAAATTGATCGAAATGAAGTTTTTGCCACGTTCTTCTTTGCACCAGGCATTTTTGAACAGCTTCATTACTTAATGGGGGTGGACGACTGTTTGATTAACTTTTATGAAGAGCCGGAAGAGATGCATGCTTTGATCAAAGTCATCAAAGATTATGAATTGAGATATGCAAAAGGAGTATGCGAGTATTTAAAACCGGATTGCCTGTTTCACCATGATGATTGGGGCAGTATGACTTCAACTTTCATGTCACCGGATATGTTTGAAGAATTCTTCTTGGAACCTTACAAAGAAGTCTACGGATATTACAAAGAGCATGGAGTGGAATTGATTGTTCATCATAGTGACTCATATGCTGCAACGTTGGTTCCATATATGATTGAAATGGGCATTGATGTTTTTCAGGGATGTTCCTCAACAAACAAGGTTTCAGAGCTGATTAAAGAATACGGTGGAAAAATCTCTTTTATGGGAGATATTGATAATGGTGTTGTAGATATTGTCAACTGGACTCCGGAATTGGTGGAAAGGGAAGTTCGTAGAGCATGCGAAACTAACGGTAAACATTACTTTATTCCTTGTATCACACAAGGAATACCAGGTGCGGTTTATCCTGGGGTATATGATGAGATTAACAAAGTTATTGATAAACTGAATAAAGAAATGTTTTAACGTAAATGAGACGTAATTGTTAAAAAAACAGGTGAAGCATTCATTATTGTGAACAGATTTTAGAGAGGAGAAATTTTTGTGGGAATAGCTTCTATAATTATTATCTTATATATAATAATTTTATTCAGTGTAAGTGCGTGGGCACAAAACAAACAAAAAAGAGATGAGTTAAAAGGATCAAAAGTCAGTTTTCTAATGGCAGGGAAAAATTTGCCATACATTCTGGTTGTAATGATGATGACTGGCATGTGTATTGGTGGGACAAATACTACAGGAGTAGCTCAACTAGCCACATCAGTAGGATTATCAGCATCAATGTTCGGTATCTCGGGAGCAGTAGGGGTTTTGACTTTGGGATTAGTCGGAGCCAAAAAGATGAGAGCGATGGATTATTCGACAACTGCAGAAATGGTTCATGACTATTGTGGGAGTACTAGCAGATATTTGATGGTAGTAGGTCAATTGGTGATTATTTTAGGAATAGCCTGTCTGCAATATGTTGCAGGTGGTGCCATGCTGTCATCCATGTTTCCAGGAGTCATTTCTAATGAAGTAGGAATTGCAATTACTGCGGTTGCTTTCTTCACAATCTGTCTTGTAGGTGGTCTTTATGGAACAAGCTTGGCTAATTTTATTAATGTAATAGTTATATATATAGCGCTCATTGCATGTTTTATTGCCGCATTAATCAGTATAGGTGGGTGGAATGAGTTAGTAACACAAGTGAATAATCTGCCTCAAAGCACCGTAAATGGTGGATCTTGGTTTTCTTTAACAGATGGACTTGGTTTGGCAACTGCTTTGAGTTTTGTAATTTCAGAACCAGGAAA
The DNA here is from genome assembly GCF_015594845.1 of Alkalibacter mobilis. Classification (GTDB taxonomy): domain Bacteria; phylum Bacillota; class Clostridia; order Eubacteriales; family Alkalibacteraceae; genus Alkalibacter; species Alkalibacter mobilis. The sequence goes on along the minus strand of NZ_JADNRK010000010.1, from coordinate 1,476 downwards.
TCGAATAACGACACAAGCGAACACACAATGTGCTTTTGCGGCGAAGGATCCAAGTACTGCAAAGAGAGGAATAATCACTGCAGCAGTTTTAATTGTACCAATAAGTCTTATCAGTGCGAGTTTTGGGTTGATAGCCAAAATTCAGTTTCCTGATATTATTTCGGCTCAGGCTATGCCAACAGTAATTATGTCGTTACACCCAATATTGGCGGGGTTTGGTATGGCTGGTTTATGGGCAGTTAATATCTCAACTGGTGTAGCTCTATTAATGTCAAGTGTTCAGCTAGTTTACTATGATGTGTTAAATCCATTACTGAATAAACAAAGTACTTCCAAGGAAACTTTAGGTGAACAAGTTCATATAAAAGGCGACAAGTCACAATCTCGTTTGATTTTATTTGTTTTGCTAGTGCTTACCCTTTTTGCTGCGTACTATATGACTGAAATGGTATCAGTGGCAATAAAAATTTTGGCTATTACTCCTGCATATTTTTGTATAATGCTCAGCATATTATACAAACCAGATTTATTAAAAAAACACAGCGCCACTATTACACAATTGGTAGCCTACGCCTTTTTCTTTTTATGGTTAATTTCACCTGATGTCAAAACCCTTATTCCAAATCCTATTTATGTTGAGTGGCCATTATGTATTATAACGTTCTTATCATGTTATATTTTTGGTGAAAATCAAGAGAATCCGATGATAGAGGAAAGAATACGCAATCAAGCTTCTTAACGGAAGCAAACGTTCAGTTAGAGATTTAAGTGAAAGAAAATTTTGATTTCTTTAATAGTACACAAATTTAAATCGAAGATGTAGCCTTATTCAAGATTGCTGTTAAAGAAGGAAGGACTTCATATAGATACGAAAACTTTATCGCAGGCAGTGGGTGGATTAGAAAAAGAACGAGTATTAGAGCTAGTTGGAAATTTTACTGAAAAAGATCCTACTGTAAAAGAGATCGAGATCATAATAGCTGCCTGTCAAGACGGCATCGGCATGATTGGTGAACGCTTTGAAAGAGGTGAGTATTCTGCAAATGATTTAGTTTTTGCGAACTTAATTTTGTCAGAATGCATCGAGATGATTAATTCAAGAGGTTTTAATATATCAATATAAGAATGTAGATTTTAAATAATTTTCAGGAGGTAAGATAATGATCATTATCGGAGAAAAAATCAACGGATCCATACCTTCAGTAGCGAAGGCCATTGCAGCGAAGGATGCTGATTTCATCAGAAATCTTGCAAAGATCCAAACAGAAGCGGGAGCAACTTTTATTGACGTATGTGCATCAGTAGACGACGACATCGAACTTGAAACAATGAAGTGGTTGATCGACCTGGTACAGGAAGTTACAGACACACCTATCGCAGTAGACAGCCCCAACGAAATGACTTGTCTGGAATCAATGAAGTTTTGCAACAAGCCAGGTCTATTCAACTCAGTATCTTTGGAAGGCAAGAAAATAG